>NZ_JBFALP010000006.1:0-366142 GCF_040660235.1 Streptomyces sp. NPDC049970 | reverse complement strand
CGTCGCCGTCGTCGGCGGGCACGCCTATGCGCTGCATCCGTGGATCGACGGCCGGCACCGGCACGGCGGCCAGCTCAGCACCGCGCAGAGCGCCCGGCTGGGCGCGCTGCTGGGCGCCGTGCACGCCTGCCTGGAGGCCGTGATGCCGCCCAAGGGGCGCACGCGCCCCGCCACCAGCCCCCATCCGGTGGAGAGCGCCGATCCGGCCGACACCTTCGCCCTGATCGACGAGCTGCTCGGGCATGTGCAGCGCCACCGCCCCTGCGACGCCTTCGACACGCTGGCACGTCACCGGTTGCTGGAGCGCCGCACGCTGCTGGAGCAGCACGCCGACCGGCGGCCGCCGCTGCTGGACCTTGGCTCCCGGCGCCCGGGAGTCCGCCGCCACGTCGAGGCAGTGCCCGCTCCGCTCGAGGAGTTCCGGAGCCGGTCGCGCGCCGGCGACCACTCGTGTCGGCGCTGCCGGTGAGCGAGCCGGTGGCGAAGTAGGCGCGGCACACCGAGCCGTCCTGGTCGGTGGCGCTCTGCGACAGCCGCCGTCCCCCGATGTGGATCCTGGCCGCACGCGTGCGGATTCGGACTGTCGCCCCCCGTACGGCAGTGGGATGTGGCCGTGCGTACTTCCGCCTGCGGGCCCGGGCGCCGCGCTGCGTGTCCAGGCGTTGGCCGACCGCGAAGTGACGGGTCGACCTTGCACCGGAGGCACCGAACGACTTCGCCGTACGCATTCGGGTGCTCGGATGACGAGGGGTGGAATGCGTACGGCGAAGGGTGTTCAGCGATTCTCAGAAGTCCTCAGGGTTCTCACGGGTTCTCAGGGGCGGACCGTGCAGGCGGAGAGCAGGCAGAGGTTGAACCCCTGGGTATTGCTGGGCCCGGTGTGCCCGCCCGGTCCTGAATTCCCCACCGTGCAGCGCGCGAGCAGACAGAGGTTGCCGCCCTGTATGCCGCGATAGGAGCTGAGCGGTCCGGTCGAACCGGATTCGGCCGCGGTCCCGGAGGCCGCGGGAGCCGTGGACCCGGCCTGCCGGGCCGACGGCTCGGGGGTGACCGAGGCCCCGGAGGCGGATGCGCCGGTCAGTACGAGTACGCCCGCTGCTGCGGATGCGATCGCCCAACGTAGAGGTGTGCGGACAAGGTTCATGGGTTCTCCGGACTGTGCGGAACGAAAGGTCTGACGCCGGAGGTTCGGTGCTGCGCCTCACCCGGATGGGTGGCCGGCGAGAACTTCTTGACGAGTTGGCTGGTATGCGTCAGCGAAGTGCAAAACCTCGCGGCGCCCGTGTGGCGTGTGTCACATGTGCAATCCGGGACGCCAGTGCCTCCGAACGACTCATGTGAGGGCCCATTCGGGGGACACATCTACTTATCGGAGGCCATCGACGTGTGCGGGTGTCCTGTCGGACGAGGTTCGCAATCGCGATGCACCTGTCAACAGGGAGGCGCGGGTGTGGGCTTCGGCCGGCCGGGTGCGGCCGCGTCCGACCCACCCTCGGGCCCCTGAGTCACACCTCCCCCCCCCGGAGACCCGGTTCCGCCGTCCACCGGGCCCACCCGTCCTGTTCCGCCCTGCCTCCGGCACCGGCCCACCGGCCTTGTGCTCCCGCAGGTCTTCCACCGAGGTGAAATCGCGTGACCGTCGCACCGCACAAGGGGACTCCGCCGGACATCCTGCGCCTGACCGCCGCTCAGCGGGGACTCTGGTTCGCCCAACGGCTCGATCCCGCGAATCCGTCCTACAACGTCGCCGAGTACGCCGATATCCGGGGCCGAATAGAACCAGGCCTGCTGCGGCGCGCGGTCGCTCACGCAGTGGACGAAATGGATGCCCTGCGCAGCACCTTCGGCGAGCGGGACGGAATTCCCTTCCAGCGCGTCCACCGGTCTGCCGAGATCGACGTGCCGATGGTCGACCTCTCGGAATTCGAGGACTCGCACGCCGAAGCCGTACGGCGTATGAAACAGGCCCTCGCGATGCCCACGGATCTCGGCACCGGACCGCTGGTGCGGATGACGCTCTACCGCCTCTCCTCGGCCCGCCACCTGTTCCACCAGCAGGTTCACCACCTGGTGCTCGACGGCTACGGGGCCGTGCTCGCCCTCGCACGCATCGCCGAGCTGTACACGGCCCTCGCCGACGCTCCGGACGCCGAACCGCCGGCCCGGCCGGTGGCCTCGCTCGCCGCTCTCCTCGAAGAGGAGGATGCCTACAACTCCTCACAACAACACGACCTGGACCGTGAGTTCTGGACGGACCGACTGGCCGGTGGGCCTGCTCCCACCGGCCTGGCAGGCAGGAGCGGGCCTCCCGGACACGGGGCGCTCTCGGTGCGCCGGGAGTTCACGCCGGACGAGACGGCACGGCTTCGGGCCGCCGCCAGACGGGCCGGCACCGGCTGGCCGACCTTCTTCATGGCGGCACTCGCAGTCTGCGTGCACCGGGGCCGAGGACTCGGAGAGGTCGTCCTCGGGCTGCCGGTCACCGGCCGGCGGACCGCCCTGGCCCGCTCCACGCCCGGGATGCTCAGCAACGTGCTGCCCCTACGTCTCGCGATATCCCCCGCCGACCGTGTGGCGGACCTGGCGAAGCGTGCCTCCGCCGGGGCCCGAGACGTCCTGCGGCACCAACGCCACCCGTCCGAGAGCCTGCGCCACCAGCTCGGCACGGCCGGGGACCGGACACCACTGACCGGGCCGTCCGTCAACATCCTGGCTTTCGACGAGTCCCTGCGCTTCGGCCCCCACACCGCGACACTGCACAACCTGTCCATCGGCCCGGTCGAGGACCTGGCCGTGGCCGTCCACGCCTCGTACGCCGATGGCGGGATGCATGTGGACCTGCTCGGAAACCCGGACCTCTACACCCAGCGGGAGCTGGCGGACCACCATGCGCGCTTCTGCCGCGTGGTCGAGGCGTTCGCCGGCGATCCGCAGCGCACGATCGGCTCCCTCAGCCTCGTCGGTGACGACGAGCACCTCGAGGTCCTCGGACTCGGGGCCCCCCGGCTCCCCTTTGAATCCGGCGCAAGCGACCTGTGCCCGCTGCCCGGGCAGCTCGCACGACAGGCCCGCAGCACCCCGGACGAGACGGCAGTGGTCTGCTCCGACACCCGTCTCACCTTCGAGGAGCTCGACCGGCAGGTGGATGTGCTCGCCGCCGTGCTGACTGCTCGCGGGGCCGGTCCCGGCAGCCGTGTGGCGGTCGGGCTGCCCCGGTCAACCGCCCTCGTGGTGGCGATGCTCGCGGTGATGCGGACAGGGGCGGCGTACCTGCCGCTCGACCCGTCCTATCCCGCGGACCGGCTGGCCTTCATGATCGAGGACTCCCGGCCGGTGGCGCTCGTCGCGACGGCCGAGTCCGCCCGGTTGACGGACCCCGGTGGCAGCGTGCCGCTGGTCGATCCTGCCGGGGCGGCGGCGGAGACCGAGCGGAGCGAGCCGGTCGGGCCCGCTCCCCACGACGCCGCGTACGTCATCTACACCTCCGGTTCCACGGGCACACCCAAGGGTGTCGTCGTCGAGCACCGCTCGCTGAGCAATCTGCTCGACCACCACCGGCGGGAGATCCACGGGCCGGCCGAAGAGGTGCTGGGCCGCAGGCCGCGGGTCGCGCTCAGCGCCGCCACCTCGTTCGACGCCTCCTGGGACCCGGTGCTGTGGATGGTCGCCGGACACGAGTTGCACATCGTCGGCGACGACGTGCGCCGGGACCCGCAGGCGCTGGTGGACTTCCTCGTCGAGCAGCGCATCGACGCCATCGAGACGACCCCCACCTACCTGCGTCAGATGCTGACGGCCGGGCTTCTCACCGACCCACGGCACCGGCCCAGGGTCATCGCGCTGGGCGGCGAGGCCGTCGACGACGCGCTGTGGGACGAGCTCGCCGGCGACCCCGCGCTGCTGGTCTTCAACTACTACGGCCCGACGGAGACCACCGTCGACGCGGTGACCACCCGGATCACCGGCGGATCACCCGTCATCGGGCGACCCGTCGCCGGCGCGGGCGCGTACGTCCTGGACCCCTCGCTGCACCCGCTGCCCCGGGGCGGGGTCGGCGAGCTGTACCTCACCGGTGAGGGCCTGGCCCGCGGCTACGCCGGGCGCCCTGGCCTCACCGCCGAACGCTTCATGCCGGACCCGTACGGACGGCCCGGCGGCCGGATGTACCGCACCGGCGACCTCGCCCGGTGGAGCGACGACGGCACACTGGAGTTCCACGGCCGCAGCGACCGGCAGATCAAGGTGCGGGGCTTCCGTGTGGAGACGGGCGAGATCGAGGCGGCCCTGCGCTGCCTGCCCGGCGTCGAGGACGCGGCGGTCGCCCTGACCGCTCCGCAGGACGGACCCGAACGCCTCGCCGCCTACCTGGTGACCGCGACCACCGAGGCACCCGCACCCGGTCACGCCGAGGTCCGGGACGCGCTCGCGGCGCTGCTGCCGGGCCACATGGTGCCGAGCGCCTGGGCGACGGTGCCGCGTCTGCCGATCACACCCAACGGCAAACTGGACACGGCCGGGCTCCCGGAAGCCGTGCCCGTTGCCTCCGACGGAGGGCGGCCGCGCACTCCCGAGGAGTCCCGGATGTGTGCCGTCTTCGCGGAGTGCCTGGGGCTGCCGAGGGCGGGCCGGGACGACGACTTCTTCCTGCTGGGCGGCCATTCCCTGCTGGCGATGCGGCTGATCGGCCGGATCCGGGGCGAGTTCGGCGCTGAGCTCCCGATCCGGGCTTTGTTCGCCGCACCCACCCCGGCCGGGCTCGTGGCCGCGCTCGGCGACGCCACACCGGCCCGGCCGGCCGTGACGGCCGTGCGGCCTCGCCCGGACCGGGTACCGCTCTCATTCGGGCAGCAGCGGCTCTGGCTCCTGGAGACCCTGGGCGACGCCGGCACCTCTTACCACCTCCCGGTCGCCCTGCGGCTGCGCGGGGCGCTCGACCGGGAGGCGCTCGCGCAGGCCCTGGCGGACCTGGTGGGCCGCCACGAGATCCTGCGCACGCTGGTGCGGGACAGTCCGGACGGACCCGAGCAGACAGTCCTGCCCACCGTGTCGGCGTGGCCGGGACTGAGCGTCATGGCAGTCACGGACCCGGTGCGGCCGGATGCCGCCCCCTTCGACCTGGGCCGCGAACTCCCCCTCCGGGCGCGGCTGTTTCCCGTCGGCCCCGACGAGCATCTCCTTGTTGTGACGCTGCATCACATCGCGGCGGACGGCTGGTCGATGGAACCGCTGATGCGGGACCTGTCCACCGCCTACGCGGCGCGCCGCTCGGGCGCGGCACCTGACTGGGCCGAGCTTCCCGTGCAGTACGCCGACTACGCCCTGTGGCAGCGGCGTCTGCTCGGCGACGTGGGGGAGGAAGGCTCCATCGCCGCACGCCAACTCGCGCACTGGGTAGACGCACTGGCCGATCTGCCCGAGGAGTCAGCCTTCCCGACGGACCGGCCGCGACCGAGCCGGTCCTCGGGACGCGGCGGAAGCGTTCCGATTCGGATCGGCGCCGCTGACCACCGCGCGCTGATACGGCTCGCGGGAGACTGCGGGGCCAGCGGCTTCATGGTGCTGCACGCGGCGCTGGCGGCCCTGATGTCCCGCCTCGGCGCGGGGGACGACATCGCGATCGGCACCCCCGTGGCCGGGCGGACCGACGAGGCCCTCACCGGCTTGGTCGGCTTCTTCGTCAACACCCTCGTGCTGCGGACCGACACCTCCGGCGCGCCGGACTTCCGTGGACTGGTGCGCCGGGTGGCGCGGGACGACGTGGCCGCCTACGCCCACCAGGACATCCCCTTCGAGCGGATCGTGGAGGAATTGGCCCCGGCCAGGTCGCTCTCCCGCCATCCGCTCTTCCAGGTGATGCTGAGCCTGAACAACACCCCTCCGCCGGAACCGGTGCTTGATGACCTGACAGTCACTCACGAGTCCTCGGTGGGACGTACGGGCGCCAAGTTCGACCTCACCTGGGACCTGGCCGAGCACCACGACGACCAGGGCGTGCCGGCCGGAGTCTCCGGCGAGCTGGAGTTCAGCGAGGACCTCTTCGACCGGGACACGGCCGAGCGGTTCTCCGAGCACTTCTCCAGGCTGCTCTCGGCCCTCCTCGCAGATCCGGACCGTCCCTCGGCGGACGCTGTGTACCTGACCGCCGGACAGCGCGCCGGCGCCCTTGACGAGTTGTCGCTCCCCGCCGCCGAGCCGGTCACCGGCGGGTCTCTGACGCGGCCGGGTGAGCCGGAGGGGGAGTGGACGGTGGTGGACGTCCTGGAGACGCGAGCGGCCGTGCAGCCGGGCCGCACCGCGGTGACGGCCCCTGACGGCCGCCTCACCTTCGGCGAGCTGGTCACTCTCGGCCACCGGCTGGCAGCCGCGCTGACCGAAGCCGGAATCGTCGCGGGAGACCGGGTCGCCGTGGCCCTGCCGCGCACCTCGCTGCACATCGTCGCCGTACTCGGTGTGCTGCGTGCGGGCGCCGTGTACGTCCCGGTCGACCCGTCGCAGCCGCGCGCCCGCAACCAGCTGATCCTCGACACCGCGGCGCCGCGCCTGGTGCTCGCCACGGCCGGTACGCGTGCAGCGCTGCCCGGTGAGGCCGACGTGATGCTCCTGGACGGAGAGGCATCGTGGCGCGGTGCCGAAGGGCCGCTGCCAGCCCCGCCGCGCGGCCGGGACGCCGCCTATGTCCTGTACACCTCCGGCTCCACGGGGGTGCCCAAGGGTGTCGTCGTGGAGCACCGGTCGCTGGCCAATCTGCTGACCGGCCACCGGGAGCGACTGATGGAGCCCGCGGAGAAGGGCAACAACGGTCTTCCTCTGCGGGTCGCTCTCACCGCGGCCATGACGTTCGACGCGTCGTGGGACCCGCTGCTCTGGATGACCGCGGGCCATGAACTGCATCTGGTGGACGACGCGACCCGCCGCGACCCCGAGGCGCTCACCGCGCTTCTGCACGAACGGGCGATCGATGTGGTGGAGACCACCCCGTCTTTCCTGGAACAGCTCCGTGCCTGTGGCCTGTTCGCCATGGGACGGCCCCGGCCCCGGGTTCTGGCCCTCGGAGGGGAGGCCGTCAACGACGCGCTGTGGCAGGAGCTGGCCACGCTGCACGACGTCACGGTGTGGAACCTCTACGGGCCCACCGAGACGACCGTCGACAGCGTGATGGGCCGGATCCTGCCCGGCTCCCGGCCGCACCTGGGCCGCCCCGTCAACGGCACCAAGGCCCGGGTGCTCGACGCACGGCTGCAGCCGGTCGCCCCGGGCGCCACCGGTGAACTGCACCTGGCGGGACCCGGGCTGGCGCGTGGATACGAGAACTGGCCGGTGGCCACCGCCACCCGCTTCCTGCCCGACCCCTACGGCGCGCCGGGCACCCGGATGTACCGCACCGGTGACCTCGTACGGCGCAGGGAAGGACGGCTCGAGTACGTCGGCCGCGCCGACGGCCAGATCAAGGTGCGGGGCTTCCGGGTCGAGACCGGCGAGATCGAGACCGTTCTGGCCGGCCACCCCGACGTCGCGCGGTGTGCCGTCGCCGTCCGCCAGAGTGCCGGGGGCGACGGGCGGCTCGTCGGCTGGGTGGTCGCGGCCCCCGGCCGCGACCCCGTCGGCCGGACGCTTCGTACCTACGTCGCCGACAGGCTGCCCGCCCACATGGTGCCGGGCACCGTCGTCACGGTCGCGACGCTGCCGTTGACCCCGCACGGGAAGGTCGACGTCGCGGCCCTGCCGCTCACGCCGGAGGCCGAAGCGGGGGCGGCGGACGACGACCCGCCGCGCTCGGCGCCGGAGGAGATCATCTGCGCCCTGTTCGCGGAGAGCCTGGGACACGATCAGGTCTCCCGCACCGCCGACTTCTTCGAACTCGGCGGACACTCACTGCTGGCGACCCGGCTGATCGGCCGGATCCGTTCCGCGTTCGGTGTCGAGCTGCCCGTACGCGCCCTGTTCGAGTCCACCACCCCCGCCGCACTCGCCGAACGGCTCGGTGAGGCCGGGGACGCCCGGCCATCGCTGCGGCGGACCACCCGACCCGACCGTCCGCCGCTCTCGCCCGCGCAGCTGCGCCTGTGGTTCCTGCACCAGCTGGATCCTGGCACCGCCGCCTACCACATCTCCATCGCCGTGCGGCTGCGCGGCGAGCTGGACCACCGGGCACTGCACCACGCGCTCTGCGACGTACTGACGCGGCACGAGAGCCTGCGGACCCTGATCAAGACCGTCGACGGTGAGCCGTACCAGGCAGTGCTGGCCCCGGGAGATGCCCGTATCACTCTGCCGGCCATGCCGGTGGAAGAGGCGGCTCTCGACGCGGCGCTGCGGGACTCGGCGGCGGACCCGTTCGACCTGACAAATGAGGTGCCGATGCGCGCGGCGCTGTTCAGCACCGGTGAGGACCGTCACGCACTTTTGTTGACGATGCATCACATTGCGGCCGACGGATGGTCGATGGGCCCGCTTGCCCAGGACCTGGCCGGCGCGTACGCCGCTCGGACGGCCGGACGTGCGCCGAACTGGGCCCGGCTTCCCGTCCAGTACACGGACTACACGCTGTGGCAGAGAAGCCTGCTGGGCGAGGTCGCCGACCCCGCCTCGCTGGCCACCCGCCAACTCTCGTACTGGTATGGAGAGCTGACGGGAGCTCCGGAAGAGACGCCGCTGCCCGTCGACCGTCCCAGGCCCGCCACCTCCGGCGGACGGGGCGGGACCGTCCCGCTGCACCTCAGCTCGGAGACCACGGCGGCTCTCGCACGCCTGGCCAGGTCGTCGGCCACCAGCACCTTCATGGTGCTCCACGCCGCGTTGGTCGCTCTGCTGCACCGCATCGGCGGCGGCTCCGACATCGTCATCGGTACGCCCGTGGCAGGGCGGACCGACGAGGCGCTCGAGCCGCTGGTCGGATTCTTCGTGAACACGCTGGCCCTGCGCACCGACCTGAGCGACGACCCGTCCTTCGACGGCCTCCTCGCGCAGGTGCGGGAGACCGATCTGGCCGCGTACGCCCATCAGGAACTGCCCTTCGAGCGGCTGGTGGAAGCGCTGCGGCCGACGCGCTCGCCGGTCCGCCACCCGCTGTTCCAGGTCATGCTCGGCCTGAACAACCACCGCCCGCCCCAGCTGAACCTGCCGGGGCTGCACGCCCAGGTCGAGGGTGTGGACACCGGCGGTGCCAAGTTCGACCTGTCCTTCTCGTTCACCGAGCGGTCCGGCACCGCGAACGAGGGCGCGTCCCTGGCGGGCACGCTGGAGTTCAGCCACGACCTGTTCGACAGAGGTACGGCACAGAGGATGGCCGACTGGTTCGGCAGGCTCGTCTCGCACGCGGTCCGCGCGCCCGGCACCCGGATATCCGACCTGCCGCTGATCGGCGCCGAGGAGAGCGACCGGCTGCTGGCGCTCGGCGACGGCGGCCACGGCGGAGCGGCGCCGGCCACCGTGCTGGACCGCTTCACGGAGACCGTCGCCGCGGCACGCAGCGGCGACATCGCGGTCACGGCTCCCGACGGCAGCGTCTCCTTCGCGGAGCTCGACGACCGTTCCGACCGGATAGCCGAGCTGCTCAGGGGCGCCGGCATCGGATCGGGTGAGCCGGTGGCCGTGCTGCTGCCGAGGAGTGTCGACTCGATAGCGGCACTGCTCGGTGTGCTCAAGGCGGGCGCCGTCTACGCCCCGGTCGACGACTCCCTCCCGCAGGGCCGGATCGACGCAGTCCTGGCCGACGCCCGCCCGAGCGTCGTGCTCACCGTCGACGCCACCGCTCCCCGCGTCGGGGACGGATGGCGCCGGCTGAACCTCGATGGGCCGCAGACCGCCCGGCCCCCGGAGAGCGTGACGGACTCCGCGCGGGCTGCCCGGCCCGGCGCCGCGAATCCCGCCTACCTGCTGCACACCTCCGGTTCCACCGGCCGCCCCAAGGGGGTGCTCGTCGGCCACGGTTCGCTGGCCCGGTTGCTTGAACACCACCGCCGGAACGTCTTCGGCCCGGCGGTCCGGGCGAGCGGGAAACACCGCCTCCAGGTCGCACTGACGGCCGCCCTGTCCTTCGACGCGTCCTGGGACCCGGTGTTGTGGATGATCGACGGCCACACGCTCCACGTCCTCGACGACCTCACCAGGCGCGACCCGGAGGCGCTGGCCGAGGCCGTCCGCATCCGGGGGCTCGACGTTCTGGAATCAACCCCCACCCACGTCCGCCAGCTCCTGGACACCGGTCTGCTCTCCACGCCCGGCCACGCACCGGCCGTCCTGATCCTCGGCGGCGAGGCCGTACCGGCCGCGCTGTGGAGCACCCTGCGGGAGCATCCCGGCGTACGGAGCCTGAACTTCTACGGACCCACCGAAGCCACGGTCGACACGCTCACCGCCGACGTCCGGGACCACACGCGTCCGGTGCTCGGCACACCCGTTGGCGGCACCCGCGCCCACCTGCTCGACACGCGGCTCCGGCCGGTGCCCGTCGGCGTGACCGGTGATCTTTACCTGGCCGGGGACAGCCCCGCGCTCGGCTACTACGGCCGTCCGTCCGAGACCGCGTGTGCCTTCCTGCCCGATCCGTACGGCCCGGCCGGAGCGCGGATGTACCGCACCGGCGACCGGGCGGTGCGAGCCTCGGACGGCGCCCTGGAGTTCGCAGGGCGCGACGACGGCCAGGTGAAGGTACGCGGTTTCCGCGTCGAGCCGGACGAGATCGCGGCCGTGCTGGAGTCCCATCCCGACGTCGTCCAGGCGGCGGTGGTGCCGCACAGCGACGGACCGGAGGGAACCCGCCTCGCCGCGTACCTAGTGACGGCGACCGGCGCCCGAGCCGGTGCGGACGGTCCCGACGCCGAGGACGGCCTGCTCACCGGCTTGCGGGAGCACGCCGCGGCCCGGCTGCCCGCCTACATGGTGCCGTCCGGATGGCTGGCGGTGGACCGCATTCCGCTCACACCGAGCGGAAAGCTCGACCGGGTCGCACTGCCCGACCCGGCGTCGGCCACGGGGGCCACCGGGACGGGGCGCGGCCCGCGCAATCCGCGGGAGGACGTGCTCTGCACCCTGTTCGCGGAGGTACTGGACCACGAGAAGATCCAGATCGACGACGACTTCTTCGCCCTGGGCGGCCACTCCCTCCTGGCCACCCGCCTCATCGGACGGATCAGGACCACACTCGGTGTGGACGTCAGCATCCGCAGCCTGTTCGAGGCCCCGACCGTCGCCACGCTCGCGGAGCGGCTGCTCGACGGCTCGCAGGACAACCCGCTGGCGACACTGCTGCCCCTGCGCACCACCGGCAGCAGGCCCCCGCTGTTCTGCGTCCATCCGGCGGGCGGCCTGGCCTGGTCGTACGGCGGGCTGCTCCCGCACCTCGACGGCGACCAGCCGGTGTACGGGCTTCAGACACCGAACCTGGACGGCACGGCACAGTTCCCCGGCAGCATCGAGGACATGGCCTCCGTGTACGTGGGCGAGCTGCGCGGCGTACAGCCGCACGGGCCGTACCACCTCTTCGGCTGGTCGTTCGGCGGCAACGTCGTCCAGGAAGTGGCCGTGCAGCTCCAGGAGGCGGGGGAGCAGGTGGCCCTGCTGACGATCCTGGACGCCTTCCCGCTCGCCCCGCTGGACGACCTGGACAGCGCGGGCCGCGACACCGTGTTCCGGGCGCTGCTGGCCAACATGGGCGTCGGCGAGGAGGTCGCGGCAGGCGTGGACAAGGTCGACGCCGCCTCCGTACGGGAGGAGTTCCGCCGCGCCGGAAGTCCCCTCGGGTCCCTGGAACCGGCCACGATCGACGCGATGGTCGACAACTTCGCAGGCCAGGCCCGGCTGATGCGCGCCTACACCCCGCGTCGTTTCCACGGGCCCGTGCTCTTCTTCACAGCCACCGAAGGGCGCCCCCGGGACACCTTCGCACTCGACCTCTGGACCCCGTACGTGGACGGGCACATCGAGAACCACGACGTGGCCTGCGCGCACGCCCAGATGATGGCGCCGGCCGCGCGCGAACAGATCGGCACCACGGTCTCGGCCGCACTGCGCGCCAACCGACACACCGCACAGGGAGAACTCTCATGACGAATCCGTTCGACGACCCCCGGACCGAGCACCGCGTACTGGTCAACGACGAGGGACAGCACGCGCTGTGGCCGTCGTTCGCCGCCGTACCGGCCGGCTGGGACGAGGTGTTCGGCCCGGCTGGGCACACCGCCTGCCTCGAGTACGTGGAAGTGAACTGGACCGACATCACCCCCAGGAGCGCGCGCGTGCGGGTCGCCTGACCACCACGGCCCGCCTCCTCACCAGCGCGACGAAAGGCACCCATGACCACACCGCAGGCCCGGACGGCGATACGCGCCGAAGGGCTCACCAAGAGATTCGGGAGGAAGCGGGCGCTGGCCGGGGTGGACCTCGAAGCGGCACCCGGCACCGTGCTGGGAGTCCTCGGCCCCAACGGCGCGGGCAAGACCACGACGGTGCGGGTGCTGTCCACACTGCTGAGACCGGACGGCGGGCGTGCCTGGATGGCGGGGCACGACGTGCTGGAGGCCCCCGAGGCCGTACGCCGCAACCTCGGGCTCTCCGGGCAGTACGCGGCGGTCGACGAGAAGCTCACCGGACGGGAGAACCTCTACCTCGTCGCACGGCTCTACGGCCTCACGCGCCGCGCCGCGCACCGCAGGGCGCGTGAACTGCTCGACGGCTTCGATCTGGAGGACGCGGCGGACCGGCCGAGCGGTACCTATTCCGGCGGAATGCGCCGACGGCTCGACCTCGCCGGAGCACTGGTGGCCAGGCCCCCCGTCGTCGTGCTGGACGAGCCCACCACAGGACTCGATCCGCGAGGCAGGGCCGACACCTGGCGCGCTGTCAGGGATCTCGTGGCGGAGGGCACGACGGTTCTCCTCACCACGCAGTACCTCGAGGAGGCGGACCAGCTGGCTGACACCATCGTCGTCATCGAGCACGGCGCCGTGGTGGCCCGAGGCTCCGCCTCCGAGCTCAAGGCCAGGGTCGGCGGCGAGCGGCTCTCGCTGACGGTCGGGCTGCCCGAGGCGCGCTCGACCGCCGCCGGCATCCTGTCCTCCCTCGGCGCGCACCGCCCGGAACTCGATCCGCGTACCGGTCGCTTCACGGTGACCACCGACTACGGCGCCCAGACCCTGGAATACGCCCTGGGCTGCCTTCGGCTGGCGAACATCACGGTCCGGGACATCGAACTGGCACCACCGACCCTCGACGACGCCTTCCTCGCCCTCACGGGTCAGCCGGTCTCGGCCGGGGCACCGCTGAACGACGCCGTGGAGGCCGTCGGCGCCGGCGCCCAGGGAAGTGTCCGGTGACCGGTGTGCAGAGGCTCGGTAGGGACTCGTCCATCATCGCCTGGCGCAACCTGCTCAACCTGCGCCGCACACCGGGCTCGGTCATCGCGGCCTTGGTACAGCCGGTGATGTTCGTCCTTCTGCTGGCGTACGTCTTCGGCGGGAGCCTCGGCGGGGCCGAGTACCGGACGTTCCTGATGGGCGGGATATTCGCCCAGGCCGTCACCTTCAACGCGGCGTTCACTGCGCTGGGCCTGGCCAACGACATGGACAAGGGGATAGTGGACCGATTCCGCTCCCTGCCGATGCCCGCGATGGCCGTACTCCTGGGCCGGACCCTGTCCGACCTGACGATGAGTACGGTGACGCTGGTCGTCACCTCGCTCTGCGGGCTGCTGGTCGGCTGGCGCATCGAAGCGTCCCCGGCCGAGGCGTTGCTCGCCTACGCGCTGATCCTCCTGTTCGCCTTCGCGATGTCCTGGGTCGGCGCCGCGATCGGGCTGCTGGCCCGCAGTGTCGAGGTCGCCCAGAGCGCGGGGCTGATCTGGCTGTTCCCGGTCACGTTCGTGTCGTCGGCGTTCGTGTCGACACACACCATGCCTGGCCCGTTGCGCACGGTCGCGGAGTGGAACCCGGTCTCCGCCACCGCCACCGCCGTACGGCAGCTCTTCGGCAACCCCGCGCCGGGGGAAATCCCCGCAGGGGACGCATGGCCGGTGGTGCACGCGCTTCCGTACGCCGCGCTCTGCGCTTGCGTGATCACCGCGACGTTCATGCTCCTCGCGCTCAGGAGGTTCCGCCGCATCACCCTCGGCTGACGGCGACCGCTTCCCCCTCCGAACGGGTGACACGGAACGCCCGAAGGCGCCCGGTACCAATCCGGGAAGCCGGTGGCCCCGAACGAAGGATGCGAGGGCGCGGAGCGGGCGGCCTCGCACGCTGCCCGGGACCGGATCGGCAGCCTGGCAGAATCCGGCCCGGGCAGCACACGCTTAATCCGTACGCCCGCTCAGCCGCCGAATCCGCCCAGGCCGTCGAGGTCGGCCCGCCCGCCGGCCCCGAGCAGGCCTGTCACCTCGAAGGACGTCTTCCGCTCCAGTCTGGGGATCTCCCGCTTCGAGAGGGCCGTGACCACCGGCGGCATGGCCGCGCGCACCAGTTGGGTGGCGCGGAGCCACCCGGGGGCGTACACGGCGGCCCGGCGGCGCTCGACCGCCCGCACCAGGTGCCCGGCCACGGTCTCCACCGGGTACACCTTCCGCGCGGGCCTCGGCATGTGCGCGCGCAACTCCCTCAGCACGGGGTGCGCGTCGGCGTCCCGGATCATGTCGGTGTCGGTCCAGTTCAGGTACGCGATCCCCACGCCCACCCGTTCATGGGCGAGCTCGGCGCGCAGTGAGTGGGCGAACGACTCCACTCCCGCCTTGGAGGCGCAGTAGGCGCTCATCATCGGTGCCGCCCCGATCGAGGCCAGTGAGGCGATCTGCAGGTAGTAGCCGCGCGTGGCCCGAAGGTGGGGCAGGAAGGCGCGTGCGCTGATCGCGCTGCCGACGAGGTTGACCTCGATCACGCGCCGCCAGGTCACCGGGTCGGAATCGGCGAACGGGCCGCCCTCGGCCAGTCCCGCGTTCGCGACCACGACCGAGGCGGGGCCCATCCGGGCCCTGACGTCGTCGGCCACCTCCGCCATGCGGGCGTCGTCGGTGACATCGACCTCCCAGCACATGGCCCCGGGAATGGTCTCCCGCACCTCGGCCAACGTCGATTCCTCCCGGCCGAGCAGGGCCACAGTGGCGCCGCGCCGCGCCAGCTCCCGAGCCATTGCCTCACCCACGCCCCGCGCCGCACCGGTGACGACGGCGACACGGCCGTGAAGTGGGCGAGCTGTGCCGGTCACGTGGACCTCCTCGACGGATGGCCGCAGGGGGTGCTCAGCGCCGCCGGGCAGGGGAGCCTGAGCGACGGGATCGGAGACCCGCTTCTGCGGTACGCCCCATTTTGCCGCTCTTCGGGTGAGGTGCGCATCCGGGCGAAGCCGCTCCGGGGCCGGGGCCGGAGCCGGGGCCGGAGCCGGCGACCGGGCGGTGTGCGTACCGCACCGCCCGCCGCCGCGGAGGCCGGCCGAGGTGGCCGGCTCCGTCGTCGTGGTCCCCGCCGGGTCAGCTGCCGGCGGACTCGTGTGCCCGGATCGCTCTGAGTCCGTGCCCCAGGGAGGGGCACTCGGCGGTCAGATCGTTGCCGCGCACGAGATAGTTGTGTACCCGCCCGTCCTCCGGGCGCTCGATGGCCCGGTAGAGGGTCCCGTTCACGGTGATCGTCCAGTCGTCGCCGTCCTGGGCCCACCCGACCGTCTTCTTCATGATGCGTCCTCTCGATCGCCGCCGCTGCGGGCCGGCTGTCGTGTATTGGCATGAAGAACGGCTTGCGGCCCTGCGCGGTTCCGACTTCCCTACGCCATTCAGGTAGAGCTTGGTCGCTGCCACCATGCCTGCGGTGCAACAGATCTGATTATCGATCAGAGAAACGACCGCACGCCGGACCGGCATCCGCCGCCCCGCCGGCTCCCACTCCTCGTGGCGGCGGGTGGCGACGCGCGTTCGGGCCCGTCCTCCGGTGTCCGTGCGCGTGCGTGCCTGCCACGCGGCGCCCGGTCGCACACGGCTGCATACCGGGGGATCCGTCGGGCACACGGCAGGTCCGACGTCGATTCGAGGAGCTCGTCATGGTGGTTGTCGGCATAGTTGCCGTATGTGTTGTCCTGGCCGTTCTGGCCTTTTTCGTCCCGCGCCTCTCCCGGCATCCGGAACGCGGTACCCAGCGCACCCTCGGCCTGGGGTCGCGGGCGGGCGGCAAGGCTCCCGGCGTGCTGGGGCGGATCTTCAGCAAGCCCTTCCGCAGCAGCTCCAAGGCCGTCGGCCGCAGTGGATCGGCCGGCCGTCGCGCGCGTGGCCGTATGCCCTTCTGACGGCCTGTCCCACCGACCCCGTCGAGCCGGGCGCGTACGGACCGCCACGCCGGTTCCTTCGGTCCGGATCGGGCAGGAGACCCTGCCCGATCCGGCCGAAAGCCTCCGGCGTGGCGGTCGGTGCGGTGGTCGTGGGGGAGAACCGCGGACCTTCTCTCAGACGAAGGCGCCGAGGCCGGTCACGGCGCGGCCGGTGATCAGGGTGTTGATCTCCCTCGTGCCCTCGTACGAGTAGAGCGCCTCCGCGTCGGCGACGAAACGCCCGATGCTGTAGTCGAGCACGATCCCGTTGCCCGCCAGGAGTTCGCGCCCCCACCCCACGACCTCGCGCATCCGGGTGGTGCAGTGGGCCTTGGCCATCGCCGAGTGCTCGTCGCGGAAGGTGCCCTCGTCCTCCAACTGGGCCAGCCTCACGACCATGCCCAGGCAGGAGGTGGCATCGCTGAGCATGCGGACCAGCAGGTCCTGCACCAGCTGGAAGCGGGCGACGGGCCCGCCGAACTGCTCGCGCTCGCGCGTGTAGTCCAGGGCGATGCGGTACGCGGCCAGCATCACGCCCACCGCTTCCCAGGCCACCCCGCTCCTGGTGTGCCGCAACACGTCCGCGGTGTCCCGGAACCCGCGGGCCTCCTGGAGCCGGTCCGCCTCGGGGACCCGGCAGTCCTCCAGGACGATGTCGGCGTTCTCCACCGTCCGCAGCGCGATCTTGTTCTCGATGAGTCCCGCCGAGAACCCAGGGGTCGAACTGTCGACGACGAAGCCGAGCACGCCGCCTTCCCCGCCCTCCTCCCTGGCCCAGACGACCACGAGATCGGCGAAGGTGGCGTTGCCGATCCACCGCTTCTCCCCGTTCAGCACCCAGGTGTCACCCTCGCGCCGTGCGGTGGTACGCAGGCCGGCCGCCACGTCGGACCCGCCCTGGGGCTCGGTCAGCGCGAACGCCCCGATCTGCTCCATCCGCCCCATGGCCGGCAGCCAGCGACGGCGCTGCTCCTCGGACCCGCACCGGGCGATACTTCCCATGGCGAGGCCCGCGTGCACCCCGTAGAACGTGGCCATCGACGCGTCCACCCGCGCCATCTCCAACGCGATGAAGCCGCTCAGCAGACTGCTCGCGGTGGTCTTCCCGCACTCCTCGTACGCCAGGCCCGCGATGCCCAACTCCCCGTAACGCGGGATCAGATGGTGAGGAAACGAAGCCTTGCCCCACCATGTGTCCGCGTGCGGGGCCACTTCCTCGCGCAGGAACTCCCGGACACGGTGGAGCGTCTCGCGCTCCCCTTCGTCCAGCAGCGCCTCGAAACGGTACAGGTCCTCTTCCAGCATGCCGCCGGCCATCGGGTCCGCCCTCCCACCGCATGTTCTGATGCTGATCGTTCGACGACCGACCGCCTACCCGGTGATCCACAGGGAATACCCGTGCCGTCGCGGGGTGGCTCCGAAAGGGTGACCGCGCGCCCCGCGGACCGTCGGCGGGACCGGCTGATGTGACCGTCACACGATTGGCTCGTTTGCCCCGATGACGGTTCTCCGCCCACGGCTCGGAAGGCACCCACCCATGCCGCTCCATCCCTCGCCGCTTCGCATCCTCGGGCGCGGTGCGCGCCTCGACGTGAAGGAGGCCGAGGCCGCGCTCGTCGAGCACTACCCGCGCCTCGTGCGACTTGCCTACCTCACGCTCCCGCCGTCCCTCGGCCGGCACCGCCGCGTCCTCTCCGCGCACGCCGCGGTACAACGGGCGCTGTACGGCGCGGTGCGCACGGAGCCGGGCCAGGGTGGCGGAACGGTTCCCGCGCCGCGCACCGCCGGTCCTGCGGGTGACGGCACGTACTCACCCGCGTACGCGGGAGTCCGCCTGCGGGTCGTGCGCTCCGCGCTGGCGTACGAAGTGCGGCCCCGCTGGTGGCCCGCACGCCTGCCCGCACCGGCAGCTCTGCGGCCCTCGGTGCCGGTGGTCCGGGGACTGAGGCTATTCCCCCGGGCGGGCGGAATGGAGGAGTTCAACCTCGACCGGGCGCTGTCGGACGTCACCGGGCCCGCTCGTGCGGCCCTCGGCCTGTTGCTGTTGGAGTCGCTGTCCGGCGACGGCACACGCTCGCTGCTCACGGAGGCGGGTGTCGCCGATCCCGCCGAAGCCGTACGGGCGGCCGGACAGGTCGCGGGGAGCGACCACGAGCGGGTCCGCCTGCTCCTGCGGTCGGCCGAGTTCGATCCGTGCACGGTGCAGACCCGCCCCAGCGACCTGCTGCGCCGCAGGCACCGCGTGCGAGCGGGGGCGGCGGCCCTCGCGCTCCTCGCCCTGGCGGGAGGGCTCGCCGTCTCGGCCGGCGCGGGAGCCGACGACGCCAGGCCGACCGTCGCCGCCCCGCGCGCCACGCTGCCCGGTGGGGC
This sequence comes from Streptomyces sp. NPDC049970, assembly GCF_040660235.1. Taxonomy (NCBI): domain Bacteria; kingdom Bacillati; phylum Actinomycetota; class Actinomycetes; order Kitasatosporales; family Streptomycetaceae; genus Streptomyces; species Streptomyces sp. NPDC049970. The sequence continues at coordinate 347,494 of NZ_JBFALP010000006.1, read as the reverse complement.
GCTCGACCCGGCTGCCCTGGCGCGTACGCCGTCGGGGCAGTGGGCGGACACCTCGCGCGTGGACTTCAGCGCCTGGTCCCCGCGTGGCAGCCGCACCGAGGACGAGGCGCTTCTGGGACGGGCGCTCGACAGCTGGGCCCGGCCTCCCGCAGGCGCCGTCGTCACGGTCACCCCCGGGACCGCGGACGTGCCGCCGGCCGAGCCGCCTCGACTGCTGTTCGCGGGCCGTCTGGACGGCGAGGCCGTGGTGCTGTTCCACGACAGCGGCGTACGTGTCGTCCGTTACGCCGAACCGCTGTCCGGGGAAGGCGCCTCGCACCTGGACTTCGCCCGGGTCGACGACGCGGACGTCACCACCGCCGCCGCACTCGCCGTCAGCCGCTCCGGTACGGCGGCGAGGTTCCTGCTGGCGCCCTGGGTCGCGGAGTCGGCGACGCGAGATCTCCTGAGCCCTGACGCACCGGCGCAGCCACTGCCCGTGGACAAGGACGGGGTCACCGCCGAGGTGCCCGGTCCTCCGGCCGGCGGATGCCGGTCCTGGCCCGTGATGCAGCTGCGGTCGTCGCAGAAGATCGTGGAGAAGCACGCGTTCCTCGTGACGGATCTCGGCGATCTCGCCCCGGTGCACCTGACCCACACCCCCAAGCCCGGATCCGGTGCGCCGTCCAGGCAGCCGCGCGAGGCGACGGGCACCGACGCGCTCACCGGCTGGGCCCGCACGGCCTGCTCGCTCCAGGACCTCCGGGGCTCCGGGGTGAGGGCGGTCAACCACTGGCAGTTCGCCGAGCAGCCCCTCCCCGGGACCCGGACCAGGGCCGGCTGGGTGTGCACCAGGGCGGACACCTGGCGGGGCCAGGGCCGTGTCCTGGTGCAGTTCGTCCCGCCCGCGCAATCACCCACCGACCCGGCCGAGGTGGTGGCTGACCGTAGGAACACCGCCCTGTGCAGCCGTTTCGGACAGCATGTCGTCGCAGGCACCCACTGGAGGTCGCCGACGGGAGCCTGGTACGTGCTCGCGGCGGGCAGCCGCGCGGTGCGGGGCATCGAGGTGACCGGTTCGGTGCTCGGTACCGCCCAGGGACAGACCTTGGCGGTCCCCGCCCGGCGCGACGCGCGGTTCCGGGTGAACGCGAGGCTGCGGGACGGCGGGACGATGCCCTCCGTCCGATGAGGCCCGCTGCCGCCCCTGCCCGGAGGGCGCGCGCCGACCGGGGTCAGTCCAGGAACCTCCCGTCGCGGGCGACGACGGCTCCGCCGTGCACGACCAGGTCCCGGCGGGGCATGTCCACTACGATCTGCGGCAGGCACTCGCCCCGCACGAGGACGAAGTCGGCCGGGGAGCCGGGCCGGAGGTCCGCGTGCGCCAGGCCCATGACGTCGGCTCCGCCGTCCGCCGCCACACGATGACAGTCCGTCAACTCGTCGTCGAGTCGCACGTCCGTCACCCACCCCAGCAGTTGGGCACGGTGCAGCATGTCGGCGTTGCCGAACGGGCTCCAGGAGTCGCGTACCCCGTCGGAGCCGAGTCCCACCCGTACCCCGTGCTCGCGGAGGCGGGCGACGGGCAGCACCAGGGATTCGGACGGCGCCACCGTGGTGAGCGCGATGTCCAGCTCGCCCAGGTCGGCGGCCATCGAGCCGAGGTCACTGTCCGACAGTTCGGGCAGGCAGAAGACGTGGCTCACGGTGACCTGGCCGGTGAGGGACAGTGCCCGCGTGCGCTCGATGATGCCGCGCATCGCGTCGAGCCCCTTCTCCCCGCGGTCGTGCAGATGGATGTCCACGCCGATGCCGTGCCGGTCCGCGATGCGGAAGACCAGGTCCAGCTGCTCGTCCAGCGCCTGGTCGAAGCCGATGGGGTCGATGCCGCCGATCATGTCGACGGCGCCCGAGCGTGCGGCCTCCTCCAGCAGTTGCGCCGTGCCCGGTGTACGGATGACACCGTGCTGCGGGAAGGCCACGATCTGGACGTCCAGGGCGTGGCGAAGCCGTTCACGGGCCTTCGCCACCCCTTCGAGCCCGGCCAGGCCGTAGGCCGGGGCCACGTCGGCATGGGCGCGCATCGCCCGTGTGCCGCGGGTGACCGCGTGGGCCATCAGGCCGTACGCGCGCTCCGCGACCGAGCGGTCCTGGCTGTGGAACAGCTCCACGTCCTGGGCCACGTAGTCGGCGATGCCGTCCGCCGGACGCCGCGAGACCCACGAGCCGCCCCAGGTCGTCTTGTCGGGGTGGATGTGCGCGTCCACCAGGGACGGGAGAGCGATACGTCCGCCACCGTCGACGACCGTCGCGCCGCGGGGTGCCGGGCCACGTGAGATCCGGCCGTCGACGACCACGAGATCGCTGGACTCCGCCGCGCCGTACGGACGTACGTCCCGGAAGACCACGGCCCGGCCATGGGCACCCGGCTTCCCCCGGACGTCCGTCTCGCCGGGCGCGGTGGGGTCGACGGGCGGGGGCGACGCGTGGGCACGGGCGGACGCGGCGGTACTCGTGGCCGCTGTCCCGGCCAGCGCGGCGGCACCGGCCAGCATCGTCCGGCGGTCGAAGGTGGCGGGGGAAGACTGGGACGGCTGCACGGGAACTCCTTCGGCGGGGTCGGGGCGGGATCAGACCGGGATTCCGGCCCGTATCACCCGTGTCGGCTCCTTGAGCAGGGCGGGATCCGCCAACGGGTCGCCGTCCACGAGGATCGCGTCGCCCGTGAAGCCGCGTGAGAGGCGGCCCACCGAGCGCTCGAGCCCCAGGAGGCGGGCGGCGCCCGTGGTGGCGGTGCGGATCGCGTCGAGCGCGGGCAGCCCAGCCGCGCGCATCAGCTCCACCTCCCTGCCGATGGGGCTGATCGTGCCGCCCGAGGAGTCGGTCCCGGCGGCGAGCGGGACACCGATCTCGTGTGCGGCGAGCACCGCCCGCTTCAGCACGGGGAGATAGGTGCGTCCGCGTTCGGCGAGCACCGGGTCCGCGGAATCGGCCAGACCGGCGATGGCGGTGAGGGTGGGCGTGAAGTACGTGCTCCTGCGGCGCATCTCGTGCAGGGTCCGCTCGCCGACGAAGGCACCGTGTTCCAGGGAGCGGATTCCGGCAGTGACGGCGTCGTGGCAGCCCTGCTCGCTGTAGCTGTGGCAGAGGACGCCCTTGCCGCCCCGCCGCGCCGCGGCGACGATCTCGGAGAGCTGCTCGTGCGAGTACACCTGGGCCAGCGGATCCTGCTCGGGCAGCCCGGCGCGCTCGTTGACGCGCGTCTTGATCACGTCGGCACCTCGGGCGAGGTTCACCTGGACCACGCGGCGCAGTGCCTCGGCCGAGCGCACGCCGTCATCGAGGCGGGCGAGCGTCGTGAGATCGGGGTCCGCCAGCACGGTGTCACCGAGGTCCGGGGTGACGAAGACGCCCGCCGCGGTCAGCCGTGGCGCGAGCTCGGGGCTGTGGCGGGCGAGTTCACGTACGGCGATGTCCTGGAAGAAGCTGGTCGAACCGCTGCGGGCGCTGGTCGCGCCCTGTCGGACGGCGTCACGGGCCTCGGTCGCGGTGCTGAGATGGATGTGCGCGTCCACGAGGCCGGGCAGGACCCAGCGTCCACGGGCGTCGACGGTCTTCCCGATGTGCCGGGGCACGGTGACATCGCCGCGGCGGCCCGCGGCGCGTACCGTCCCGTCCTCGATGACGACCACGGCGTTCTCGGTGACCTCACCGGTGGCCGGGTCCAGCAGCGTGCCGCCCTCGATCACGAGGCTGCCGCCACGGGCCCGGGTGCCGGGGGCGCGCCGGCCGCCGACGCCCGACGCGGCGGCACGGTCCGCCGGTGCGGCTGACGCCGAGCCCGCTGCGGCCACCGTGCCGGCGAGTGCCGCGGCACCGGCGAGCACGCCGCGTCGGGTCAGCCTGTCGGGGGGCGGGGGAGTGGCTTCGACGCACACGGGAGCTCCTTGGGGGAGGGAGTCGATGAGTCCCCAGTTTGTATACCAGTATGGCGCGGGCGGGCAAGGGTTGTGCCCAGGAGGTGGCAAAAGGTGCCGTATCTGCCTGATCCGTGACCTTGTGCGCGCTATGGGCGAGTAGCCTTGGTATACAAATCCGTCAGTGTTCGCCGAACATGGTCCGCAGCGCGACGACCCGGCTGTCGCGCACGTGCAGGAGGGTGCTCGCTGCCGCGGCCTCCGAGTCCCCGGCCGAGATGTGCCGGTACATCTCGGCATGCTGGGCGCGCATGTGCGCGGGCTCCTCGCGCAGGCCGAACAACAGCCGCAGCTGCCAGCTCAGCTGGTCCATGGTCCGGGCGAGCAACGGGTTGCCCGACATCGCCACGACGCCCTCGTGGAACGCGGTGTGCGCGGCCACCTCGCGTGTTCCCTCGTCCGCAGCCGCCGCGGATTCGGCCTGGCGGAGGGTCGCTTCCAACGCGGCGAGCTGTCCCGCCTCGCCCGCCGCCACGGCCCGGGCGGCGAGCCGCGAGGCCTGCACCGCCAGGGGCTCCCACACCTCGTACAGGTGCTCCACGTCCGCGAGGGCCAGCCGCCGGACGCGAACGCCGCTGTGCGGGAGCAACTCCAGGAGGCCTTCGGTGACCAGGGCGCGCAGCGCCTCGCGTACGGGCACGCGGGACATGCCCAGCTCCTCCGCGACCTCCCGCTCGACGAGGCGCGCGCCCTGCTCGTAGCGCCGGTCGACGATGCGCTGCAGGAGGGCGTCACGTGCCTGTGCGCCGAGGGAGGCGGACACGGAGACCCCTGGTGTCGGGGCGCGCGATCCGCTGTCCGGAGCCGCCCGGCCGGCCCTGCTTCTGTCCGCCACCCTGTCCGCCGCCCTGTCCGTCCGCTGCTCCCCGTGCCTCGGCGAGGATACGTCCGAGGCACGGGGTGTGGGGCCTGATCATCACCTGCGAGGGCCGCGGGGGTGGGTGCCCCCAGCCGATCGCGGGGGCACGGGTCAGACGGGGAGCCGTTCGAGCAGAGCCGTGAAGTCGGCCCCGGCCGGCAGGGTGCCGAACGCCAGCCCGCGGTCACCGGCGAGGCGTGAGGCGCAGAAGGCGTCCGCGACGGCGTGCGGTGCGTGGCGGACGAGCAACGAGCCCTGCAGCACGAGAGCAGCGCGCTCGATCACCCGGCGTGCGCGCAGCGGCGCGTCCTCGGTGAGTACGAACTCTCCCTGGAGCTCGCGCCAGGCCGCGTCGAGCCGCCCGTCCGCTCCGGCGGCTGCCTCGATCTCGGTACGGAAGGCCTGGAGGGACTCGGGCTCACGCGCCAGTGCGCGCAGCATGTCCAGCGCGTTGACGTTGCCCGAGCCCTCCCATATGCCGTTGAGCGGAGCCTCGCGATAGAGGCGGGGCATGCCGGACGCCTCGTCGTACCCGTTGCCCCCCAGGCATTCGAGTGCCTCCGCGACGGCGGCCGGCTGGCGTTTGCACACCCAGTACTTGCCGATCGCGGTGGCCAGGCGCAGGAAGGCGCGCTCCTGGGCGTCGCCGCGCTGGGCCCGGTCGGTCGCCCCGGCCAGGCGCAGGGCCAGCGTGGTCGCCGCCTCCGACTCCAGCCCCAGGTCCGCGAGGACGTTGCGCATCAGGGGCTGTTCGACGAGTCTGGCGCCGAACACCGTGCGGTGGCGTGCGTGGTGGGTGGCCTGTGCCAGTGCGGCGCGCATGCCGGCGGCCGAGCCCAGCACACAGTCGAGCCGGGTCATGGTGACCATCTCGATGATGGTGCGCACACCCCTGCCCTCGTCGCCGACCAGCCACGCCACGGTGTCGTCGAACTCGGGCTCGCCGCTCGCGTTGGAGCGGTTGCCTAGCTTGTCCTTGAGGCGCTGGATGCGGAACGTGTTGCGACCGCCGTCGGGCAGGACGCGGGGCACCAGGAAGCAGGAGAGCCCGCCCGGCGCCTGAGCGAGCACCAGGAACAGGTCGTTCATCGGCGCACTGGTGAACCACTTGTGGCCACGCAACCGCCAGGTGCCGTCCGGCTGTTCGGCCGCGACGGTCGTGTTGGCGCGTACGTCGGTGCCGCCCTGCTTCTCCGTCATGCCCATACCCGCCAGCAGTCCGCGCTTGGTGGCCGGAGTGCGCAGGCCGGCGTCGTACACGCGGCTGGTCAGCAGGGGTTCGTACACCTTGGCGAGGGCGGGGGAGTTGCGCAGGGCCGGGACCGCTGCGTAGGTCATGGAGACGGGGCAGCCGTGCCCCGCCTCGGTGCCGCTCCACACCATGAAGCCCGCGGCGCGCGCCACGTGCGCACCTGGTCGCGCGTCCGCCCAGGGAGCCCCGCCGAGCCCCTCGCCGATCGCCACGTCCATGAGCGAGTGGTAGGAGGGGTGGAAGTCCACCTCGTCCACCCGATGTCCGTACCGGTCGTGTGTGCGCAGAACCGGTTCATGCCGGTTGGCCTCGTCGGCCCAGCGCTGCACCTCCTCGCTGCCCGCACGGCGTCCGAGCCCGTGCAGGTCGTCCAGGTACCAATCCGCGCCCTCGCGGCGTACCCCGTCGATCAGTACGGGATCGTCCGCCGCGTCATGGCCCGTCAGCGGCGGCGGCTGGTTCGTCACCTCGTGGGTGGTGCCCGAGGGGCGGCTGTGCGGGGTGTCGGTCGCGGACATGATGGCCCTCCTGGGCGGGGTCGGGGCGGTGCGGGAGATCTGCGGGAGGCGCGCCCGCGCAGCGCAGTGCCATCGCGGTGAGTTCGCGAAGGAGTCCGTGGGTGTCGTCGGACTCCGGAGCGCCGAGCGGCGCGACCAGCACCTCGCCGATCGCACCGGTGAGCGCCGCCGCGGTGATCTCGCCGTTCTGGGGCGGCAGCAGCCCCCGTTCCATGCCCTCCTCGACCACCTCGGCGAAGAGCGCGCGGTACCGGCGGCGGAACTCCAGGCGCTCGGCTCCGACGGCCGGTTCGGCCGGTGCGGCGAGCAGGGCGTACGCCTGCCCGCGGTTCTCCAGGGCGCGGCGGGCGAAGACCTGGACACCGGCAGTGAGGCGCTCGACCGGGTCCCCGGGGGCGCCGAGGACGGACCCCAGGACGTCCAGCTCACGGCCCGCCGCGCGCCGGAACACCTCGACGGCGAGCGCCGCCTTCGACGGGAAGTGCTGGTACACCGAACCGGCCGACATACCCGCCGCCTCGGCGACTGCGGTCACGGAGGCCCGAGCCCAGCCCACCTCGGCCACGACGGCAGCGGCGCCGGCCACGAGTCGGTCACGAGCGGCTTCGAGACGCCTGAGCTCTGCGGGGGTCTTCCGGTAGGCCACGAAAGAAGTGAACCATCATTCATAGTTTTCCGACAAGGCCTGCCGACTCTCACGAGGCCGGCCGACTACCAGCCGGTTCGGGCGAGCCTGCCGTCCCGGTTCGGAGCCGCCTCGGTACCCGCCCGCGGGTGCGGCCCGCTCGGCGCAGCCGCACGGGCGCGCCGTGTGTCAGGCGCCGGGGAGCACCCCGGCACCCGCCACCACCGAGTCGAGGTTGCCGTTCTTGGCCTCCACGCACTCCCGGTGGGCATTCCCGACCGGGACGCGCGCAAGCGGCGGGCGGAGAGACGCCGGGAGCACGGGCCGGCCCCCCCGTGCTCCTGTTGACCCCGGCCGCACGCGCGACCCGGAAACCGAATGGGCCCGCCGTGCGACCACCTGGAGGAGGCCCGCCTCGAACCGCCCGGTCGACCCACCGTCCGACTGACCGGATGGGCGGACGGACGAGGGAGTCGCGCGCCGTCCGTCTCAGCAGTGCGTGGGGTAGTCGGTGTATCCGACGGGCCCGCCCGTGTACATCGCGTACTTGGCGCGTACGGCGTTGACCGGCGCGCCGGTGCGCAGCCGTTCGACCAGGTCGGGATTGGCGAGGAACGGGCGGCCCAGGGCGATGAGGTCCGCGCCCGCGCAGAGGAGGCGCTCGGCCGCCTCCCTGCCTCCGTCGGCCGGGATCCGGTCGGTGGGCAGCACCGGGTTGGCGATGAGGGTTCCGGACCAGATCTCGCGCAGGCGGGAGAAGAGCGGCTCGTCGGGAGAGGCGAACGCGACGTGGAGGTAGGCGAGCCCCTTGCCGTCGTTGGCTTCGAGCAGCGCGGGGTAGACGGCGTCGGCATCGGTGTCCGTGACGCCGTTGACACTGTGGCCGGGCGAGATGCGCAGGCCGGTGCGCTCGGCCCCGATCGCGTCGATGACGGCGTCGATCACCTCGGAGGTGAAGCGGATCCGGTTCCCGACACTGCCGCCGTAACCGTCGGTGCGGTGGTTGGTGCCAGTGGTGAGGAACTGGTGGAGCAGGTAGCCGTTCGCGCTGTGCACCTCGACCCCGGCGAAACCCGCGTCGACGGCCCGCCGTGCCGTGGCGGCGAAGTCACGGATCGTCGTCCGGATGTCGTCGGGCGTCATCTCGCGTGGTGTTACTGCCTCCTGACGTCCCGTCGGGGTGTGGATCGACTCGGGCAGCGGGATCGGGGAGGGGGCGATCGGGGTGAGACCGCTGGTGTCGGGGTGGCCGACACGTCCGCCGTGCTGGATCTGGAGGAACATCGGTCCGCCGCCGGCCGCCCTGACGGCCTGGGTGACCTGGCGCCACCCGGCCGTGTGGGCGTCGGTGTGCAGGGCGGTGATGTTCGGATACGTCCGGCCGACCTGACTGGGGGTCGAGGCTTCGGCGATGATCAGACCGGCTCCGGCGCGCTGGGCGTAGTACTCGGCCATCAGCGGGGTGGCCGTGCCGTCGTCCTCGGCGCGGTTGCGGGTCATGGGCGCCATGACCAGGCGGTTCGCCAACGCGTGCCGACCGAGGCGGGTGGGGGAGAGGAGCAGGGAGGTCGTGGTCTCGGAGGTCATGCACGTACCGTAAAACCTGACACCGTTGCGACGATCAAGCGCAAGGGGGTGTGTTCCGCGTCATGCGGACGGGTGGGCCGACTCGTCGTACGGCGGCAGTCGCGCGGGGGACCGCACACCTCCGACGGTCGCCCCCCGGACGCATCCCCCGAATGCGCGGGAGCTGTCCCACGACCGGCGTGTGGTCCGGGACATCCCGGAGCGCCAGGGCCCCCGGTGTCCGGTCCAGGGCGGTCGCCCGCTCTTGCCGTAACTCTTGACGAGTACACGAATTCAGGCCAAGAATGATCGCGCAGTGCGATATGACAACGTTGTCTAAGGCTGGAGAGGCGTTCTTCCCATGAGATGGACCCACTTGATACGCGGTGCGGGGACGGCGGCCGCCACGGCCGCGCTCCTCGGAGCCGCCGTCGCCGCACCCGCCGCGGCGGACGGAGGGGCGCACTCCGAGCGCGGCCGGCTGACCGATCTGGTCAACCCGTTCATCGGAACAGAGAACGAGGGCAACACCTATCCGGGTGCCGCGGTCCCGTTCGGAATGGTGCAGCTCTCGCCCGACACCGGCCACAACACGGGGTACGACTACTCGGAGACCCACATCAGGGGCTTCTCCACCGTCCACATCTCCGGCGTGGGCTGCGGCCTCGGCGGCGACCTCCCCGTGCTGCCGACCACCGGTGACATCACGTCGACGGACAACGCCGCCTACGCGGCCGAGTTCAGCCACGACGACGAGAAGGCGAGCCCCGGCACCTACACCGTCGGCCTGAAGACCGGTATCAAGGCGGAACTGAGCGCCACCGAGCGCACCGGTGTGCAGCGCTACACGTTTCCCGCCACCGACAAGGCCAACGTCCTCATCAACGCGGGCCAGTCGCTGCACAAGACCGTGAACACCAAGGTCGAGATCCTCGACAGCCGCACCGTGCGCACGGCCATCACCGGCAGCGGCTTCTGCCAGGACACCAAGCCGTACACGGTCTACACGATCACGCGCTTCGACCGGCCCTTCGCCACCTCGGGCACGTGGAAGGGCGAGAAGGTCACCGAGGGTTCGAAGACCTCGGCCGCCGGCGACGAGCGCAACGGCGCCTTCCTGCGCTTCGACACGACCGAGGACCGCAGCGTCGAGGCGACCACGGCGATCTCCTACGTCGACGCCAAGGGCGCTGCCCTAAACCTCCGCGCGGAGGGCGGCCGTCCGTACGACAGGGTCGCACGCGCCGCACAGTCCGCCTGGGAGGACCGGCTCGGCGAGGTCCGGGCGCAGGGCGGCAGCGAGACCCTTCGCCGGACCTTCTACTCGTCCCTCTACCGTTCCTTCCTCGCGCCGAACATCGGCAGCGACGTCGACGGCCGCTACACCGGCTGGGACCAGAAGACCCACCGCGCCAAGGGTTTCACGTACTACCAGAACTGGTCGCTCTGGGACACCTACCGCACCCAGGCCCAGCTGCTGTCGCTCCTCGCGCCGAGCGAGTCACGCGACATGGCGATCTCCGTCATCAAGATCGACCAGGACAGCGGCTGGCTCCCCAAGTGGGGATACGGCACGGTCGAGACGAACATCATGACGGGCGACCCCGTCACGCCGTTCCTCACCAACGCCTACCAGCAGGGACTGCTCAAGGGGTACGAGGAGCAGGCCTACCGGGCGCTCAGGAAGAACGCCGACGGAGTGCCGTCGGCCGACTCCGCCCCTGTGGGCCGCGAAGCCAACAAGGAGTACCTCGCCGACGGTTTCGCGCCCTACATCAAGGGTCGCCAGCACGTGAAGCCCGGTGACTCCGACTACGACCACGGCGCCTCCGCGACCCTGGAGTACGCACTGTCCGACGCGATGCTCGGCCAGATGGCGAAGGAGCTGGGCCACGAGGCGGACGCCGAGCGCTACACGGAGCGCGCGCAGAACTACCGGAAGATCTTCGACAGTTCGACCGGCTTCTTCCGCGCCCGCGACGCCGCCGGCGACTTCACCGGACCCGTCGACCCCGCACAGAGCGAGGGCTTCCACGAGGGCACGTCCTGGCAGTACCAGTGGCTCGTCCCGCAGGACCTGCCCGGCATGGTCTCCCTGATCGGCGGCACCCAGGCCGCCAACGAGCGCCTCGACTCGTTCTTCGCCTACGACGAGCTCCTGAAGGACCCGGCGAAGACCGCCCGCGAGGTGTGGGTGAACGGGCCGTACGACTACTACAACGCGGACAAGTACAACCCGCAGAACGAACCCGACCTGATCGCCCCGTACACCTACCTCTCCACCGGCCAGCCCTCGAAGACGACCGACGTCGTGCACGCGGCGCTCACCCTCTTCACCGACGCCCCGACCGGCATGACCGGGAACGACGACCTCGGGACGATGTCCGCCTGGAACGTCCTGTCCTCGATCGGGATCTTCCCGGTCCAGCCGGGCACGGACACCTGGGGGCTCTCGACCCCCGTCTTCGAGCGGGTGGACCTCACCCTGGACCGCCGCTACTACCCCGAGGGCCGGCTGACCGTGAGGGCTCCGGGCACCTCCGACTCGGCGCGCTACATCCAGTCCGCCCGGACCGACGGGACCGCGTACGCGAAGACCTACCTGACCACCGAGGACATCCGCGGCACCCGCGACCTGTCCTTCGAGGTCGGTACGGCTCCCTCGCGGTGGGGCACTTCGGCGGACGCGGCACCGCCCGCCCTCGACTGACACCCCGCGGCTGTCCTGCCTTACCCAGGATCCGTCCCCTCGCCCGGCCTCCGGTCGGCCGAGGGGACGGATCCTTCCGCTGTGCCGGCCGCGACTACGCTCCGGCGGGTCCGTGGGGAGGCGGCCCCTCCGGCAGGAACGTCACATGGGGCGCCCCGGTCCGGGGGTGGACGGTCACCTCGCCCTCCACCCCGTACACCTCGGCGAGGAGACGCGGGGTCAGCACCTCGGCGGGCGTGCCCGAGGCGACGACCTCGCCCGCGTCGAGGACGTACAGACGGTCGCAGTGGTACGCGGCGAGGTTGAGGTCGTGCAGGGCGACCAGGACCGTGGCCGGCAGTCTCCTCAGCACGCCGAGGACCGACAACTGGTGCTTTATGTCCAGGTGGTTGGTCGGTTCGTCGAGGACCAGCAGCGAGGGCTGCTGGGCGAGTGCCCGTGCGATCAGGACGCGCTGGCGCTCGCCCCCGGAGAGTCGGTCGAAGGGGTGGTCCGCCAGCCCGGTGACGTCCACCGCGCCGAGCGCCGTCCCGATCAGCTCCGCGTCCTCGGCGGTGTCCCCCGCGAGCAGCCGTTTGTGCGGCGTACGGCCCATGGCGACCACCTCGCGCACCGTGAGGTCGAACTCCGCCCCCGGCTCCTGCGTCACCGCCGCCACCGTCCGGGCGAGTCGCCGCACCGGCAGCGACCAGGCATCCTGCCCGTCGACCCCGACCCGGCCGGCGGCGGGGCGCAGGACGCGGTAGACGGCGCGCAGCAGGCTGGACTTGCCGCTGCCGTTCGGCCCGACCAGGCCGATCACCTCACCGGGGCGAGCGGTCATCGACACGTCGCGCACCAGCTGATGGGCGCCGGCCGTGAGAGTGACCGAGTCGACGACGAGTTCGGCTGCCCTCATGCCACACCCTCGCCCGTGCCGCGCCGTGCGTCGCGGCGCATCAGCCAGAGGAAGAACGGCCCGCCGCACAGCGCCGTGAGCACCCCGACCGGGATCTCCATCGGTGCGGCCACCACACGCGCGGCGATGTCGGCCCAGACGAGGAACACCGCTCCGCCGAGCGCGGCCGTGGGCAGCACCCGGCGGTGGTCACCGCCGACGAACAGCCGCACGATGTGCGGGAGCATCAGACCGACGAAACCGATCGGCCCGGCAGCCGCCACCAGCACGCCGGTGACGAGGGAGAGCAGCACGAACATGCGCGACCGGAAGCGGCCCACGTCCAGGCCCATCGTGGTGGCGGCCTCCTCGCCGGCCAGCAACAGGTTCAGATTGCGTGCCTGCACGGAGAGGACACCGATGCCGAGCAGCAGCGCCGCGCCGGGCAGCCGGAGAGTGGCCCAGTCGACACCGCCGAGGCCACCGAGCGTCCAGGCGAGGATCGCGCGCGTCTCGTTCCCCCGGTCGCTGGTCAGCAGCAGCAGGTCCAGCACCGCCGTGAGTACGGCCGCGACCGCCACACCGGACAGCACCAGCCGCACGGACGTGATGCGGCCCCCCGTACGGGCGGTGGCGTACACCAGCAGCAGGGCACCCAGCGCTCCGGCGAACGCGGCGACCGGGAGCGACACCGGCCCGAACAGAGTCACCCCGAACACGATCACGGTCACGGCGCCGAGGGACGCCCCGGAGGAGACCCCCAACAGGTAGGGCTCCGCTAGGGGGTTGCGTACGAGTGCCTGCATCGCGGTCCCCACGACCGCAAGCCCGGCGCCGGTCACCACCCCGAGCAGGACACGTGGCGCCCGTACGTCCAGCACGATGGTCTCGCGGGCCCGCGACCAGTCCGGCGCGGACCGGTCGGCGCCCACGGCGTGCCACACGATTCCCCACACCTGGCCCGGCGGGACGTGCACCGAACCGATGGCCAGACCCGCGACGACGGATGCGAGAAGCACGGCGGTCAGGACGAGCAGGGCCACGGCGAACGTCCCCCCGCCCGCCGCGGTGCCACCCTTCGCGCGCCGTCCCACGGCAGGCTCCGCCGGGGTGCCCACGGCCGGAGCGGTCACCGGAAGCTCTCGGGGTGCAGCCCACGGGCGAGGTCCCCGACCGCGTACGCCGACCGGATCCCGACCAGGGTCGCGGTCAGCGGCAGGACGACGAACCGCTCGTTCCTGATCGCCGGCACATCCGCGAGCGCCGGCTGGGCGAGCAGGTACGCCTTCTTCTGCTCGACGCTCCCGGAACCCTCGTAGTCGTAGATGGCTATGGCCTCCGGCTTGCGCTCCACGACCTGCTCCCAGGAGACGTCCCCGAACACGTCGTCCAGATCGGCGAAGACGTTGCGGCCGCCGGCGAGCCGGATCAGCTCGGTCCCCAGGCTCCTGCCGCCCGCGGTGAAGGCCGACTTGTCGCCGCTGTCGTAGACGAAGACCGGCATGTCGGATTCGCCCTCGACGGCGGACGCGGCCTCGGAGACCCGCCCCTTCAGATCGGAGACCAGCGTGTCGGCGCGGTCGGACACACCGAAGATCGTGCCCACGGTGCGGATCTCGTCGTAGGTGTCCTCCATCGTCACCCGCTTCCTGCCGCAGTACTCGCGGTTGAGGTGGGTGTCGATCCCGGCGTCGGCGAACGCCTTGCGCGAGCGCCCCTCCTTGTCCGCGAACGCGCTGCCGTACCCGCCGTAGACGAGGTCGGGTTCCGCCTCCAGGACAGTCTCGAACGACGGTTCCCTCTCGGCCAGTTCGGGGACGGCCTCGTACTCCTGCTTCAACTCGGGCAGCACGGCCGAGTCGGGGAAGGCGGTACCGGCCAGGTGGTCGCCCAGGCCGAGTGCGAGCATCAGCTCCGCCGGGTGCTGGTGGATGGTGACCACCCGCGCCGGAGGCTCGGTGTACGTCGTCCTCACCCCGCAGTTGTCGATCGTGACGGGGAAGCCCTCGGACACCTGCACCCCGCCCTCCGGGCTTCCGCCCGCGCCACCGGCGGAGCCGCACCCCGTGGTCAGGGCGAGTGCCGCCAGCGCGAGCGCGCCTGCCGCGACCCGCGGGGACGTGCGTCGGCGGGGTCGAACGGCCTGCGGGGAAAGGGACATGGCTGTGAACACGTGAAGCCTCCTGGGGAGTCCGCGCTCCTCGGATCGGGCCCGCGACAGGCCAGTGTCCTGACTCCCGGATCGACGCTTCCCCTCGGCCTTCCCACGCGGCGCGCAGTGGCATGTCGAGGGTCGCACTCCCCGGTCACAGTGGCGGGACCGTGCCGGATTCACACCGGCTTCCTGTCTCCCGTCGCGGCGATGACCTGGTGATAGTACGTTCCGTCGGGGCGCGGTCAAGTGGGCGGTCCCGGCCTCCCGCCGCGCGCCCCGACGGAAAGGGCCGCCCCTGTGGCGGGTTCCCGGGACGCCGCGCCCGGCGGCCCCCTTCCGTCGGATGTCATGATGACCCACGACAGGGCGACGGCGGTCCGAGGAAGCCGGTGCGAATCCGGCGCGGTCCCGCCACTGTGACCGGCGAGTTGATCCGTCCCGTCCTTGGTGCCCCTCCGGACGGAGCGGTGAGGACGGGACGGACTTCGACCCGGGAGCCAGGAGACTCACGCGGTCGCCTCCTCGACGTACACCGGGGCGGATCTCCCCGGAGAGAGGGTGGTTCGGCGTGCCCGACAACCCGGCCCAGGAGGCTTCGGACACCGTGGTGGCGGTGAGGACGGCGGGCCCGGCCCCCTGCCGCATCGTCGTGTGCCGGGACTGCTGCTGCGGCAGTCCCAAGGTGACCGGAGTGGACCACGCGGCGCAGACGGCGCGGCTGCGCACCGAGGCACCGGTGCGGGTCTCCGAGTGCCTCGACGTGTGCGACCAGGCCAACGTCGTCGTCGTGCAGCCCTCCGCCGCCGGCCGGGCCGCCGGAGGCCGGCCGGTCTGGCTGGGACTGGTCAACGACCCTGACGCGACGGAGGACATCGCCGCCTGGGTGCGTGCGGGCGGCCCGGGCCTGGCGTCCAGGCCCGAGATCCTCGACCTCTACACCTTCCTGCCTCCCCGGCGCCGTGCGGCCACCTGAGGCCGGCGGCGCCCGGTGGACCGAGGTGCCGAAGCGGCCGGTCCGCGCGGAGCCGTCCACCAGGCGACGCACGGGGGAGAGGGCACCCGGCATGGCTGATCCGGCTCGGGCGCCCCAGGACGCCGTGGCGGCGGCGATGGAGGACGCGGCCGCCCTCGGGGGTTTCTTCGCCATGCGGACCGGTGGCCCCGGCGAGGGCTGGCACCCCGTCCAGGAGTCGTACGCCCGCGGGTTCGCCGACCTCGCCACGGCCGTCGCCGACCGGTACCGCACCAGGGATCCGCGCGTCGGCGTGTCCATCGCCCAACTGGGGCACGCGGCCCGCCTCTGGTCACCCGTGCTGGCCTGCGCCCTGCTCCACGGGATCGTGCTGGACCTCGACGCCCTGCAACGCGCCGACACCGGCTCGGCACTCAGGCTGCCGCACCCCGCCGGGTGGTACGCCGACCGGCTCCCGCACCGCGAACACGCCCTGAGCACCGAGGTGATGGGGCACCTGGCGGCGTTGGAGGCCGGGCTGGACGTCAAGATCGCCCCCCGCCTGCTGGACGGGAACGCGGCCTCCGCGCTGGCGGGTTCGGCCGGAGTGCTCCTGGCCGCCCGGCCCGGTCTGCGGACGCCGCTCACCCGCCTGGTCACGCGACTGCTCGGCACCGGAAGGCTCGTCGGTACGGGATCCCTGACCGGACCGGACCTGGCCTTCCGCCGTCGCAGTTGCTGCCTGTACTACCGGACACCGGCCGGTTCGAAGTGCGGGGACTGCTGTTTCGCCGACTGAGACGCGCCGGGCCCGTCACTCGGACCCGCGACACCGGCGGGAGGTCCGCCGGGCACCGGCCGGGGCGTGTCGCGCGCCCCGGCCGGCGCCGCCCGGTCGGTCAGGACCCGGACAGCTCACCACGGACCGTGCGTGCCGCGGCGACCAGATTCCCCAGCGCCGCACGGGTCTCGGGCCAGCCCCGGGTCTTGAGACCGCAGTCCGGGTTCACCCACAGCCGCTCCGCCGGGATGGCCTCCAGTCCGGTCCGGAGCAGGTCCGCGGCCTCCTCGGCGCCCGGCACCCGGGGCGAGTGGATGTCGTAGACGCCCGGTCCCGCCTCGCGCGGATACCCGTGGGCGGCGAGCTCGTGGGCGACCTGCATGTGGGAGCGGGCCGCCTCCAGGCTGATGACGTCGGCGTCGAGGTCGTCGATGGCCTGGATGATGTCGCCGAACTCGGCGTAGCACATGTGGGTGTGGATCTGGGTGTCCGGCCGCACGCCGCCGGTGGTGAGCCGGAACGACTCGGTGGCCCAGTCCAGATAGGCGGGACGGTCCGCCGCGCGGAGCGGCAGGGTCTCGCGCAGAGCGGGCTCGTCCACCTGGATGACGGACGTGCCCGCGGCCTCCAGATCGCCGACCTCGTCGCGCAGGGCCAGCGCGACCTGGCGGGCGGTGTCACCGAGCGGCTGGTCGTCGCGGACGAAGGACCAGGCCAGCATGGTGACCGGTCCGGTCAGCATGCCCTTGACCGGGCGGTCGGTGAGGGACTGGGCGTACGTCGTCCAGCGCACCGTCATCGGATCGGGGCGGGAGATGTCGCCGGCCAGCACCGGGGGACGGACGTAGCGGGTGCCGTAGGACTGGACCCAGCCGTGCCGAGTGGCGAGGTACCCCGTCAGCTGCTCGGCGAAGTAGTGCACCATGTCGTTGCGCTCGGGCTCGCCGTGCACGAGGACGTCGATGCCGGTCCTCTCCTGGAAGGAGATCACCTCGCCGATCTCGGCCTCGATGCGCTCCTCGTACCCGGCGGTGCCGATGCGTCCGGCCCGCAGGTCCGCGCGGGCCGTGCGCAGTTCGTCGGTCTGCGGGAACGAGCCGATGGTGGTGGTCGGCAGCAACGGCAGTCCGAAGCGGGCACGCTGGGCGGCGGCGCGCTCCCCGTAGGGGAGGGAGCGACGGCCGTCGGAGCCGGTGACGGCATCGGCCCTGGCCTGTACGACCGGGTCGTAGATGACCGGGGAGTCGGCGCGGGAGGCGAGGTCGGCCTGGTTGGCGGTGATCTCCGCGGCGATGGCGTCGGTGCCCTCGGCGAGTCCCTTGGCCAGAGTGGCGATCTCCCCGGTCTTCTGCCTGGCGAAGGCGAGCCAGCGGAGGATCTCAGGATCGATGTCCTTCTCCGGCGCTGTGTCGAGGGGGACGTGCAGCAGTGAACAGGAGGAGGCGACGTCGACCCGGTCCGCGAGGCCGAGAAGCGTGGCAAGCGTGGTCAACGACTTCCCGTAGTCGTTGATCCAGACGTTGCGTCCGTTGACGACGCCGGCGACGAGCCGCCTGCCCGGCAGCCCGCCGGCTGCGGCGAGGTCGTCGAGATTGGCCGCAGCCGTGTCGGTGAAGTCGAGGGCGAGGCCCTCGACCGGGGCCTTCACCAGAACGGGGAGAGCCTCGCCGAGCCGGCCGAAGTAGGACGCGACGAGCAGCTTGGGCCGGTCGGTGAGAGCGCCGAGGTCCCGGTAGGTGCGGGCGACGGCGTTCAGCTCGGCGGATGTGCGGTCCTGGACCAGGGCGGGCTCGTCGAGCTGTACCCACTCCGCGCCGGCGGCGCGCAGATCTGCGAGAACCTCCGCGTAGACCGGCAGGAGCCGGTCCAGCAGGGTGAGCGGTTCGAAGCCGGCCGGCACCCCGGGGGCGGGCTTGGCGAGCAGAAGGTAGGTGACAGGGCCGACGAGCACCGGCCGGGCGGTGTGCCCGAGCGCGAGGGCTTCCCTCAGCTCGTCCACCTGCTTGGCCGAGTCCGCGGTGAACGTGGTGTCCGGGCCGAGTTCGGGGACGAGGTAGTGGTAGTTGGTGTCGAACCACTTGGTCATCTCCAGCGGCGCCACGTCCTGGGTGCCGCGTGCCATCGCGAAGTAGCCGTCGAGCCCGTCCGCGCGGACCGCCTCACTATGCCGCTGCGGGACGGCACCGACCATCACGCTGGTGTCCAGCACGTGGTCGTAGTACGAGAAGTCACCGGTCGGGACCTCGTCGATGCCGGCCTCCGCGAGCTGCTGCCAGTTGGTGCGGCGCAGTTCGGCCGCGGTGGCGCGCAGCGCGTCGGTGGTGACGTCGCCCTTCCAGTAGCCCTCGATGGCCTTCTTCAGTTCCCGGTTCTGTCCCTGCCGGGGGTAGCCGTGCACGGTGGCCTGGGCCGCCGCGGCTGCGGGCTGGGTTGTCACGGAGATCTCCTTCGCGAGATGAATCCCTGAGATCCCGGGGACGGGACGAGAGCGCGAAGGGGCGGCACACCCGGACGGTACGACAGCGCGCGACTCGACGCCCTGATCCGCCTGGTGTGTACGCCGACCCGCCCTCGAGGTCACCGGGATGTCCGCGCACGGTTCGTCCGCGCGCGGGCAGTTGGCAGGTCTTCGGACTCGCGGGCAGGCCCTCGTGAATGAGGACACCTAATGGCCGTCGCTTCCCAGGCCCGGTTCGTCGGACCCAGTGCGTATGACGGCGGTCGTTCCCGCTCACCGCTGCGGGGCAGTCCCGGAATTCCACCGGGTTCCCTCTTGCGACGCTCCCGCCTGGCGGACGGGGCGAACCAGCTGCGCCGACCACCCTACGGTGCCCTCGGAGCGAGCGGTGCATCCCTTCCGGTATTCGGATGGGTGAGGCGGGACACGAGCTCCGCGCGCCCTGGCTCCGACGGGGCATCGGTGGCCCGCCCGGAACGAGCCCTTCGGGCCTCGGAACGAGGGCGCGCGAATCGCCTTGCGCGGGACGATCCGAGGGGACCGCCACCGTCGGCCGTCGGCCCGGGGCACGACTCGACGGCCCCGCCTCAGGGGCGGTGCCGGGAGCCGAGACAGCCAGGCACGTACCGGCACTGAGGGCTCGTCACTTCCTCCAGAACAGGTGGTGTGCCACCCCGCTCGGGCTGGGAACGACCTCCAGGTGGAACCGGTCGAGCAGCTCATCGGGAGACTCCCAGAGCCGTACCCCGGACCCGAGCTTCATCGGCGAGACCGCCACGTGCATGGTGTCGACGAGGTCGGCGTCGAGGAACTGCCGGATGGTGGTGGCTCCGCCGCCGAGCCGGACGTCCTTGCCCTGCGCCGCCTCGCGGGCCTGTTCGAGGATCCCGGCAGGGTCACCGTCGACGAAGTGGAAGGTGGTGTCGGAGAGGGTGAGCGAAGGACGCTCGTGGTGGGTCAGGACGAACACCGGGGTGTGGAAGGGGGGCTCGTCACCCCACCAGCCCTGCCACTCATGGTCCTGCCAGGGCCCGCGTTGGGGACCGAACTTGTTGCGGCCCATGATCTCGGCGCCGATGTTGCGCGCGTAGTCCCGCGTGAGGTAGTCGTCCAGGCCCCGGCTCCCTCCGGGGTCGGTGCGCATGGGCCAACTCGCCGTGGCGCCGGCCCAGGCGAACAGTCTCTCGGGCTCGACGTGACCGAATGGCCTTTCGAGGGTCTGGTCCTCACCGGCCCCGATCCCGTCGCTCGAGACGTTGAAGTTCTGGACCCTCAGTAGTTGAGCCACCTGTTCCTCCTGTGTTGTCGACGACGATCGTGAGACCTGTGGGGCCGGGGAAACTCATCGCTGCGTCCGTGACGACTCGGAAGAGGACGCCGCGCCCGCAGGCCAGGGGCTGTGGGGGGGCTTCGGCGGAAGTCGAGCGGTCCGCAGGGCTTTGTCGAAGCGTTTCGACGCACCGTCGTCCCTCCGGGCTGCGCGACTTCCGGGGTACTTTGCGGCAGCCTAGGGCCTCGCGAGCGTTTTTCCCGTACCTGTCCGGACCATTGACACCCTGTGGTCCGGGTGCCATCGTCGAAACGCTTCAACGATCATGGCCGTGGGGCCGTTTCCCGCCGGGTGCGGTCGCCGTCGGCCGTGCCCGCCGTTGCCCGCACAGGCAGGCATCGGACGCCTGCCCCGTCGCGACGCGGGGGCCCCGGGCCGGACCCCGCAGCCCGAATCCCGTGAGGACGGACCATGGTGCTCTTCGACAATCCCGTGATACCCGGCTTCAGTCCGGACCCGAGCATCTGCCGCGTGGGCGAGGACTACTACGTGGCGACGTCCAGCTTCGAGTACGTGCCCGGGGTGCCGCTGTGGCACAGCCGTGACCTCGTGCACTGGCGGCTGGTCGGGCACGCCCTGGACCGTCCGTCGCAGGCGGACCTGCCGGACGGCACCCCGTCCTCGTGCGGCGTGTACGCCCCCACGCTCCGGTACCACGACGGAAGGTTCTGGATGATCACGACCGTCGTCGCCGGCGCGGGCACCGTCCTGGTGACCGCAGAGGACGTGGCAGGCCCGTGGTCGGATCCGGTGCCGGTCGGCATCCCCGGCATCGACCCCGATCTGGCGTGGGACGAGGAAGGGCGCTGCTGGTGCGTGTTCTCGCACGACGGGATCCGCGCGGTGCGCATCGATCCGGAGGCCGGCGAACTGCTGGGCGAGCCGGTTGCGGTGTGGTCGGGGACCGGGCTCCAGTACCCGGAGGGGCCGCACCTGTACCGCATCGGCGACTGGTGGTACCTGCTGCTGTCGGAGGGCGGGACGGAGCGCGGGCACGCGATGTCGGTGGCACGTTCCCGCACGCCGACCGGGCCGTTCGAACCGCATCCGGACAATCCCGTGCTGACCCATCGCAGCACCGGCCACCCGGTCCAGAACACCGGCCACGGCGACCTGGTGGAGGCCCACGACGGCACCTGGTGGATGGTGCTGCTGGGAACCCGGCCGCGCGGTGACACCCCGAAGTTCCACGGACTGGGCCGCGAGACGTTCCTGGTGCCGGTGCGCTGGGAGGACGGGTGGCCGCTGCCCGGGCCGCTCGAACTGCGTTCCCTGGCGCCCGCGTTGACCCCGCACCCCTGGCCCGACGAGCCGCACCGCGACGATTTCGACTCTCCGGAACTCGCCCCCTGCTGGGTGTCCCTGAGGCGGCTCGACCCGTCGGCGGCCCGTCTCGCCGAGCGCCCGGGGCACCTGGTGCTGCACGCTCGGGCCGACGCCCTCGACAGGCAGGGCGCGCTCTTCGTGGGACGGCGTCAGCGTGATCCCGACTGCAGTGCGCGGGCGCGGACCGAAGTCGGTGAAGGGGGGATCGGCGGACTCGCGGTACGGCTCGACGAGGCGCACCACTACCAGGTCGAGACGGACGGCCGCACGGTGCGGGCGGTGGCCAGGATCGGCCCGCTGCGCCAGACCGTCGCCGAACGGCAGGTCGCCTCGGGCCCGTTGACGCTGCGGGTCGACGTCACGACGGCCCACGTCCTCCCGCCGACGGTCACGGCCCGGGGTGAGGACGGGGAGGGCGCGGCGACGCAGGGGCTGCGCGTCGGTGGTCCCGACACCCTCCGCCTCGGATACGAGACCGAAGGCGGCGACTTCGAGATACTCGCCGAGCTCGACGGCCGCTACCTCACCACCGAGGTCGCCGGCGGCTTCACCGGACGCGTCATCGGCATGTACGCGACCCGGAACGCCGTCGCGTTCGACTGGTTCGAACTGCGGCCGGCCTGACGGGTGGGCCCGTCGCGCCCAGGGCCCGCCGGGTGGCGCCCGGCGCGCCGTCGGCGCCCGAGCGCGGCGGGTCCGAACCGTGAGGGCCCGGCCCTTGCCGGGAAGCCGTACGGACTGCTCTTGTGTACTCGCAGGTAACGGGCGCGGGCGGCGGGCTCGGCCGGTGTACGGCGTTCACGGGAGCGGTGGCGGAATGGGCTCAGCGGCAGATCAGGGGCAGGACGTCCGGGGCACGCGTCCCGAACGCCTCCCCGAGGGGCTGGCCGACGCGATACGTGCGACGGCCGAGGAGATAGCGGAACTGCTGCGTCGGGCCCCCGACACCGGAGCTCCCGTCCCTGGTCTGGTGTGGACGGTGGGGGAACTGGCCGCGCACCTCGCACAGGCCAACGAGCTGATGGCGGAGATCGCGGCAGGACGGTCCCACCGTCACGGCGACGGCACCCCGCAGGGCATCGCCGCAGCCAACGAACAGGCCCTCGCCGCGTTCGGCGAGCGGGCGGCGGAACCGCTGGCCGCGATGATCGTGGCACAGGCCGACGCGTACCTGGACGCAGCGGCCCGGCGCCCCGGGGACGAGACGCTGCTGACGCCCATGGGTCCGATGAGCCGGGTGGTCCTCGGCTCGTACCTCCTGACACACATGCTCGGCCACGGCTACGACCTGGCCCGCGCGCTGAGGCGCCCGCACATGGTCGACCGGGCCCGGGTCGCGCTGGCGCTGCCGTTCATGGTCGAGGCCATGCCACGCGTGACCGACGCCGCGGCCACGGCGGGGCTGAACGTCCGCTACGCGGTCCGGCTGCGGGGCGGTGGTCGATTCGGGGTGACGTTCGCCGACGGTACGGCCACCGTGGGCCACGAGCTCCCGGACCGCCCGGACTGCACGATCTCCATCGAACCGGTCACGTTCCTGCTCATGGCACTGGGCCGTTGCTCACCCGTCGGCGCCATGGCCAGGGGCCGGGTGTTCGCGTGGGGCCGCAAACCGTGGACCGGGCCGCGGTTCCCGGGGTACTTCAGGGCTCCGTGAGAAGGCGCCGGCCCCGCGGCCCCGGACCGGCCAGGGAGAATCACGCACCTTCGCGGGGCGATCCTGCACGGAGCGGCACCCCCGGCCGACCGGGGCCGATCTGCTGTATTTCCCTCCCTGAAACACGCCTGACGCCGGAGACGGGCGCTGTCGCACGTGTTCACGCAGGATTCCACCGTTGACGGGGTTCCGGGCGGTGATTAACGTCCCTGCCATGTCACCCCGAGCCCACGCAGGCATGATCGACGAACTGGACCGCCTTGTCATCGCCGCGCTCCAGCTCAACGGCCGTGCCTCGTGGAACTCGGTCTCCCGGTGGGTGGGCGTCAGCGAGACCACCGCGCAGCGGCGCTACCAGGCGCTGCGCGAGCGGAAGCTTGTCCATGTGGTCGGTGCGCTGGAGCTGGACCGCACCGAGAGCGGTTCGTCCATGCTGGTGCGCGTTCACGCCAGGCCGGGCAAGGGGCTCGAACTCGCCGAGCTGCTGGCCGCGTGCCCGGAGACCCGCTTCCTCGCCGTCGTCACCGGCACGGCCGACCTGATCGTCGACTTCGTCGCCCAGGACAACGAACAGCTGATGAGGCTGCTCTTCACCGACCTGCCCGGCGCGCACCTGATCACCGGCACCGAGTGCGTCGCCGTCATCCGCAACTTCACCTCGGCGGCCATGTGGGACACCGGCCTGCTGCCGCCGGAGGCCGTCGAGGACCTGCGGCCCGCCACGCTCGCCCCACCCTGCGACCGTGACGACTGGGACCAGGCGCCACAAGCGCTGTCCGGTCTCGAACAGGCCGTGGCCGACGGTCTCGCCGAGGACGGCCGGCTGCCGGTCAGTACGCTGGCCCGCCGGCTGGAGCGCAGCGAGTCCAGCGTCTCGCGGGCCATGGACCGGCTGGTGGAGCGCGGAGTCCTGCACTTCCGGACCCTCGTCGACCCGGCACTCCTCGGGTACCAGGCGGAGTTCATGGTGTGGCTGTCCGTCGAGCCGGACCGGCTCGACGCGGCGGGACGACAGCTCGCACGCCATCCGGGCACCAAGTTCCTCGCCGCGGCCACCGGCAGGTTCAACCTGGTCGGCCACATGGTCCTGCCCCGCCGGACCGACCTGTTCCGCTACACCGGTGAGGTCATCGGTGCCCTGCCGGGACTGAACGCCTCCGACGTCACGGTGCACCTGGCCACCGTCAAGGGTGCCTGGACCCGGCTGGACCAGTCCGGCTGAGCCCCGGCCGGGCGAGCCGCCGCACGGACACCCCGTCGTGCAGCGGACCGGACCTCTCCCCGTAGTCGTACATCTGAACATCCCTAGCCACGTACACCCGCGCGACCGGTACCTCCGGCACGTGCCGCCCGGCCGTGCCCGTAGCCGGCGCCCGCCTTTACGCGGTGGCGGGCCCGTGACCTGGACGGAGCCCCGAGCCCGCGCCCCCCGACCCCGAGCCATACCGGAGACCACCATGCCGACGAACGAGCAGGACCCCGTGACGCAGAGCTGGCGGTGGCCCGAAAGCGAATGGCGGCGACACGTCGAGGCCGTCCGAGCAGGACGCCCGCTGCTGCCGGAGCGCTGGCCTGACGGCGCCCGGGTCGCGGTCGCCCTCTCCTTCGACCCGGACCACGAGACGATCCCCCTGCGCGACGGCCTGACCAGCCCCGGGCTGCTCGCCCAGGGGGAGTACGGGGCTCGGGTCGGCGCACCGAGGGTCCTGGACCTGCTCGCCCGCTTCGGGATCCCGGCGACGTTCTTCATGCCGGCCGTCTCCGCGCTGCTCCACCCCGACGAGGCCCGCGCCTACACGCGCGACGGCCACGAGATCGCGGTCCACGGCTGGATCCACGAGCGCAACACCCTGCTCGGAGCCGAGGACGAGAAGGAACTCGTGACGCGGGCCCTCGACACGCTGACCGATCTCACGGGACAGCGCCCGACCGGTATCCGCACACCGTCCTGGGACTTCTCGGACTCGACCCTGCGGACCATCCTCGATCTCGGCTTCGACTACGACTCGTCGCTCATGGCGGACGACGAGCCCTACGAGATCCTGGCCGCCGGCCGGCCCACCGGCCTGGTCGAGATCCCCGTCGACTGGATCCGCGACGACGCCCCGTACTTCACCATGGACCGCTACGGCGCGGTCCGCCCCCACAGCCGCCCCCGCGACGTGCTGGAGATCTGGACCGACGAGTTCGACGCCGCCTACCGCGCGGGCGGCGTCTTCCAGCTCACCCTCCACCCGCACGTCATCGGCCACCGCTCACGGCTGGTCGTCCTGCGCGAACTGCTGGACCACATCGGCGCGCACCAAGGCGTCTGGTACGCGACCCACGCGGAACTGGCCCAGGCCGTCCGCACCGCGACTCCTCCCCACGAGATCCCGGAGCACACGTCATGAGCACCGAGTCCCCCGCGGCCCCGGCCGCGAACACCAAGCACAAACTGAGCGGCAAGCAGCGCAAGGCCATCGTCGCCGGCACGATCGGCAACACCGTGGAATGGGTCGACTGGGCCCTCTACTCCATCTTCGCCAAGATCATCGCCGACGAGTTCTTCCCCTCCGGCAACGGCGCGGTCGCCCTGCTGTCCACCCTCGCCGTCTTCGCCGTCGGCTTCGTCATGCGGCCCGTCGGCGCGGCCGTGCTCGGTGTGTACGCCGACCGGCACGGCCGGAAGAAGGGCATGACCCTGACGGTCGGACTGATGGCGGGCGCCGCGTTCGTCATCGCCCTGACCCCGAGCTACCAGTCCATCGGGGTGTTCTCCCCGCTGGTGCTGCTGGTGGCCCGGCTGGTCCAGGGATTCTCGGCCGGGGGCGAGTTCGGATCCTCCTCGGCGTTCCTCGTGGAGTCCGCCGCCGTCGGACGCCGCGCCTTCGCCGGGTCGTGGCAGCAGGTGTCGGTCGCGGGCGGGGTGCTGATCGCCTCACTGCTGGGAACCGTCACCACCTCCGCCCTCAGCGACGATGCCCTGCACGCGTGGGGATGGCGCCTGGCCTTCGTCGTCGGCGGGCTGCTCGGGCTGGTCGGCCTGTGGCTGCGGGTCTCGGTTGAGGACACCGAGTCCTTCACCCAGGCTCACGGAGAGGGCCGTACGCGCTCCAACCCGCTCAAGGCGATGCTCGTCGAGCACCCCGGGGCCGCGCTGCGCGTCGCGGGGATCACCGTCGCGGGCACGCTGACGTACTACATCTGGGTCAACTACCTCCCGACGTACGCCAATCTCACCACCGGTATCCCGCTGAGCAGCGCGCTGCTGTCCCAGACGCTCTGCCTGATCGTCTTCGTCGTCCTGCTCCCCTTCGTCGGCCTGCTCTCCGACCGGCTCGGCCGCAAGCCGACCATGGCCGCCTTCGCGGGCGGATTCGCCCTGCTGGCCTGGCCGTTGCTGCATCTGCTGGGTGACAGCTTCCTCAGCCTCTTCCTGGTGCAGCTGATCGGGATGCTGCTGATCCTCGGCTACTCCGCGAACTGCGCGGTCATCATGGCCGAACAGTTCCCCGCGGAGATCCGGGCCACCGGGATCGCGCTGCCGTACGCGCTGGCCGTCGCCCTCTTCGGCGGCACCGCTCCCTACCTCACCACCTGGATGCACGAGAGCGGTCACAGCGACCTGTTGTGGCTCTACGTCGCCGGGGCGTCGCTGATCTCGTTCCTCGTCTACGTGACGATGCCGGAGACCAAGAA
This sequence comes from Streptomyces sp. NPDC049970, assembly GCF_040660235.1. Lineage (NCBI taxonomy): Bacteria > Bacillati > Actinomycetota > Actinomycetes > Kitasatosporales > Streptomycetaceae > Streptomyces > Streptomyces sp. NPDC049970. The sequence goes on along the minus strand of NZ_JBFALP010000006.1, from coordinate 320,791 downwards.
CAAGGAGTTCCACTGATGCGCCACGTCCTCGTCACGGGTGCGGCCGGGGGAATCGGCCGGGCGATCGCGGAGGTGTTCGCCGCAGAAGGCGCAGCCCTCACCCTCGCCGACCGCGACCGGGAGGCTCTCGATCCCGTCGCCGCACAGCTCGGCGCTACCGCCTCCGACGTCGGCGCGCTCACCGTCGACCTGACCCGTCCGGAGGCCCCGGCCGACCTCGTCCACCAGGCCTGGGCGGCGCGCGGACCGGTCGACGTCCTGGTCAACGCGGCCGGCGTCTACCCCTCCCTCGACATGGCCGACGTGTCCGCAGCGGACTGGGACCGGCTCTTCGCCGTCAACCTGCGGGCTCCCGTACTGGCCACCGCCGCCTTCTCCCGGCTGGCCGTCGAGCACGGCCTGCCCGGCGCGGTGGTCAACATCTCCTCCGGCTCGGCGCTCCGGGCCCGGCCCGGTGGCGGCCCCTACGCCAGTTCCAAGGCCGCGCTGGAGATGGCCACCCGGGCGGCAGCCCTCGAACTGGGCCCCCACGGCATCCGGGTCAACGCCGTCAGCCCCGGGTTCGTCCCGGTCGACAGCGCCTGCAACCCCGTCTCCGAGCAGTACGCCGCCGCGATCGGCTCCAACCCGCTCGGCAGGGCCGGGACTCCCCAGGACATCGCCCGCGCCGTGCACTGGATCGCCGGCCCGTACGCCTCCTGGATCACCGGCGAGATCCTGCGGGTCGACGGGGGATCGAGCACCGGCGCACTTCATCTGCCCCGGATCTGGCCACCGGAGGGTTCGAGGCCGGCCGGCGCCCCGCACCACTCCACAGCCGTACCCGCATCACCGCCGAGGGCGGCCACGAAGGGACACCCCGCATGAGCAGCGACAGCTACACCGTGGTCGGAGCCGGAGCCATCGGCGGGACCCTCGCCTTCAGCCTGGCCCGGGCTGGTCACCGGGTCCAGCTCATCGACACGGACGCGGCGCACGTGCGGGCGATCCGCGAGCAGGGGCTGACCGTGGCCCGTGGCGGGCAGCGGGAGAGCGTGCCCGTCGAAGCGGCGACACCCGACGCGTACGACGGCACCGTCCACCGCGTGCTGCTGGCCGTCAAGGCACAGGCCACGGAGGCCGCTCTCGACTGGATCGCCCCGAGGCTCGCTCCGGACGGCTGGGTCGTCTCGTTCCAGAACGGCTTCAACGAGGAGCTGATAGAGAACCGGATCGGTCCGGAACGCACCGTCGCCGCCTTCGTCAACATCTTCGCCGACGTCATCGAGCCCGGGGTGATCCTCGACGGGGGCGCTGGGGCCCTGGTGGTCGGTGAGTGCCGGGGTGCGGCCGTCTCCGAGCGGGTCGGCGCACTCGTCGCCGACCTGCGGAGCTGGGGGCCGGCGGTGGCCAGCGACAACGTCGAGGGCTATCTCTGGGCCAAGGCGGGCTTCGGCGCCATGCTGGCGGCCACCGCACTGGCGGACGCGCCGATGGCCGAGCTGATCGACCGTCATCCGTCGGCCATGCACGCGGTGGCCGGCGAGGTCTTCGACGTGGCCGACGCGCTGGGGGTGGAGCTGGAGGCCTTCGACGCCTTCGAGCCCGGTGCGTTCCGGCGGGGCACCGACCCCGCCGTACGCCGCGCCGCCACCGGGCGCCTCACCGCCTGGCTCGCCACCCAGTCCAAGGACCGCAGCGGCATATGGCGCGACCTGGCGGTACGCCGTCGGCCGGTCGAGGTGACCACGCACTACGCGGAGGTCTTCGCCCAGGCCGAGCGGCACGGGGTGGCCACCCCGGTCCTGCGCTCCGTCATCGACGGCCTGCGGGAACTGGAGCGCGATCCGGACCTGATGGCGGAGTCGAGGCTGGACGCCCTCGACGACCTGGCAGGCCCTCCGGCCCTCGTCCCACTCACGGGCGGGTACGCCGGCAGCCCAGACCGGGAGAGGGCCACCGCGCTGGGGGAGTGGCTGGACGCGCACCGGGAGGAGATGGTCGACGACCTGGCCGCGTACACGTCGCAGGGCAGTGCCAGCGACGACCGGGAGGCGCTCGCCGCCTGCCTGACGTGGCTGCGCGGCTGGCTCGACGGCGCCCTGGGCACCCCGCAGGCGGAAGAGGTCCTGGAACGCGAGCGGACGGGAGACATCCTGATCCGCCGCTACCCGGGCGCCGGGGACCGGCCGGTGCTCCTACTGGGCCACTACGACACGGTCTGGCCCACCGGCACCCTGGACCGGTGGCCGTTCCGGCGGGACGGCGACCGGATCACCGGCCCGGGCGTCTTCGACATGAAGGCCGGACTGGTGCAGGCGGTGTGGGCCCTGCGGGCGCTGGACGCGCTCGGTCTGCCGCGTCCGGCCTGCACCCTCATGCTGAACGGCGACGAGGAGACCGGAAGCCTCACCTCCAGCGAGGACATCGTCGCCGAGGCCCGGAACAGCCGCGCCGCCCTGGTCTTCGAGGCCGCGGCCGACGGGGCCGTCAAGACAGCGCGTAAGGGGGTCGGCCTGTTCACCGTCACCGTCACCGGCCGGGAGGCACACGCGGGCCTCGACCCGCAGGCCGGTGCCAGCGCGGTCGACGAACTCGCCCACCAGATCGTGCGGCTGGCAGACCTGCGTGACCTCGGAGCCGGCACCTCGCTCAACGTGGGTGTGATCGAGGGCGGCACCCGCAGCAACGTGACGGCGGGCCTGGCGGTCGCCCGGCTCGACGTCCGGGTGGCCACCGCAGCCGAACAGGACCGCATCGGCGCGGCGCTGGCCGGGCTACGACCGGTGGACGGGCGTACGTCGGTGGAGGTGACGGGCGGCTGGAACCGTCCCGTCTTCGAACGCACTCCCGCCGTGGCCGAGTTGGCGGAGCTGGCCCGGTCATGTGCGGCGGAGCTCGGCTGCGACCTGCGCGAGGCGGCGGTCGGCGGCGCCAGCGACGGCAACTTCGTCGTGGCGGCGGGAGTCCCGGTGCTGGACGGCATCGGCGCGGTCGGCTCCGGAGCCCACGCCCGCTCGGAGAACACCTCGGTGGCCGGCATGGTGGAGCGCGCGGCACTGACGGCGATGGTCCTCACCACGCTGTCCGACGGCTGACCTGCGACCGCCGACGGCTGATGTCGACCGGCACGGGGAGGCCCACCTGCGTCTCCGCCGTCGGCGTCACCGGAGACGCCGGTCGGCTCCGGGTTCCGCGTCCGAGCCGCTTCCCGCCGGTCCGTCCAGGGCGTGGAGGTAGGCGGAGAGCCGACCGGCGGCGTACAGCTGGGCCACTCCGCGCGACGTGAGGTCGCGCCGCCATGGTTCCAGGGTCCCGGCCAGCACGTCCAGGCTGCCGGCGTCGCGGAGCTCTCCGAGCACGGTGGCGACGGCGGCCAGGGGCCGGCCTCCCCGCCGCAGCAGGTGCGCCAGCTCGGCGTCGCGCACGTCCCGCGCGAGGTACTGGCGGTGCCCGGTGCGCGGGTCACGTCGCGGGGTGAGGACTCCGGCGCGTTCCCAGGCGCGCAGAGTGGCCGGGCCCAGCGCGAGGTGGCGGGCGAGTTCACCGACGCTGTAATGCCTTCGAGTGCCGGCCACAGCGGAGCCCGGGGCGTGGGAACCGAGTTGCGAGAGCGCGGCTTCGACGGCCCGCAGTGTGTCGCGGTCGCGCGCCAGGAGCGAGTGCCCGTGGTCGACGTGCTCCAGAGCTTCGTCCAGCCGGCCGCCGGTGACGGCCCGCATGATGTGCCGGCTCGCCGAGTAGCCGAAGGCAGGGACGAGCGCCAGGTAGGCCGCGAGGCCGGCGGCATGAGCGGCGGTGTAGTCCCGGTAGCCCGTCCGGCCGCGCCGGGCGGGCGGGATGATGCCGGCGTCCTCGTAGTTGCGGACCGCCTGTGTGGAGAGACCGTGGCGACGGGCCAGGTCCACGGGCCGCATATGACCTCCGATCGAGGGTTCGGACGCAGAGGGGGCGAGAACTCGTCGCCAAGTCTCCACCGTGCGTTCAAGGATACGATTCAGGGGCATGACACAGAGCACGCACACCGCGTCCGGAGACTTCGACCTGACGACGGACGAGCTGCGCATCGTGGCGCGTTACGTCGTTCGGCACGCGGAGGACGTCCTGCCGGTCTTCGAGCAGACCGTTCCCGATGATCCGCGCCCCCGCGCTGCGATCGACGCGGCCTGGGCGTTCGTCAACGGTGCCGACAGGACGAGACTGCAGCGGGTCACTTCCGTCGACGCCCATCGGGCCGCCCGGTCCGCGCCGTCCGAAGCCGCGCGACTGGCCGCGCGATCCGCCGGTGACGCCGCATCGGCCGCGTACCTGCACCCCATCGCCCAGGCCGGCCAGGTAGGCCACATCCTGCGGGCCTGCGCGAGTGCGGCGCGTGTCGGTGAGATGGAGGCGGGCGGTGACACCGCGATCGGGGATGCCCTGCTGGAACGGTCACGGCAGCGTGCGACACCGCTGCTCGTCGACGTGCTGTGCCGCTACCCGCCCGCGGCGGTCGGAGGCAGTCGCGTCGCCCAGCTGATGGGCACGCTGGACCGTTCGCTCCGCCAAGCGGCCGACCGGCGGCCAGGGCACACCCCGGCGAGCGGCGCCGACGCGCGAACGAGGAGGCGCACGCCGTGATCCTCCCGAAGGTCCGCGACCCCCGGTTCACGACGATCCGCCGTGGTGGCACCCTCATCGACGCGGATCACCGTCACCTCGCGCTGTGGGCCGCAGCCTGTGCGGAGCACGTCCTGGGCCTCTTCGAGTCGGCCCGGCCGGGGGACCCGCGACCGCGCGAGGCCATCGAGCACGCCCGGGCCTGGGCACGCGGCGAGGTCAGGATGACGCAGGCCAGAGCGGCGGGCGGTCATGCGATGGGGGCGGCCAGAGACCTGCGCGGGGCGGCACGCCATGCCGCGTACGCCGCCGGCCAGGCCGGGGCGGTCGCCCACGTCGCCGCGCACGAACTGGGCGCGGCCGCCTACGCGATCAAGGCCGCACGTGCTGCGGCACCGGAAGGCGGGAGCGAGACCGTGGGACGACTCGAGTGCCGGTGGCAGCGCGATCAGCTCCCTGACGCGATCCGCGAGCTCGTCCTCGACGACCAGCGGCTGCGCAACGACATCTGCTGGTCGGTGTTCGACTGCTGAGACAGAACCGCGCGGCCGCACACCGTAGGACCCTCGGGGATCACCGGGACGCAGCAGCCGATCGGCGCCGGACCGTCACGCGCCCACCGCTCCCGTCCCTCCTCCCCGCCCCTCCCTCTTTCCTCGGCTCCGCCGTCCGGGTGAACTCCGGGCCGACCGTGCCGTGCGCCGGGCAGGCATAGGCGGAACCGGGATCCTCGCGGCCGGAAGCGCCGGTGGACGCCACAGCGGGATCCGGACGAAAGGGGCGCTCCATGTTCGGTCCACGGGCGACGCCGACGGGCACCGCCGGAGGCACCGGCTCCGGCGGATTCCCGAACACGGTACGTGAGGCGGCCGAGGCCGTCGGCCCCGTGCTCACGGAGCACCTGACCACCAGGCTCCAGGAGGCCCGGAGGCTGGACGCCGCGTTCGCCGAGGAGGTGGCCGCCCGGGTGGCCGGGTTCGTCCTGCACGGCGGCAAGCGGCTGCGTACGGCCTTCGTGTGGTGCGGATGGCTGGCCGCCGGCGGGACCGGCGACCCGGCGACACCGCTGCGCGTCGCGGCGGCCCTGGAACTGCTGCAGGCCTGCGCGCTCATGCACGACGACGTGATGGACGAGTCGCCGGTACGGCGGGGTGCGCCCGCCGTCCACGAGGACTTCGCCCGTCTCCACCGGGCGGGGCGTATGAACGGCTCCGCCGCGTCCTATTCGGCCACCGCCGCCGTGCTGGCCGGGGACCTCGCGCTCGTGTGGGCCGACGACCTCCTCACCGAGACCGCGCTCACCTCCCCGTACGGCGGGCGGCTGCACCAGGAGTGGCGGGCCATGCGCGGCGAGATGGTGGCCGGGCAGTACCTGGACATGCGAGCGCAGGCCACCGGCTCCTGCGACCCGGAGCAGGCCTGGAACATCGCGACGCTGAAGAGCGCCCTCTACACCGTGGAACGGCCGCTGGCCCTGGGGGCGTCCCTGGCCGGCGCCGGCCCCCGCACCATGCAGGCACTGAGATCCGCCGGACGCTGCGCGGGCGTCGCCTTCCAGCTCCACGACGACCTGCTGGGTGCGTTCGGGGACCCGGAGGTGACGGGCAAGCCCGCGGACGAGGACCTGCTCGCACGCAAACTCACCTACCTCCTCGCCGTCGCCCTCCGTCTGGCCGCCGAGTCCGGTGACGGCGAGGCCCTGGACGCACTCGGGCCCGACGGTGCTGCATCCGGTGGAGAAGCGGTCGGCCGGATGCGCGCCGCCCTGGAACGAACGGGCGCGCGGGCGATGGTGGAGGAGGAGATCGCCGGTCTCGCGGCCTCGAGTCTGCGGCACTTCGCCGACGGCTGCGCCGACGTGCGTGCCCGGCAGGAGTTCGCGGCGCTGGTGGCCAGGGCGGCTGGCACCGTGCCGGCCAGGAACGGGGAGAACGTATGAGGACCGTGACCGGTCCCACGGACCATGTGGTGGTCGTCGGGGCCGGCCTGTCCGGACTCGCCGCCGCACTGCACCTCCTCGGCTCCGGGCGCCGGGTCACCGTCGTCGAACGCGACGCCGGGCCCGGGGGACGCGCGGGACGCCTGGAACTCGGCGGCTACCGGGTGGACACCGGGCCGACGGTCCTGACCATGCCGCACCTCGCCGACGAGGCCTTCGCCGCCGTGGGCGACAGCCTCCACCGGCGGGTCGAGCTCATCCCGCTGCACCCGGCCTACCGGGCCCGCTTCGCGGACGGCAGCCAGGTGGACGTCCACACGGACGGCGACGCCATGGAAGCCGAGGTGCGGCGGTTCGCCGGGGCCGCGGAGGCCGCCGGATACCGCCGGCTGCGCGGCTGGCTGGAGCGGCTCTACCGGGCGCAGATGCGCCGCTTCATCGACACCAACTTCGACTCCCCCTTCCAGCTCCTGCACCCCGACCTGGCACGGCTCGCAGCCCTGGGCGGATTCGGCCGGCTCGACCCGCAGATCGGCAGGTTCCTGTCGGACCCGCGGCTGAGGCGCGTGTTCTCCTTCCAGGCGCTGTACGCGGGAGTGGCCCCCGCCCGAGCTCTCGCCGCCTACGCCGTCATCGCCTACATGGACACCGTCGCGGGTGTCTGGTTCCCGAAGGGCGGGATGCACGCACTGCCCCGCGCGATGGTCGACGCGGCCGCCGACGCGGGCGGCATGTTCCACTGGTCCGCCGAAGTGACCGGACTGGAACGCTCGGCCGGGAGGGTACGGGCCGTGCGCCTGGCCTCGGGCGAGCGGATCCCCTGTGACGCCGTCGTCCTGACACCCGATCTGCCCGTCGTCCACCGGCTCCTCGGCCGGAGCCCACGGCGTCCGGTGCCGCTGCGCCACTCGCCCTCGGCCGTGATCCTGCACGCGGGGACGGACCGCACCTGGCCGGAACTGGCGCACCACACCATCTCGTTCGGTGCCGCCTGGGAGGGCACCTTCGACGAACTCACCCGGACCGGACAGCTCATGAGCGACCCGTCGCTGCTCATCACCCGGCCGACCACCCACGACCCGTCACTCGCACCGGAGGGCCGGCACCTGCACTACGTCCTCGCCCCGTGCCCCAACACCACGACCGGCCCGTCGGCCGGAACCTGGCGCGGGCTGGGACCGCGCTACCGCGACAGTCTCCTCGCCGAACTGGAGCGCCGGGGACTCGACGGCTTCGAGGCGTCCATGGAACGGGAACTGCTGGTCACCCCGGTGGACTGGACGGCCCAGGGCCATGCGGCCGGCACCCCGTTCTCCGTGTCGCACACCTTCGCGCAGACCGGCCCCTTCCGGCCCCGCAACCTCGTACGCGGCTACGACAACGTCGTACTCGCCGGGTGCGGGACGACACCCGGCGTCGGCGTACCGACCGTCCTCGTCAGCGGCAAGCTCGCGGCGGCCCGCATCACGGGCCCCCGCCGTACGGCGGACACCCGCCGCCGTCCCGTCACCGAAGGGCAGAGCCGATGAGCCGACGCGAACTGGACGCCGCCGGGATCACCGGGCCCACCCTCCGCGACGCGTACAGCCGGTGCCGCCGGCTGAACGCCCGGCACGGCCGGACGTACTTCCTGGCGACCCGGCTGCTGCCGGTGGAACGGCGCTGCGCCGTCCACGCCCTGTACGGCTTCGCCCGCTGGGCGGACGACATCGTGGACGACCTCGACCGCCGGGAGCCGCCGCAGGAGCGGGACCGCCGGCTCCGCCTGCTCGAGGACGACCTGGCGCACGGGCTGCGCACCGGCGACGGCCGCGAGCCCGTCGTCATGGCGGTCGCGGACACCGCCGAGCGCTACGCCATCGACCACGGACTGTTCGCCGACTTCCTCGCGTCCATGCGCAGCGACCTGAGCGTCGCGGAATACCCGACGTACGCGGACCTGCGCGCCTACATGCACGGTTCGGCGGCCGTGATCGGGCTCCAGATGCTGCCCGTGCTCGGGACGGTCGTGGACCGCGCGGAGGCGGCCCCGCACGCGGCGGGCCTCGGCGTCGCCTTCCAGCTGACCAACTTCCTCCGGGACGTGGGCGAGGACCTGGACCGGGGGCGCGTCTACCTCCCGAAGGACATGCTCGGCGCCCACGGGGTGGATCTCCACCTGTTGCGGTGGAGCCGGCGCACCGGGCGGCACGATCCCCGTATCCGCGCGGCGCTCGTCGAGGCCGAGGCCACGATCCGGGCCGTGTACCGGGAGGCGGAGCCCGGCATCGCCATGCTGGACCCGCGGGTACGGCCCTGCATCCGCACGGCGTTCACGCTGTACCGGGGGATCCTCGACGCCGTCGCCGACGACGGCTACGCGGTGCTGCACCGGCGAGCCGTCGTACCCCGCCGGCGCCGAGCGGCCGTGGCGGCGGCGGGACTCGTCGGGATTCTGGGGGCACGGGCCCGCACCCGGCCGTCGGTTCCGGCACCGCTCCCCGGCAGGGAGGGGGCCCCGCGATGAACGGACCGCGCGCAAGGGCCACCTGGACGCCGCCGCTGCGGCTGCGGCGCTCCCCCCGCTGGGAGCGGCAGGCTCCGACCTGGCGCGAGGCGAAGCCGGCCGTCATCGCCGAGGCGCTCGGGCGGGCCGCGGCGCGGCCGTCGGGCAACTGGTACGTCGTCGGCGCCTCGCGGGAGACCGGCGCACGGGACCGTCCGTACGGCCGGACGGTCGCCGGCGTCGAAGTGGTCCTGTGGCGGACCGCGGACGGCACACTGCGCGCCGGACCGGGGGAGTGCCCCCACCTGGGTGCTCCGCTGCGTGACAGCCGCGTGGCGTGCGGGACGCTCCTGTGCCACTGGCACGGACTCGCCCTGGACGGCGGGCCGTTCGCGGGGTGGGAGCCGTATCCGGTGCACGACGACGGGGTGCTGGTGTGGGTGCGGCTTGACGCCGCGGGAGGCGAACCCCCGCTGGGGGAACCGGCCGTGCCGGTCCGGCCGGCGCCGGGGGGCGCGGTGGACGCGGTGTTCACGGCGGTCGGCCGCTGCGAACCCGAGGACGTGGTCGCCAACCGGCTCGACCCCTGGCACGGCTCCTGGTTCCATCCGTACGCCTTCGTCGGGCTCGACGTCGTCGGCACCCCCGAGATCGACGGGGACGACGCGTTCGCCGTCGACGTCTCGTTCAGGGTCGCGGGCCGGCTGGTCGTGCCGGTGCGCGCCGTCTTCACCGCGCCCGGACCGCGCACCGTCGTCATGCGGATCACCGACGGCGAGGGCGCAGGGTCGGTGGTGGAGACCCATGCCACCCCCCTCACCGCACCGGGAGCCGCGCACCCCCGTACAGCGGTCGTCGAGGCCGTCGTGGCCGCCTCGGACCGGCGTGGCTTCGCCGTGGCGCGCGCCGCCGCTCCGGCGCTGCGACCGTTGATGCGGCGGACGGCGGGCCGGCTCTGGCGCGACGACCTGGCGTACGCCGAACGCCGCTGGTCGCTGCGGAGCACCGGGCGCTTTCCCGGCTGAGGCATCAGAGGCGTGAGGCCCGGCCCGCGAGGGCGCGCAGGAGCCTTGAACGCCCGGCCCGCGGGACGGTCCGGAGCACCTGGCCCCGGACGCCCCAGCCCGCGAGAAGCGTGTTCGCGGCCAGGAAGCCCGAGGTCGCCGCGCGTTCCATGAGCGCGACGGGCAGACCGGTGCGGACGAGGTCGCCCGCCAGCACCAGGCGCGGATGAGGTGTTCCCACGGCAGGCCTGCGCCGGTAGCCGCCGACGGAGAAGACCGGGCAGTCCGCGCGCCACTCGTGGCGGGCGTCGACGATCCGGGCGTCGGCGGTCTCGGGGTACACCTCGTGGAGGCGGCCGAGGATCCGCCGCTGGACCGCCTTGCGCTCGGCACCCTCGTCGACCGCGTAGGCGTGGAGTTCGACCACGGAGCCGCCCGTCCGCGCCGCCCAGCGCGCCGACTCGCCCTCCCAGCGATCGAGGACGCTGATGTTGTCGAGACCGTCGTAGCCACTGGTGCCGAGGAACCCCGCCCGGTCCGCGCGCACGGGGCGGTCGAGCCACAGACGGGTGACCAGGAACGGTGGCGCGGTGCGCAGTCCGGCGATGTCCGCACGCCAGGCCGCGTCCCCCAACTGCGGTGAGGCTCGCACGACATGGCGCAAACCGGCGGTGTCCAGCGCCAGCACCACGCCCTGGTGCCGGTCGGACGCCCCATCGGTCTCGACGGCGAAGTCCCCGCCGGCTGAAGGGCGGACGCGGTGGACCGCGGTGCCGGTGCGCACCTCGCAGCCGAGCCGGCGCAGACGGTCGCCGAGCGGCTCCCAGAGCGCCTGCGGGAACGGCTCACGCGGTACGTCGAAGAGGAGGCCCTCCGACGACCCCAGAAAGTAGATGTGGAACATCAGCAGCAGCTCGGCGGCGGACAGTTCGCGCGGGTCGGCGAAGAAGCTCCGGGAGAACACCTCGAACGCCAGGTGGTGCGCGGCCTCCGGGAAGTCGACGCGGTGCAGGAAGTCCGAGGCGCTGATGCCGTCGAACCGCTCGTACACCTCCGGGACCCGCACATCGAGCAGCGGCAGCGCCGCCCGCGGGTCCATCGCGGCGAGATCCCGCCAGCCGAACGTGGGGCTGAGCGCGACGAATCCGAGTGCGCTCCAGGGCGGGGTCCTCGGCACCCGGGCGAAGCTGTCCCGCATACCGTCGCGGTGCCGCAGCGGATAGTCCGGCAGCGGTGTGAGCGCCTCCAGCCCCGGATCGCTGCGCCGCAGCAGAGTGCGCAGGTTGTAGTACTGGCGGAAGAACGCGTGGAATCCCCGGCTCATCGTCGCCCCCGACCCGTCGGCGAGGGTGACCGGCCATCCGGCGAGACGGCCGCCGAGGGCCCCCTCCCGCTCGTAGAGGGTCACGCGTACGCCGCGCTCCGCGAGCGCCGTCGCCGCCGCGAGCCCGGCGATACCGCCGCCGATCACCGCCGTGGAAGGCGCGTCGCCGGTGAGACGCTCACGGCCGGGGGCGGGCAGGACCACTTCCGCCCGGCGGTCGCGTCCGTGCCGGGCCGCTCCGGGGCGACCTTCCCGGCCGCTCATGACCGGCCCGCCACGGTCAGCTGCTCGCCGTTCCTGGCGAGGAAGGTGTGGACGATGCCGGTCTGCCACCCGGCGACCGGGAGGGTCCGCACGAAGGGGAACCCGGCCCGGGCGATACGGTCCGCGAAGTCGGGGGCCGTGTCGAACGCGAGAACACTGCGCCACAGATGGTGGTACAGCTCGCGGTTGCCGGTCAGTGTGCCCGCGGGGACGATGAAACCGCGGCAGACAGCGGTCCACAGGGCCCGGTGGGCCGGTGAGCCGCTGAGGCTGTACTCGTGGACGAGCAGACGCCCGGCCGGGCGCAGCAGAGCACGCACGGATTCGAGGACCGGCCCGGGTTCGGCGACGTTGCGGAAGAGGTACGCGGCGAAGACCGCGTCGAACGTCCCGTCGTCCCCGGTGAGTCCTTCGGCGGACCGGTGCAGGAAGCGGACGTTCGCGGGCCAGCGCTTCGCACGGGCACGCTCCAGCATGCCCGCGGAGGCGTCGACGGCCGTGATGCGGGCGTAGGGGGCCGCTCGCAGCAGCGCCCGCGTGGACGCGCCCGTTCCGCAGCCGAGGTCGAGTACCCGCAACCCCGTCCCGCCGCGCGGCAGCCTGAGGCGGCGTGCCGAGCGGAGAAGGTCGGAGCGGTAGCCCGGATTCAGCGCGGTGAGACGGTCGTAGCTGTGCGAGGCGTGATCGAAGGCGTGCGCGAGGTCATGGTCACGCAACAGGGTCATCGAGGGCTCTCTTCTGATCGGCCGGTGGTACGGCGGGAGAGGAAGGGCAGTTCGAGCGCCGTACGGAGCATCGGGCCCACGGGCGTGCGCAGGCCGATGCCGAACTCCTCCCACGGCGTGCTCCCGTCGTCGAGGAAGCGCAGCACCCGGTCCATCGGGACGCGGCGGAAGAGGTCGGTGAAGAAGCGCGGGCCGTCCACCCGCCCGGTGTCCAGGGCGCGCAGCAGGACGGCGTCCATGGCCATGGCCCTGCGGCCGTACGGTGGTGGAACGATTGCGCGGCCCCGGTCCAGCGCGGCGGCGATGGCCCGGCTCTGCCGCTGCACGGCTGCGAAGGTGTAGCCGGTGGCCGGCCGGGTGGCGCCCCCGGCCGCCCCGATCCTGAAGACCGCCGGTCCGGTCCTGCGAGGGAACACCGCGTCGGTCATCGGGATGACGCCCTGCTCGGCGGACTCCACGGTCAGCGGACCGAGTCGAAGCACCTTTGTGGTGTAGTGCCGCAGGGCCGACTCGTAGGCCGACGTCGTCAGCGGACTCCGGGAGAACTCGGTGTACTCCACCAGTGCCCGGTCCGGGGCCAGTGGCAGGACGTATCCGAAGGCGAGGCCGTGACGCGGCTGGGGCACCCGGAAGTCCATGAGGTCAGCCACCTCCGGATCGAACACGGGGGCCGAGGTCCGCACGAACCAGCCGCGGAAGTGCTGCAACAGCAGGGTGCGGTGGGGCGGCGTGGCACGCACCGGCCGGGAGTCGAATACGTACCGTCCGCGCAGGGCGAGCGGGCGGCCGTCCGGGGTCGTGCAGTGCACCTGCGCGCCGTCCGGAGCGTCACGCACCTCGTGGGCCGTGGCCCGCAGGACGCGGGCCGTGGGCGAGGCCTCCAGCCGTGAGTGGACCAGCCGCTCGAAGGCGCCCGAGCGCACCATCCGGTAGCGAAGGGGCGCCGGATCCGACTCGACGACGTGGCCGTCAGGACCGCGCACCCGTAGCCGCCGCCAGTCGGCCACGACGGCCTCCTCGAACTCGCCGGTGCCCGCTTCCCAGAAGCACCAGGTGCGCTCGGCCGGGCGCAACGGTCCGTCGGGAGCCTCCACCAGAGTCACGCCGATACCGGCTCCGGTGAGCCGGTGGGCCAGGCAGAGCCCCGCCGCCCCACCACCGACGACGACGGCCTCGTCCACCCGGCCGTCGTCGTCCGGGTCCGACGGACCCACCGGTGCCGCCGCCCGCGCCGTGCCCGCGCGTCGGACGCCTCCGGTCACGCCCGGGAGACCCGTGCCGCTGCCCGGTCGGCCATCACCTCGCGCGCCGCCCGGCTGCCCGAGGCGAGTGCGCCCTGCACGGAGCCGGTGGCCCGGTGGTCCCCGCAGACGTACCGCCCGGGTGCGAAACGCGTCGTACGGCTCAGGGGCCAGGGCGGCAGCATGGCGGGAAGCGCTCCCTGCACCGTGTAGGCGGCGACGGGGTCCCAGAGGCTCGTGTCCGTGTCGTAGAGCTCGGCCAGCCGCGCGCGGACCGTCGGCTCCCCGCCGGGTGGCCCCGCGCCGAGGACGGAGGTCGACACCAGCGCGGTGCCCGGGGGCGCGTAGCCGGGCGCGACCTCGGTGAGCACGCAGCTGTTCAGGACGGCCAGTCCGCCGTCGACCACCAGGGTGGGCTCGCTCAGCGGCGACCGCTCGGCCGCGTGGTAGTACGTCGTCACCGTCCTGCCGCCCGGCACGGTCAGTCCTGGCAGCAGACGTGCGGCCGTGGCGGAGTCCGTGGCCACGACCACGGAGGCGGCGGCCTGTTCGCGCCCGTCGGCCAGCAGTACGCCGGAGTCCGTCACCCCGGAGACGGGCGAACCGAGCCGCAGGGCGCCGTCCGGCAGACGGGCGGCGAGCTGGGCCGGCACGGCGCCGATGCCCCGGGCGGGCAGGCAGAGGGTGCCCCTGGCCATGCTGCGCCAGACCAGGTGGAAGAAGCGCGCGGAGGTCTCCAGCCCCTCCTCCAGGAACACTCCGGACAGGAAGGGCCGCATGAGCTCGTCGATCGTACGGGGCGACAGCCCTGCGCGGACGAGCGCCTGTGCGGCGGTGCGGTCGGTCATCCGTCCCAGACGTTTCGCCGGGAGCAGCACGTCACGTGCGGTGAGAGCGGCGAGCGCGGCCAGGTCACGGGCCGGCAGGACGCGCCCCGGCAGCAACTCCGCCGCGTCGCCCGGCCGTCGGGTGGGGTCGGTGATCCGCACCCGTCCCGAAGGGGTCCGGGCGACGACACCGGGGGTGAACGGCCTCAGGCGCAGCGCACGCAGGTCGACGCGCCGCTTCACCTGCGGATAGGACGTGTTGAAGACCTGGAAACCGCGGTCCAGCAGGAATCCGTCCCTGCGGTCGGTGCGCATCCGCCCGCCCACGCCGTCGGACGCCTCCAGCAGCTCGACACGAAGGCCCGCGCCGCTGAGGTCGAGTGCGCAGGCCAGGCCCGAGAGGCCGGCGCCGACGACTACGGCGTCCGGCGGCTTGGGGTGCTGTCGGTTCGTCATCCGTGTCCCTCGGCTCGCTCCCGGCATGACTGACGGGTGGTCAACTCGATCACGTTCCGGGCGCCGAAGCCAGCAGCCGCCACGGAGATCGCCTCATCGTGTGACCCGAGTGCCCGGTGACGACGAGTCGCCGTACCTCTTCCGCAGGGTGCCGGGCCGGTGCACCGCCGAGCGGCCCGAGCGGTGGCTCTCCACTCCCCACCTCGCACCGCGGATCCACCTTCGGGGCGTCGACGGTCCGCCCCGCCGCGCGGGTGCGGTCGGTGACCCTTCTCTTGACCTTCTCCGTGACGCTCCCGGCCGTGGCTCCTCCCAGGACGCCTTGCCGACTTCACCGAGGTCGTCGTCGAGTGCGCCACGGGTAATCCTCGAAGTCGGGGCCGATCCCTGCGGGCATGTCCCGGCCCGGTACGGATCGTCCGGCCACGGCATCCGGACGGCCGAGGCCCGCCTCCCCTGCCCCCTGCCCCCTCTGCTTGTGCCGGCCGTCTCCGAGGCGTGCTCCCAGGCGGCCCGGGGCCGAGCGCGTGGGCTGCCGGACGCCCGGCAGCACGGCGTCCGCCTACGCGCTGCCGGGGCCGTTGGCGACTCACGCCGTCAGATGCCCCAGCACGGTCCGCACGGCCCGGCGTACCGCCTCGCGCGTCGCGTCCGTGGGATCGACCGTCTCGAAGGTGTGGTGACCGTCCGGTACGTCCACGACCTCGATGTTCGCCCCGTGCTCCTTCGCCGCGTCGAGGAACTCCTCGACGGTGGCGGCGATCTCGGCGACTTCCAGCCCGGCGCGCACCAGCACGACGGGCAGATCACCGGCGTGCGCGATCGCCTCCGCCGGGTGGAACGCGCTCCCCAGACGCCCCCAGGCCGGCAACGGCGCCATGATCGGGTAGTTCGCGGCGAGGCAGCGCAGCCATGACGGTGGCGCCGCGAGCCACGACGCGGTGAGTGGGCCGCTGCCCGAGAAGAACCACAGGGCGATCCGGTCCGCGTCCACCCGCGGATCCGCCCGGACCCGCTCCACCGCGTCGACCACGTCGGCGGCGGCACGCCCGTAGTCCGTCACGTCGTGCAGCCGGTGGTCGAGCGTCACGCCGACCATGCCTCGACCTGCCGCGTAGCGCGCGTACCCCGTCAGGATCGGCCACTCCCTGGGGGTCGGACGAGCCTCGGCGGGTACCGGGCCGCCGTGCACGAGAACCACCGCGGGGCGTGGGCGGTCGCCGGAGGGCAGATGCAGGTCGACGCGTCCGATCCGCTCGACGGGGGCCTCGGGCACGTCCAGCGGGAACGGCCGCAGATGCGCCGGCGGCCCGGCGGCGTTCGCGGGGGTGAGCCGGTGGCCTCGGCCTGCTGCGGCATCGAGGAGCGTCCGGACCAGTTCGGCCGGGCTGGAGAGCATCGGCCAATGCCCGGTGGACAGTTCGAAGAAGGTCACCCGGGGGTCGGCCAACGCCTGGAAGGCGGGCTCACCGAAATCCACCCGCGCCTGTACCAATGCGATGCTCGACCCGCTGCCGGTGCACAGCACTCCGGCGAAGGGGACGGAGGTGACCGCCCCGGTAAGCCTCAGCGGCTGGAGGAGGGTCCCCAGAGGTTGAGGCTCGGCGAGCGCGGTGAGCCGGTCGAGCGCCTCGTCGGGAACACCTGCGACGCTGCCCCAGAGCCGCCACTCCTCGCGGGACGGCGGCGGAAGTTCGGCGGCGGCGCCCTTCCCGGCCTCGGCCGCCAGAAGCATCACCTGTTCGCGCAGAAGCTGATCGGGAACGGCGGCGAGGGCCGGGACACCGTCCTGCGGCATCCCCGAGTCCAGATAGACGATCCTCGCCACCGACCTCGCGCGCCGGTCGGCGGCACCCAGAACCGGGTGGATGCCGTAGTCGTGGCCCACCAGCACGATCTCCTCGCCCCTCGCCCCTCCCACCGAGTCGATCACCGCTACGACATCCGAGATGTGCGACTCCAGATCGGTGACCGCACCCGGGTCGGAGACTTTCCCGTCGAGTCCGTCGAGTCCGTCGAGTCCGTCGAGTCCGTCGAGTCCGTCGATTCTTCCGAGCCCGCCGAGCGGCACCGCGCGGACCTCGCATCCCGCCGCGGTCAGCCGGGCCGCCGTCTCCTGCCACACGTGGGGTCCGGTGAACAGGCCGGACACCAGGACGAATACGGTCATGATCTCTCCTCTATACGCCGTCGGCATCGGACCGGCCGCCCAGGCCCGGCCCGTCTCGCGGGTACCGTAGGAACTCCCCCAGAGGGAGGTTCAAGTGTTCTCGTCGTGGGACGGCCTGTGCGGCATCGGTGACCTCGCCAGGCACGCGGGAGTCACTGTCAAGACGGTGCGCTTCTACTCCGACCTCGGACTGTTGCCCGAAGCGTCCCGCAGCACCGGCGGACACCGCCGCTACGGCCCCGACGCCCTGGAGCGGCTCCGGCTCATCCGCTCGCTGCGCACCCTGGACCTGCCGGTCGCCACCGTCCGCCGCATCCTCGACGACACCGACACCGACACCGTCGGCCGGTCCGGCGGGGCTCTGGAGGACGCCGTCGCGGGGCAGTTGGCCGCGATCGGCTCACAGCTCGCGGCCCTGCGCTGGAAGGAGGCGGCACTCCGCTGCGTGCAGGAGTGCCCACCTTCCGAACGCCCCGGGCGGCTGCTCCTGGTCGGCGCGACGGCCGTACCGCCGAACACTTCCACCCTGGCCCGTTTCTGGCGGGCGTGGCTGCCGGCGCGGATGCCGGCCCGGTCCGTCACCGCCTTCCTCGACGCCGCGGTTCCGCAGCCCCCCGTGGACCCCGAACCGGCCCAGGTGCTCGCCTTCGCAAGGCTCGACGCCATGGTGTCCGGCCCTTGCGACGGCGACGCTCCCACTCAGCCCCACGTGCACAGAGCGGCGGGGGCCCGTGAGTCGGCCGTGCTGTACGCGGGACTTGCGGAGGCGTACGACCTGGCGGCCACTCAGATGCGCCGGGGCGTGGGGCCGCAGGCGGGGGACGCGCTGGAAGGATTCGTGGACGCGTACGCGCGCGCCCACAACACCCCTGACACCCCCGGCTTCCGCCGTGTGCTCGCGGGACGGCTCGCCGCCGACCCTCGTATCGACAGGTACTGGGAACTGACGGCCGAGATCATCGGCGAGCCGTGCGGTACGCCCGAGCCGACTCCCGGGACCGCGCACGACTGGCTTCTCGCCGCGCTGGAAACGCAGTCGGGAACCGTGCGGGTCCGGAGTGGGGCGTCGGCACGACGCCGCCACCACGGCGGGCCGGATGCTGTCCGGGTGCGTGGTGACGACTAAGCCGCGGACTTCGCCTGACGAACAGGCGTGGGCGGGGCGCACGCCTCTCAGACGTGACGCACACACCTCCGATACGACGCACCCGCCAGAGCCCCACTGCCGTGCCGGCCGGCTGACAATGCGCGGCGTCCGGCGAGCCGGAGCTCTGCGCGGAAGCGTTGCGCGCCTTCCTCCGGCCCCACCGGACCGAGACGCAGGGCTGAGCGCAGCCCCCTCGGCCACCGCTACCGGACGAACAACCAGCACCTCGCGCGAGGCGTCCCACGAAGATCCCCCGAGGCGCTAAATTCGAACAATGAGTCAACTGAACGACGCGCCCCGAACGCCGAAGGGGGAGGGGCGGCTCCTCGCAGTCAGCGATCTCCACGTCGGCATCGCGGACAACCGCCCCATCGCCGACCAGCTGCGGCCCTCCTCCGACGCTGACTGGCTCATCGTCGCGGGGGACGTGGCGGAGGAGGCCGAGGAGGTCGAGAAGGCGCTGGAACTCCTGGCCGGGCGCTTCGCCCACGTGGTGTGGACCCCGGGGAACCACGAGCTGTGGACGCTGGACAAGGACTCCGTACGGCTACGAGGCCGTGAGCGGTACGAGCACCTCGTGCGGGTGTGCCGCGAGCTCGGGGTGACCAGCCCCGAGGATCCGTACCGGCACTGGCAGGGTGCGGACGGACCCGTCGCGGTGGCGCCCGTGTTCACCCTCTACGACTACAGCTTCAGGGTTCCGGGGACGACGACCAAGGAGGAGTCCCTGGCCCGCGCGCACGAGGCCGGCATCGTCTGCACCGACGAGTACCTGCTGCACCCCGATCCCTACCCCACCAGGGACGACTGGTGCCGGGCCCGGGTGGAGCTGACCGAACGGCGGCTGGCGGCGCACGACCCGGACGTACCGCTCGTGATCGCCGGGCACTGGCCGCTGCTGCGCGAGCCCACCGCGGTCATGTGGTACCCGGAGTTCGCCCAGTGGTGCGGCACCGAGCTCACCGCCGACTGGCACCGGCGTTTCAACGTCGCGGCCGTCGTGTACGGCCACCTCCACATCCCCCGTACGACCTGGCACGACGGGGTGAGGTTCGAGGAGGTCTCGATCGGCTATCCCAGGGAGTGGCGCAAACGGGGCCATCCCCGCGGCCTGTTGAGGCAGATCCTGCCGTACGAGGGCGAACAGCCCCCGGCCGCGGAAGGCCACCTCTCGTGATCGAACGACTGCTTCCCGCCCACATCGCCTGCGCGGACACGAAGGAGGCCGAGGCTCCGCCGGGGAGTCTCTACGCCGAAGAGGCACAGTTGGTCGCCCGGAGCGTGGACCGCCGCAGGCACGAGTTCGCCGCCGTACGCGTCTGCGCGAGGCGGGCGATGGCCACGCTCGGGCTGCCCCCTGTGCCGGTGCTGACCGGTCACCGAGGGATGCCGCTGTGGCCCGACGGCATCGTCGGCAGCATGACGCACTGCGACGGCTACCGTGCGGCGGCGCTCGCGCGTGCCTCGGACGTCCTCGCGATCGGCATCGACGCCGAGCCGAACGAACCTCTGCCGACCGGCGTATGGGAGGTCGTGTCGCTGCCCTCGGAGCGGGCGCGCAGGCCCGTGGGGGCAGACGGTTCGGGTGTCCACTGGGACCGGCTGCTCTTCAGCGCCAAGGAGAGCGTGTTCAAGACGTGGTTCCCGGTCACTCGCGTCGAACTCGACTTCACGGAGGCCGACATCACCTTCCGTCCCGGTCCGGAATCCGCGACGCAGGGCACCTTCACCGCCGAACTGCTGCGTAGGGAGCCCGGGGTGCCGACGTCGTACGAGGGTACGTGGCTGGTCGACGAGGGACTCGCGGTCACCGCGATCGTCCTTCCGGCGCCGGACGGTGCCGATAGGCGTTGACGAGGTCGGCCCCTGAGGGGGCCTCGGGTGGTCCGGCACGCACCTGAGGGGGGTGTCGGGTCCGCACGACAAGGGGAGGGGCTGGCGCCGGCACGGTGCGACGGAATCCCGCAGGGGGGCGGTCTGACCAGCAAGGTCCACCTGGCCTGCGACGGCCGCGACGGGGGTCGTCCCCTCGCTCTCGTCGTGACGGGCGGCATCGGCATCACCAACGCCTGCACCCGGTTCAACGCCGTGCTGGGAGCGATCCGGGCCCGGCGAGGCCGCCGCGGTGGCCGTCCGCCGGCCTTCGACCGTGCGCTCCACAGGTACCGCACGACGTCGAGGAGCGGTGCTTCAAGCGCCCGAAGCAGTGGCGTGGCCAGCCGACGGCGGTGTGGCCGGCCCGCCTCGCCACCCGATCGGGCAGAACCGCCCGTTCCTGCGAAGCAGTCGTCGCTCTCGCCTCACTCCTGACGTGAGGGTGACGGCTGACGAACCGACTCATCCCATGTCTTCGTCCCCGTCGTCGTCCTCGTCCATGCTCTCGTACCCGGAGTGGAACAGCGCGGAGAAGCTGGGGTACTTCGTCGGGTTGCCGTACTTCGGAGCGAACTCGTAGGCGGCCCACTCGCCGTCCGGCCCTACGTCGGTCGGATCGAGCAACCAGAAGTCCTCTCCCCGGGCGATCTCGACGCACCGGCGAAACAGCTGCACGTCGTCCTCGTTGCCGGGTATCGAGTCGTAGGTCTCGGTCACGCGTCCGCCGGCATCGCTGTCCCGCATCCACAGGACGCGGTCGCACGGATGGACACCGTCCACCCAGGCATCCAGGCGCGTCCACCCGTCGCTCGCCAGGAAGAATCCCCTGAGGCTCGGTGGGAACCGCACCCCGAGCCGCTCCTCGGACTCCACCAGAGCTTCCTCCCGAGCGGGTGCTTCACCCAACCACAGCTCGACCCGCCCCCCTTGGTCCAGAACCTCCAGCTGATCGTCATCCAGCAGGTCGACCAACTCTTCGCCGTCGGCACGGACCTTCACGTACAGCTCGCCGTACCGCTCCAGAAAGACACGCCACTCCTGCGGCGTGGTCAGTACAGCGGCGGCTGCGTTCTCGTCAGGCTCAGTCGTCTCACTCACGCCGATCATGCTGCCAGGCGGCACTGACAACGCCGACGGCTGCCGACTCGTACCGCGGGCGAGGACCTGCTGATGGTTGCTGCCCTCTGATGTGGACGTGACACCTGACGACACCGCCTAGCGGTCCGGCTCCGGGACGAAGGCACCGTCGCTGCCCAAGGGCCGGCCGCACCGCATGTTCCACCTTCCGGAGCGGCCGCTGAGTTCCGTCACGGTCAGAGGGGCGATGTCCAGCCGCCAGAAGGTCTCCACCGGCAGGCCCAGGGCCCGTACCACCGCGACCCGTGCGACCGCGGGCTCGACGACGGCCAGCAGTCGTTCCTGGGAGCCGTCCAGCGACTCCAGGACGTTGCCCACCCTGGCGGCCAGGTCCGCCAGGGACTCGCCGCCGTGCGGAGCCGCCGAGGGGTCGGTCAGCCAGCTCGACACCGCGCCCGGCTCGACCGCCCCGACGTCCTCGAGCCGTTGGCCACGCCAGCGGCCCATGTCCCAGTCGGCGAAACCTGGTTCGACGCGTGCCTGAAGCCCGAGGGCCTTCGCCGTCTGGGCGCAGCGCTCGGAGGGGCTGCGGACATACCGGTCGGCGCGGGGAACCCCGTCGGCGGCGGCGACCGCCGCCGTCCTGCGGGCACCCACCGCATCCAACGGGGCGTCACCTTCGAACCGGGCCTCACGCAAAGCGGCGTTGACCGCCGGTGAGATCAACATCACCCGTACCGTCATTTCCTGCCTCCACACCCCGAACGGCGGCCCTGTGACCGCAGGGGCCCCAGGGGAACACAACCGTCCTGCGGAACGGCAAAGCCGACATGCGCCATGGCGGTGGCCGAAGGGCAGGCGGTATGGTCTGCGCAACCATGACGAAGGTGTGACGGAAGCCCGGTGAAAGTCCGGCACGGTCGCGCCACTGTGTATCCGCCTCGCTGCGGGAAGTCAGACCCGGCACCTCGTCTACGGCACCACGACAGGGACGCGTGTTCCCACAGGAGGTTCTGCCATGGCACAGTCTGCCGCCCCCACCACCGTCGTACCGGTCATCGCGCCCATATCCCTCAAGGTCCTCGCGCCGTGGGCCGTCTTCTTCGGAATCCTGATGCTCGTCCTCCTCTACTTCGTCGGCGCGGAGCAGGGTGCCACCGCGTTGATCTCGGGCGAGGGCGTACACGAATGGGTCCACGACGGCCGTCACCTGCTCGGTTTCCCCTGCCACTGAGGGGTGGGAAAGCAGGAGAACGTCTCATGAACTCCGTATCGGTCCGAGCTCTCCTCATCCGCGGCATGCTGGCCGGCCTGGTGGCCGGCGTGCTCGCCCTCGCCGTGGCCTACTTCCTCGGCGAATCCCGGGTGGACGCCTCCATCGCGCTGGAAGAGGCGCACGCTCACACCCATGACCACGGCGGGGGCGAGGAACTCGTCAGCCGGACCATGCAGGCCACCGGCGGACTGGCGACCGGTGTCCTCGTGTTCGGCGTCGCGGCCGGCGGAATAGCCGCACTCGTCTTCTGTTACGCACTCGGCCGCATCGGCGCGTTCGGCCCCAGGGCCACCGCCGCGCTGGTCGCGGGAGCGGCGCTGCTGACGGTGTACGTGGTGCCGTTCCTCAAGTACCCGGCGAACCCGCCCGCCGTCGGTGATCCCGACACGATCGGGCAGCGCACCGGGTTGTTCTTCCTGATGGTCGCGCTCAGTGTGCTGTTGGCGGTGGCTGCCGTCATCGCGGGCAAGCGGCTCGCGCCGAGGCTCGGCCGTTGGGACGCGACGATCGCGGCGGCCGGGGGCTATGTCGTGCTGATCGGGCTCGCATACGCCTTCCTGCCCTCGTTCAACGAGGTCGGAACGGACTTCCCGGCCACGCTCCTGTGGGAGTTCCGGCTGTCCACGCTCGCCGTTCAGGCGACGCTCTGGACCGCGTTCGGCCTCGTGTTCGGCCTGCTCACGGAGCGGTTGCTCGTGCCCGGCCCCGACTCGGTCG
Source organism: Streptomyces sp. NPDC049970 (assembly GCF_040660235.1). NCBI lineage: Bacteria > Bacillati > Actinomycetota > Actinomycetes > Kitasatosporales > Streptomycetaceae > Streptomyces > Streptomyces sp. NPDC049970. The sequence goes on along the minus strand of NZ_JBFALP010000006.1, from coordinate 297,686 downwards.
CCGGCTCCGCGCCGACGGCCACTCGTTCGGTGGGAGCGGCGAACTGACCCTCACGCTCCAGGATCTTCACGCTCCATGACCCTCGTGTCCATGGAACGGTCGACGGAACCCGCCGGACCCCCGGCGGGTTCCGTCGTGTCAGGTCCGAGTCCGCGCGGAGTCCGCCCTGAGACCGTCCCGAGGGGGAGCGAAATATCGACATTCGGCCACGGTGTCCGGGTGGCGACGCTATCGGTGGCTGACGACGATCGGGGTAGCGGTGCTATTCCGAGAGTGTTAGCGTTGATGTTGTCAGGGTTCGCTGAAGCAGCGGCAACCTCTCTGTCCAGGAGTAACGCCATGACCGAGCAGAATGCCGAAACCACCCGCCGGGTCGCTCTCGTCACCGGTGGGTCACGAGGTATCGGACGTGAGAGCGTCGAGCGGCTCGCGGCGGACGGCTTCGCCGTCGTCATCAACTACGCGGGGAACAGGACTGAGGCGGAAGCGGCGGTCGCTGCGGTCGTCGCCGCCGGCGGGGATGCCGTCGCGCATCAGGCGGACGTCGCCGACGAGGTCGCGGTGGCCGCTCTCTTCGACACGGCCGAGGAGACTTTCGGGGGAGTGGACGTCGTCGTGCACGCAGCCGGAGTGATGGCACTCGCCCCGCTGGTGGACTTCGATCTGGACGCTCTCGACCGGATGCACCGGACCAACATCCGCGGCACCTTCGTCGTCGACCAGCAGGCCGCCCGGCGGCTGCGTGGCGGCGGGGCGATCATCAACTTCTCGAGCTCGGTGCTGGCTCTGGCCCTTCCCGGGTACAGCGGCTACGCCGCCACCAAGGGGGCGGTGGAGGCCATGACCCTGATCCTGGCCCGCGAGCTGCGAGGGCGTGACATCACGGTCAACGCGATCGCCCCCGGGCCGACGGCCACGGCTCTGTTCCTGGACGGCAAGGACGAGGAGACGATCGCGAAGATGGCGGCTCAGCCGCCGCTCCAGCGCCTCGGCGCCCCGGAGGACATAGCCGAGGTGGTCTCGTTCCTTGCCGGTCCCGCGCGCTGGGTCAACGGACAGGTACTGCGGGCCAACGGCGGCATCGTCTGACGGGACCTCCTGTTCGTGCCGCTGGGCAGGCCGTCCGTCGCGCCTCCATGGCACTCGTCATGCCGGTGGCGCCTGCTACGCGGACTGCCGGACGGGCCTGCCGGTCCGTGCTGATTCCTTGAGGGAGGCGACCATGTCCGGACTCGTTCCCGTGACCGGCCGCGCAGGGCGTCCTGTCGGAGATCCGCCCCGGGTCGTGACGGGCGCCCCCGTCCCTCTCGCACGGCTGCCACGAAGGTGCGGGTATCCGGACTGTCGCCGCCCCGTCGGCTCCGGGTGCTGCTTGATAGCGTCCGTCCGGTGAGCACACGAGCGCGCATCCTCGAAGTCGCGGCCGGACTGGTCGCGGAGTCTCCGGACGGTGACATCTCCACGCGGGCCGTGTGCGAGGGGGCGCAGGTCGGAGCACCGGCCCTCTATCGGCACTTCGGTGACAAGGAGGGGCTGCTGTCGGCGGTCGTCGACCATGGATTCGACGCGTATCTGGCGACGAAGCGGGAGCGTGGCGACACCGGGGATCCTGTCGAGGACCTTCGCAACGGCTGGGACAGCCATGTCGAGTTCGCTCTGCGCAACCCCAATCTGTACCGCCTGATGAACTCACCGGCGATGCGGACGCCTCCGGCATCGGCGATCGAGTCCCATCGCATACTGACGCGGGACCTGGAGCGGGCGGCAGAGCAGGGGAAGCTGCGAGTCACCCCCGAGGTCGCGGCACAGATGATCATGTCTGCCACCACCGGTGTGGCGCTGATGCTGGTCGCCCGTCCCGCGACCTTCACGGACGTCGGCACGTCAGCACGCGTGCGGGACGCCGTGCACGCGGCCGTCTTCACGCCTGACGCGTGGACGAGCAAGCCGGTGGACACCGAGGTCCCCTCCGCGGCGGCCCGGCTCAGTGCGCTGCTGCGGCGCTCGCAGGGTTCCGGCCTCAGTACCGCCGAATCGGCACTGATGACCGAGTGGCTGGACCGCGTCTCCAACGCGTAGTTCGCACGGGACCCGAGGGCGGAGCGCCTGCGCCGGGCCCACCTTGCCGGGCCGGTTGTGTGGAGCCCGGCAAGGTGACGCGGCCCGCATGCGTAAGGGGCTCGTACACGGGCTGTGCGAGGGCCCCGTCAGGCTCCCGTCCGAGGGCGGCCCCTCACAACTCCCGCCGCCCAATCCATCCGGTCCGCCCAACCCATCCGGGCCATCCGGTCCGTCCTCAGTCCCGAGCCGTCCTCAGTCCCGAGCCGTCCGCCTCTGGCCGACCGGCTCGGGGTCGAAGTCGCCGGCCATTGCCCTGGCCATCCGCAGGTGCGGTGCGGCTTCTGCCTGTCGGCCCTGACGTTCGAGTGTGCGCCCGAGCATCAGCCGCGCGTAGTCCTCGACCGGGTCGCGCTCCAGCACCTCGCGCAGTTCCGTCTCGGCCTTGGTGAGCCTGGCCGAGTGATAGTAGGCGCGGGCCAACAGCAGCCGCGGCGCCACCTGTTCGGGCGCCTCTTCGACCAGCCCGCCGAGGATCCGGGCGGCGGTCAGGTACTCCTTCGCTTCGAAGAACATCTGCGCGCGGTCCCACCGGTCGGCCGGTGTACCGAACTCGTAGTAGGTCTCGTCCACTGCTTCTCCCAGGCCGAAGTGTCTTACGGTCCCGTCAACACTCCGAGGTCGTTTAACATTCCACTAAATTTTCGGCGTGGATACGGGCGCTCCCTCAGCCTTCGGGAATAGGTTGTGCGCTATGAGCAATCTCGATCGCCAGGCATCCCTTTCCGTCTGCGGGGGACGTGGCTTCGTCGTGGCCGAGCCGGTACGCGAACTCCTCACTCCTCGACGCGTCCAGCTCGGGGAGTCCACGGAGGTGCGCAGGCTGCTTCCCAACCTCGGCCGCCGGATGGTCGGGGCCTGGGCCTTCGTCGACCACTACGGCCCGGACGACATCGCGGACGAGCCCGGGATGCAGGTACCTCCCCATCCCCACATGGGGCTGCAGACCGTGAGCTGGCTCCACGAAGGTGAGGTCCTGCACCGTGACAGCCTGGGAAGCCTTCAGGAGGTCCGTCCGCGAGAGCTCGGTCTGATGACGTCGGGCAAGGCGATCAGCCACTCGGAGGAGAGCCCGAAGTCGCACGCAAGGCTCCTGCACGGCGCCCAACTGTGGGTGGCGCTTCCTCACGAGCACCGGCACGTGGAGCCGCACTTCCAGCACCACAGGGATCTGCCCGCCGTCACGGCGCCGGGCGTCCTCGCGACCGTGATCCTCGGTGAACTCGACGGTGCCGCCTCGCCCGGCACCGCCTACTCCCCGATCGTCGGCGCCGACCTGGCGCTCGCCGCCGGCGCCGAAGCCCGGCTGCCGCTGAATCCCGACTTCGAGTACGCCGTGCTGTCGATGTCGGGCGAGGCTGAGGTGGACGGTGTCCCGGTCCTGCCGGGTTCGATGCTCTACCTCGGCTGCGGCCGCACCGAACTGCCTCTGCGGGCAGCGTCCGACACCGGACTGATGCTGCTCGGGGGCGAGCCGTTCGACGAGGAGATCGTCATGTGGTGGAACTTCATCGGGCGTTCGCACGAGGAAATCGAGGAGGCCCGGCAGGCGTGGGCGGAGGGTTCCCGCTTCGGTGAGGTGCACGGCTACGAGGGTGGCCGGCTGCCTGCGCCCGAACTGCCGCCAGTGGCGCTGAAACCGCGGGGCCGGGTGCGCTGAACTGAGGTTATGTGTTCTCAGGCGCTCCTTGGCACGTGCGCTCACCGCGTCCCCTCGCCGACCCGGCGGGGGACGCAGCTGCGCCTCCCGCAGTCCGGTTCCAGGGTGGACGGAAGTCGCACGTGTTGGCACCTGTGACCAGGTCTGATCGAAGACTTGCTGCCCCTTTGTCGGCCTTACCGGTGAGCAACCAGGTTGCTGGGGTTGGGGGACTCCTGGTGCCTGCTCCGCCTGACCGGCGTCTCCTCGCGCGGTGGCCGACCGAAGGCGACCTGTTCACCACCCGGGCCGGGGTATGGCTGTGGGTCGACAAATGCACGGACCGGCCCGTCTGGCACGCCACGGCCGAGACCGGAAAGGGGATGAAGGCCGAGCCCGGGTGCCGTTCGACCTCGGCGTCCGGTCCGGCCTCCGTCGCGAGCTCCCTGCTCGCCCGGTCCTGCACCCCCAAGGCGAGGTTCGCCGGGCCCCTGCGCCGACGCGCCATCGGATACGTACGCACCCACCCGGTACAAGCCCGACACGACCACCTGCGCAGTCTCGTCGAAGTCCCGGCCTCGGAAGCGGCGGTGGGCCTGGAGCGGGGGTCTCCGATCTCGGGCGTGGCGCGGCTCAGGCGTGGTCCGGCGTGTTGCCGGACGCTTCACCCGTTCCTGCTCAGCCGGTGGTGAAGGCGGGGTAGTCGGTGTAGCCCTCGGTGTGACCGGCGTAGTAGCTGTCCCGGTCGCCGTCGGCCAGCGGGTGGCCCTGCGCGAAGCGCTCGACCAGGTCGGGGTTGGCGATGAAGGGGGCGCCGAAAGAGATCGCGTCGACGATCCCGTGGTCGAGGATCTCGTTGCCGAGGGCCTGGGTGAAGCCGAGGTTGGCGACGATGTTGCCCTGGTAGTGGGCGCGGTAGCGGGAGAAGACGGCGATGCGCTCCTCGATGGTGCCGGGGGTACCCAGGAGGTGCAGGTAGGCCAGGTTGCTGTCGTTGAGCTTCTTGAGCAGCTGGTCGTAGTCGGCCAGTGTCTCCCCGTCCGCGGTGAACGCGGTTCCGCTGGTCCAGTGCGGGGACATCTTCGCGCCGATGCGGTCGCTGCCCCACACGTCACTGACGGCGTCGAGGATGTCCAGGAGCAACCGAGCCCGCTTCTCGCTGCTGCCTCCGTAGGCGTCGGTACGCTGGTTGAGGCGGGGGTTGAGGAACTGCGGGATCAAGTGCTGTCCCTGGGCGTGGATTTCCACCCCGTCGAAACCGGCCCGGCGGGCGTTCTCGGCCGCATGGCGGTAGTCGGCCAGGGTGTCGGCGATCTCAGCGCCGGTGTAGGCGCGCGGAGTGACGGTGTCCTTCGGGCCGGAGGGGGTGAAGGACTTCTCGCCCGGGTTGATGGCCGAGGGCCCGGCGGGCAGGCGTCCGCCGAAGTGGTCGGGGTGGGAGGCCGCTCCGACGTGGCCGAGCTGGGAGATGATCCGCCCGCCCGCCTCGTGGACGGCTTCGGTGACCTTCGCCCAGCCGGCGGTCTGTGTGTCGGTGTAGATGCCGGGGACGTTGATGAAGCCGATTGCGTCGGGGCTTACCCATGTTCCCTCGGTGACGATCAGCCCTGTGGTGGCGCGCTGCCTGTAGTAGGCCGCGTGCAGGTCCGTGGGGGCCAGCTCGGCGTTGTGAGCGCGGGCGCGGGTCATGGGGGCCATGACGACTCTGTTGGGGAGCTCGAGCGCGCCGAGGCCGACAGGCTGCAACAGGGGCTGGGTAGTCATTGTCGACTTCCTTGTGTCAGATAGCGGATGGTTGGGAGGGCGGTGAGCGAGCGAGAGGTGGGCTCAGTCCTGTTTGAGGGCGTGGAGGCCGGAGAGCGGGCCGCCGAGCTGCATGAGGCGTCCGCCGTCGCGCAAGGAGCCGAGGTCGACGGGGGCGAAGCCGAAGGCGGCGGTGAGGTCCGTGACGGTCGTCTTGGCGTCGGCGTCGTCACCGGCGAGGAACAGCACCTGGCGTCCGGCCTGGTGGCGCGGGTCGGCGGCGATGTACTGGCCGTAGAGGGTGTTGAACGCCTTGACGACGCGGGCTCCGGGCAGCAGTGAGGCGACGTGTTCGCTGCCGGTCAGCTCGCCCAGGTCGGCGATCCTCGTGTGCGGGGGCGGGGAGGCGAACTGGTTGGTGGCGTCGATGACGATGCGGCCGTCGAAGGGGGGCAGGGCGGCTGTCACGTCCGGGATCTGGGGCCAGCCGACTGCGAGTACGACGAGTTCCGCCGCGGCGGCTTCCTCCGGGGTGCAGGCGTGGGCGAGCGGTCCGAGTTCGTCGGCGAGGTCGGCCAGGGAGGCTGGGCCGCGGCTGTTGCTCAGTACGACCTGGTGTCCGTGGGCCACGGCGTGGCGGGCGATGGCCTGGGCGACGGTTCCGGCGCCGAGGGTTCCGATCTTCATTGCGTTGCCCTTCGTGGGGTTCAGGGTGCGGGGCTGGTGAGCAGGACGGTTCCGCTCTTGCCGGGTCGGCGGACATGGCCGACGGCCTTCGCGAAGTCGGCGAGGTCGTAGCTGGCGGCGACCTCGAAGAGTTCCGGGGCGGTCGCGGCCAGGCGGGAAGCGAAGGCGACGTCCTCGGCCCGTTCCTCAGGCGTGCGGCTCATCCACCGGCCGATGGACACGCCCCGCACGGTCAGGGCCCGCGGTGTCAGCACGAGCGACTCCAGCGGCGTGCTCCCGGAACCGAGCTGTCCGTAGGTGATCAGCGTGCCGCCGTCGTCGAGCAGCCCGGCCGGCTCGCCGGTCAGGGATCCGCCCACCGCGTCCAGCACGACCTGGGCACCCCGGCCGCCGGCCGCGTCCCGGACCTGAGTGCGCCAGTCCGCGTCGGCCGTCGAGACGGTCGGCAGGTCGGGGAAGCGCTGCCGCAAGGTCTGTGCCCCGGGGCCGCTGCGTACGAGGTTGACCAGCGGGATGCCGTGCTCGAGTGCTGCGGCGCTGGCCAGTCTTCCCACCGAGGAACCGGCGGCCGTCTGCACCACCGGACCTGCCTGGCTGTGCTGGGCGTCCTCGACCGCCCGCAGCAGAGTGAGCGGGTTGACCAGCATCAGTGCCGCGGTCTCGTCGTCGACGCCCTCGGGCACCGGCACCACAAGATCGGCCGGCGCCGTGAGGAGTTCGCTCCACGCACCCGGCACCGGGAAGAACGCGACCCGCTGACCGGGGCGTAGATGCCGCACGCCCGCGCCGATGGTGTCGACGACGCCCATTCCCTCCAAGCCGGGGATCCGTGGTGTGGCGAACCGCCGTTGCGGCGCATCCGGCAGCCCCCGCACTCCTGCCAGGTCGCCGGGGTGGATCGGCCGGGACAGCACCCGCGCCCGCACCTGCCCGGCCGCAGGCGCAGGCGCAGGAGGAGGCTGCTTCTCGCTCAGGTGCAGTACCTGCCTGGCTTCTCCGTGCTGGTCGTGCGCGATGGTGCGCATGACGCTCCCGTCCCGGTAGTTATTGATGATCGGCGTAATTGAAACTCCTGCTATGATGATGAGCATCATCGAAAAGGTCAAGTCGAGGACGACGCGAGGGGACGGCAATGCCGCGTATCACCAAGGAGGACAAGGCCCGCAACCGGCAGAACATCCTCGAATCGGCGGGCCGCATGTTTCGCTCGCAGGGCATCGACGCGGTCGGCATCGCCGAGCTGATGAAGGAGGCCGGGCTCACCCACGGTGGCTTCTACAACCACTTCGCCTCCAAGAACGAACTGGTCGTGGAGGTGTGCGGGGCCTCCTTCGCCGCCTCACTCGGGAGTCTTGCCCGGACGATCGAGGAGGGTCCGGAACAGGGGGACTCTCCGCTGGAGCGGGTCCTGGCCGGATACCTGTCCACCGCACACCGTGACGCCCCGGACGGTGGCTGCCCTTCCGCCGCCCTGGTCACCGACGCCGGACGGCACAGCCGAGCCGTGCAGAGCGCGTACGCCGAGGGCGTCGAGGGTTATCTCACCGGCTTCGCCGCCGAGTTCCTGCGCGAGGCCGAGGAGAAGGGCCACGAGCTCGACCCGGGCGAGGCCCGTCGTAGCGCCATGCGCCTGCTCAGCGAAATGGTGGGCGCGCTGATGCTCGCCCGCGCGGTACGCAACGTCGAGCCCGACCTCTCCGAGGAGATCCTGCAGACCGGCCGCAACCACGCCCTCGGCTGAGCTCGTCCTGCCTTTCGGATCTACCGTTGGCCGGCTGACTTCCCTGCCGGGCGAGAATCGGCCGCCGCCATGACGGTCCATCTCGCCAAGAGGGTCATTGCCCTCGACGTGGAGATTGCCGAGCTCGACGCACTCGTCGAGGCACGGTCTCGAGAACATCCGGTTTCGAGGACATCCTCATGCCGAGGTAATTCGAAGCCTGCCCGGGGCGGGTGCTGCTGGGAGCTGAACCTGTCGCCGCAACCGGTGGCGCGATGGACGCGTAAGGGCTCAGTGGGGGCTGCCCGTCGACGAGTTGTCGTAGGTGCCGTTGGGCTTGGAACGGTATGGGTAGCGGCCGAGCTTCCGGCCGCGCCGCACTCGGCGGCCACCGAGCAGCAGCACGGTGACGATGATCAAGATGAGCAGCGTGACCCCGCTGCCGGCGAGTATCAGTGCTGTCTCCACCGGCTGAGTGTAGGAGACGGGGGACAGAGGGGCAGTAAAGATGCGGCCCGAAGGAGCAGTCGGCCCCCACCGCGCGCGAGATGTCCAGGGTGAGACCGCTCGGTGGCGTCACCGAACTCGTATGATCTCGCGGTGAGAATCTGGACGGGGCGCCCTGCCGACACCGACACCGACGTCGAAGCGGTCGGTCGTCCGCCGCTACTTCGGTCCGCCCCGAGCCGGGGGAATCCCTGAGGTCGAACCTCGTCGATCACTACTCGGTCCGGCACGCGCTCCAGTCGCTGTGGACCGGTTCCGTCGAAGCGAGCGCCGATCAGGACGGGGCCGGCGCCGACTCGCCGGTCAGTCCGGCGGAGGGCGCGCCGGGACCACCATGACGACCCTGTCGCTGTGCCGAGTCAGGTCCCTGAGCACAGATCCCTTGAGAGATCGGTGGAGCGTCCCCGCAAGGCCGGGGGCAGAGCTGCCCAGAATGATCGCCAAGGCGTCGTACCGGCGGGCGACCCGCTTGATGCGGTCGACCACATTTCCGGTCTCGTCGGTGTACGTCCATTCTCCGCCGAAGTCGGCAAGGAGCCGATCCACCTCTGCGCGCCGGTGCTCGCTCGATTTTCTGATCACGTTTGATTCCAGGGCTGAACCCGCGAGATCAGGGTCGATCGGATAGTCCGCCAGATCGGTCACGTGGATCACATGGAGGCGGGCCCCCAGCCGTTCGGCCATCTCCACGGAAAACGCCAGTGCCGCGTCCCCGGCGGGCGATGCCTCGAAGGCGATCACGAGATCGCATGATTCGTCTCCCCCTGATCGAGTGGACATGCACACCCTCCGCGGGTCGAGGTGAATGCCTTCACGGCCATTCTCACGCCTGCAGCTTCAGGGTGCCTGCGTTGTTCGGGCGTCCGGATCGGTCGAATTCCTGCTACGGAAGGCGCGAAGCCCGGAACGCCCGGTCACTCTTCACCCGAAGGCGAGCCGGGCGCGGACGGTCTTTCCGGTGCTCGGTCCACGGGTCACTGTCAGTTCGGTCGCCAGTCGGCGGACCATGTGCCACCCGAAGCCACCGCCGCCGCTCAGGTCCGGTGCGCGTTCGGTCGGAGGCGCCGCGCTGGGGTCGCTGACCGCAGCTGTCACGGAGTCCGGCGTTGCCGTGAGTTCGAGGGTGTACCGGCCGCCCCCGTGTCGCAGCGCGTTCGTGACGAGTTCCGTCACCACCAGTACGAGGGATTCGGCCGTGGACGGGTCCGGGGCCGGTGTGAGGTCGGCGGCGAACCTTCGGGAGGCCTCGCGGGCCCGGTGGATGCTGTCGGAGTCCTCGCCCCTGACGACGGCGGGTGTGGAGCGTGCCGATGCGATAGTGATCTTCCTGCTCTTCCTGTCGTTCATGCGCGTCCACCCCGCCTGTGAGCTGTAGTGCCGCATTGCAGTGGTAATCATTGTGCCCCGCTGCCCGGCCTCCACACTTGCCCTTTCCGCTCCCGAGCGGCCGACCCGCGCGGTGGCCGTGGCCGGTGCCATGATCGCCGCCGCCGGAGGGTCCGGTCACTCGACGACGGCTGCGGGCTTCCGCCGGCCGTCCCGTCCGGCGCGGTGGCCGGCGTCATTCGTGGTGTTCAGGGCTGTCCCGTAATCCATGCTGTTTCCGGGAGCAAAGTGAGGTCGGCGGTGTACTTCGCCGCAACCCTGCCGACTGTGGGATCCATGAACACGCGGAACACGCGATTGACCGAAGGGTTCCAAACTGGTGATCTGGATTTCCCGACAGGCTTTCTCGGTGCGGTGATTCTGTGCGGTGATTCATCCGTGTGGTGAATCGGACCGAGGAATTCTGCGACCCGCGATGAGCCCTGCGACATCCCACTTCCGTTGGTCGTACCGTCGAATCCGTTGTCGAGGAGGACTTGATGCGCAGCGTGACGTACTCGATGAGTGCTTCCCTTGACGGATACATCGTCGGGCCGGACGGCGAATTCGCCTGGACGGCGCCGGACGAGGAGGTGTTTCGTTTCTGGCTCGACGAGATCCGGGAGGTCGGCGTCCACCTGCTGGGACGACGGCTGTACGAGACGATGCTGTACTGGGAGACCGCCGACCAGGATCAGTCGCTCGACGACTCGATGCTGGAGTGGGCCGCGATCTGGAACCAGCTGCCCAAGGTGGTGTTCTCCACCACCCTGTCGGAGGTACAGGGCAACGCCCGCCTCGCTTCCGACGGACCGGCGGCGGAGATCGAGCGGCTGCGAGCCGAACCGGGGGAGGGTGACATCGCGATCGGCGGTGCGACGCTCGCCGCCGAGGCTGCCGCGGCGGGGCTGATCGACGAGTACCGGGTCGTGGTCCACCCGGTGCTGGTCGGCGGTGGCATCCCGTTCTTCCCTCGGAGCGAGGACCGGGTGGATCTCGAACTCGTCGAGACCCGCACCTTCGGTTCGGGCGTCGTCCACCTCCGCTACCGGGTGGTGCGTCAGCCCGTCCGTCCCGTCCCGCGGGCCTGAGGGGCCCGCGGCCGGTACCGAGGTCAGAGGCTCTGCGCGGGCCACTTGAGGAGTCGTGCCCCGATGATGGCCGTCTGGAGGGTGTAGCGCTGGAGGGGATCAGTGGGGTCGGTACCGGTGAGCCGGTGGATGCGCTCGAGACGGTACGTCAGGGCACGGGCGCTGAGCGAGAGCCGGCGCGCGGCTTCCGTGGTGTTGCAGCCGGCCTCGAAGTAGACCGTGAGGGTGGTCAGCGAGGTCTCGGGTCCCCCGCGGGCCTTGAGCAGAGGGCCGAGGGCGGTGCGGACGAGGTCGGCCATCGCCTGGCGATCGCGGGTCAGTACGGGATAGACCATGAAGTCGGCGGTGTCCAGGACGGGGTCCTCCAGGCCGAGGCGGGTGGCGAGGGCGAGCGTGTCCAGGGCCTCCTCGAAGGAGTGGACGACGCCGCCGGCGCCCCGGTGGCTGCGCCCGATCGCGGTGCGGCCTCCACCGGCCGCGGCACGGGCCTGCTCGGCGAAGTAGGCGAGGACGTCGCGCCGGTCGCCGGGCGCGACGCAGACCAGTCGGCCCTCCTTCGTCGTGAGGAGGATCTCGCGTTCCCCGAAACGGCTGGTCACGGCGCGTTCCACACGGCGGGGTACGTCGTCGCCTTCCGCGTAGAGGGCGGGGCCGGTGGCGACCGCGACGGCGTGGTCGTGGGAGAGGCGCAGCCCGAATCTGTCGGCGCGTTCGGCGAGGCGCCCGAGATCGGTGTGACCGTGGAGGAGGTCGTCCAGGAACTCGCTCCGGGCGGCCTCCTGCCGCCGGACCGCGTGGTGCTGGGCCCGGTCGTAGCCTTCGGCCATGGCGTCGATGGCCTGAACGACCATGGCGAGGGTGCTGTCGGTCGAGTCCGGGGCCTCCGACCAGGTCGCACGGGCGTACCTGAGATGCCGGGCTACGAGCTGGCGCAGAGTGGTGCCGTCCGCGGCCGCCTGCTCGCCGAACGCCCGCAGCGCTTCGCCCTCCTCACGGGTCAGCCGCCTGACCGCTGAAGCCGTCGCGATCAACCGGCTGAAGCCCGTGAAGCAGCCGGCCGAGGGGTCGGAGGCGCTCACCGGCTGCCCTCGAAAGGCACGCACGCGTCAGGGATCGCTGTCATCAGGCACTCCGGGGAACGACGATCGACGTGGGGACACATCTGTCCCTTGACGCCGACCAGACTTCCCGGCACACCAGCGCGACTCCCGACGCGTTCGGGCCACCTTATCCATCAGGGACGACTTCCGTGGGCACCCGTCCGCGCATGCGATGCGGACGGCCCTCAGCCACGGGAGAACCAGGAAAACCGGGAGAACCCCGTCCGGTAAGGAGACCGGCGCGAGGGCCGCGCCCTTCGCGGCCGGTCTCCTTACCGGATGTGCGCGATCTTGTGCGAGGTGGCGCTGATCCGCGTACGACCGACCACGCTGTAAGGCAGCGCCGCGTCCCGTGCCTCGGTGAGTACGGCCGAGAGGGCGTCCTGGACCGCGACGGGCGCGGTGCCGGGATGAAGCCAGATGTGGGTGTGGACGTACAGGCGGGTTCCGCGTGCGCGGACCAGGACTCGGCACCGCGCGACTCCCGCCAGCGAGGCGGTCCGCTCGGCCAGTACGTCGTTCAAGGCGTCCAGGTGCAGGACGCCGCCCGGTGCGGGCAGCCGCAGCCGGCGCGGACGCGTGCTGCCGCACTGGCCGAGGAACCACCGGGCGAGCAGCAGGGTCAGCACGACGGTGGTTGCGATGACCGCGGGTGTCCACCAGCCGCTCGTTCGCAGATCCGCCAGGAACGCCCGGTCCGCCAGTGTGCTGTCTTCCGGGGCGGTCGGCCATCCATCGGGCAGCCTGGACCCGACGGAGGCGGCTGAGCCCGCCAGCACCGCACCGCCCAGCGCCAGTGCCACGCCGACGACGCCCAGCGTGATCCGGTTGACGGCCTGGCGTGGCTGCTCCATCACTTCTCTCCTCCTGTCAGGGCCGGGTCCGGCGTACCGGGCCCGGCCTGGGACGCATCGGCAGAGCCCGCCGCCGGTGCCTGCCAGGCCGGCTCAGTTCTGACGCGCACACGCACACGCGGGGCGTTGCGCAGCGCGCACCCGGCCACGGCCGATCCGGCGGCCGAGACGACCTGCTCCCGCGCGGCTGCCCGGTCTCCGAAGGCGAGACCGGCCCTCACCGCGACACGGCGACGCCCCACTCGCACGCTGACGTGGCCGATACCGGGGACGTCAGCCACGGCGTCACGTACGAGGGCTCCGACGGCCGAGCGGTCGACAGCGCAGCCCGGGCCGTCGCCGGCCGGTGAGAGTGTCAGGAGACGGCGCCGCCCGGGTGTGACCGCCAGGACGATCAGCGACAGCCCGAGCAGGGCGGCAGCGGCACCACCCAGGACGACGGGCGTGTCACCCGGCCCGTGCGTGGACAGCCAGTCGAGGACGCCGCTGCGCCACGCGGCCGGCGGCCGGTGCGCCAGGTGGACCCGGATGACGTCGAAGGCCAACGCCCCGCAGGCCGACGCGCCTGCCGCGGTGAGCACGGCCATGGGCACCCTCCGTGCGGACCACCACCGGCGGGAGGCCTGCCGCACGGGCTTCCCGTCCGACGGCGCAGCCGGGGGGACGGAGGTGTTCGAGTTGAGGGTGCGGGCGCTCACCTTCGTGCGGGAGACGTCGAGCCCGGTCAACTGCCGAGTACGCGTGGTGACGTGCTCCTGGACGCGGCGCACCGTCTCGGCCACGGGCGCCGGGTAGGGCAGGGCGACGCCGAGCGACACGTTCACCCGACGCCCGCTGACCACAGCCGAGACCCGTGTGGCCGAGACGCTCCGGCCCGGCAGGGTCTCGGCGGCAGCCCGCCCGGCGATCTTGCGAACGGCCTTGTCCGACACCGTGGTGGTTCCTCGCTGCGACGGTGTGGTCATCGACGGTTCCGCTCGAAGAGGTCCCGCAGATCCTCGGGCCTGCCCCCACCGTCGAGCCAGTGGCCCACCGCCCAACCCACCGCCCCCAGGGCGGCGACGAGGAGGAACGCCCCGAAGCCGCCGAAGTAGCCGGCGAACGCCAGAGCCATACCCACCAACATTCCGACGACTGGCCTGCTCATCCTTCTCCACCTCTCACATGCCCACCGGGCCCGACGCTGCTCCTGCTACCGCGCCTCGGGCTATTCCACCCGGGAGTCGGCCGGGGCACCGCCCTCGCCGTCCTCGTCAGGCAGGTGCACGTCGTTGACCGTCACGTTGACCTCCACGACCTCCAGGCCGGTGATGCGCTCGACGGCCGCGATGACGTTCTCCCGTACATCGCGCGCCACATCGGTGATCGCGACCCCGTACTCGACGACCAGGTCCACGTCGATCGCGGTCTGCCGTTCGCCGACCTCGACCTTGACGCCACGGCCCACGTTGGGCCTGCCACCCGGAACCCGGTCGCGGACCGCGCCGAGCGTGCGCGAGAGACCGCCGCCCATGTCGTGCACACCGGGGATCTCCCGTGCCGCGCTCCCGGCGATCTTCACTACGACGACATCGGCGATGGACGTCCTGCCCCGGGTCGCCGCCGGCTGGTCCGCTCCGGTGGTACCACCTGTGAGGGCGGTCGTGCCCTGCTCGCTCTTCGTGCTCTGAGGAGCGGCGTTCTTGGAAACCGGGGCCGTCTGCGTAGTCATGGACAAGTCCTCCTCGTACGTTCTGTGAACTGCTCTCACACCTGTAGAACCGGCTCGTCGCCGTCCGTGACGCCGATCTCCGGAATTTCTTCTCGGCAGCCTCGGGACGCGACAATCAGGACACGCCCGGATCGCCTGCTGAACCGGTGCGTCACAACGAGGCACGGTCGTGTGTCCAACCGACAGAGAGCGAACGAGAGGAGCCGTCCAGTGCCGGGGTCCCGCAGAGAGACCGCATCAGCGGCCGCAGAGGGCCGGAGCGACACCGATGACGCTCTCCTGGTCCTGCGGGCAGCGGAAGGGGACGAGGAGGCCTTCGCGGTCCTCGTGCGCCGCCACGCGCCCGCGCTCGTACGCATGGCCACCCGCATGCTGGGGAACGTGCCGGAGGCGGAGGACGCCGTGCAGGACGGGCTCATCAGCGCCTGGCGCAAACTGCCGGAGTTCCAGCGCCAGTCGACCTTCGGTACGTGGATGTACCGGATCGTCACGAACCGCTGCCTGAACGTCCTGCGCGCCCGCAAGCCCGTCGACTCGCTGGACGCTGCCGGACACGTGGCAGCGCCCGAGCACACCGCCTCACCTGCCCGGATCGCCGAGTCGCACGCGGCGGTCGACGAGCTCCAGGCGGCCCTCTCCTCTCTCTCCGCCGAGCAGCGGGCCTGCTGGGTGCTGAGAGAATGCGACGGCCGGTCCTACGAGTTCATCGCGGAGGCCGTCGGAATCAGCCAGGAGGCGGTCCGGGCCCGGGTCTTCCGCGCACGACGCTGTCTCACACAACAACTGGGGGCCTGGCGATGACCACCCACACCGACCCTCCCCAGCCGCAGCCCCGCGGCGAGGACGACGAACAGCTGCCCTGCGGCCGTTCGCTCCCCGACGTCTGGGACACCTGGGAACAGGGGACGACCGACCCGCACACACGTGACTGCCCCCACTGCCGTCAGGCGGTGGACGAGCTGGAGGCACTGCAGACCTCGGTACACCGTCTGAACGCGGAACCGGCCGGGACAGAGCCGTACGACACCCTCGCGCTGACGCAGCGGGTCATGGACGTCGTCCGCCTGGAGCTGCGCCCCGGACATCCCCTGCCCCTGGGGGAACCGGACGAGGACATCTGGATCATGGAGGCGGTCGCCGCCCGGACCGTGCGTGCCGCGGCGGAGACCGTGGACGGGGTACGCGCCGGATCCTGCAGGATCACTCCCCACCGTCCCCCGGCCGGCGATCCTTCCCGGATCGACGTACGGCTCGAGATCCACGCACCACTGACCGCCGATCTGCCCAGCACCGCGGAACAGGTCCGTCAGCACGTTCTGGCATCGGTCCACGACCGGCTGGGACTGGTCCTGACCAGCATCGACATCCAGATCACCGATCTGGTCGACGCGAACGACGAGCCCGAGGGAGGGCAGGGCCGATGACACGGAACGCCGAACACACGGCGCTCACCGACGAAGTGGCGGACGCGGTGCTTGCCGTGGAAGGCGTGGCCTTCCTGAAGCCGGGGGTGGCGCGGCAGCTGCGCGGCGTCCTCGGCTCCGCCGGGCGGCCGGGGAACCCGCGCACCACCGGTCTGAGGATGAACCGGAAGGACGGCGAGTGCCCCTGGGAGGTCGACGTCCAGATCGTCTCCCTGCGCGAGGCGCGGGCCGTGGACGTCGCCAGGGCCACTCGCCGGGCCGTCGAGGAGTGTCTGACGGCGAGGTTTCCCGATGAGGTGGCCCCGGCCCGGATCACCGTGACGGTGACGGGGCTGTTCTGACCCGGTGTTCTGACCCGGTGTTCTGACCCGGTGTTCCGGCCCGGTGGGCCGGAACACCGGGCCGGCACGGGCGATAGCGTGGGGCCCCATGATCGTATGGCTGAACGGCACCCACGGTGCGGGCAAGACGACGACCAGCGCGCTGGTGCAGCAACTGATCCCGGGTTCAAGGGTTTTCGACGCCGAGAAGGTCGGCGAGACGCTCATGGACATCACGCCGGGGCTGCCCGGTACGGACAACTTCCAGCACTGGCCGCCCTGGCGGCCGCTCGTGGTCGAGACCGCCCGCCGCGTCCTCGACTACACCGGTGGCACCCTGGTGATGCCGATGACCGTCCTGGTCGAGCGGTACTGGCGCGAGATCAGCACGGGCCTGGCGCAACACGCCGTTCCCGTAAGGCACTTCGTCCTCCACGCCGACCAGGACACCCTCCGGCGGCGCATCGAGGGGGACACGGTCATGGGCCCGTCGGAGTTCCGTCTCAGACATCTTGAGCCCTACGCCGAGGCGGCCCGCACGTGGCTGCACGGCGAGGCCCAGGTCGTCGACACCACGCACCTCACACCCGCCCAGGCCGCCCGGCGGATCGCGGAGGCCGTCAGGAGCTGAGCTCCGCCCGCCATGCGACAGGGGGAGGCGTTCACAACGCCTCAGTAGCGTGCCGGACGCAGGACCGTCCTCAGCGCACCGGTCTCGACGCCGTGCGAGAGAACCGTGTACGCCTGCCGCATCTCGTCGAAGTCGAACCTTCGTGTGACGAGGCGCGAGAGGGTCTTGAGGTGGTCAGGCGTGAGCACGTCGAGCAGCCAGGGCGTGGACGAGGTGTCGACCTGCCCCGTGCTGATCGTGACGTTCTTCCGCCACAGATCCTCCAGGTGCAGGGTGACGGATGTGCCGTGCATGGCTATGTTCGCGATGTGCCCGCCCGAGCGCACGACCCTCGTGCACAGGCTGAAGCTGTCCGAGCCGCCCGCGGCCTCGATGACCACATCGGCTCCTGGGCCGTCGGAGAGGTCTGCGATCAGGCTTCCCGGAAGCTCCGCGGAGTCGGCGCCCATCCCGGCCGCGGTCGCCAGGCGGGAGGGCGAGAGGTCGACGGAGATGACCTGGGCGGGCGAGTAGATCCCCGCTATGACGAGGGCGGCCAGGCCGACCGGACCCGCCCCGACCACGACGACCACGGAACCGGGGTGGACCTTGCCGTTGCGCACCCCCAGTTCGAAGGCCGCGGGCAGGACCTCGGAGAACAGGACGGCCGTGTCCCGGTCCAGTGAGTAGGGCAGCTTGTGCGTCGAGTGATCCGCGAAGGGGACGCGGACGTACTCGGCCTGGGTGCCGTTCACCTCGTGCCCGAGGAGCCATCCACCCCCGCGCGCGCACTGGCCGTACGCGCCTTCCCTGCAAGGTACGCATTGGCCGCATGACGATATGGACGAGAGGATCACTTCGTCCCGCGGAACCACGGTGTGTACCTCGGGGCCGACTTCGATGATCTCGCCGACGGCTTCGTGCCCCAGGACGGTGCCCGGCCTGACATCCGGTACCGCACCGTCAAGCGCGTGCTGGTCGCCGACGCACACGGTTGTCGCCTCGACCCGCACCAGCGCGTCCGTGGGCTGTTCGATCCTCGGATCGTCGACGGACTCCCAGCGCCCGTCACCGGGGCCGTGATAGATGAAAGCGTGCACAGCGGTCACTCCCTCTCTCCAGCGTGCTGTTCCCGGCGGGTGGCGGCAACTTCTGATGCCCGGACCCCGTCCAGTGTCCGACCGCCGGGCAACTCCCCGGAGAGGCGGACGGGCCAACTACCCGGGACGTTCGGTCCCCTCTCCGACGCGATGACCAGGTGCGTCGGAGGCGGGCGGCGCTGATGGGGACCAGTAGGCCCTCCCTTGTGCCTCGGACGGCCCTGTGGCGTCTTCGTCGGTACGGGGAGACTCTGGAACGACCAGCTGACCGGGGCTCCGACGTCGTCGGAGCCCGCAGCGCCGGGGCCGTCGCAAGAGCCCGTGCGGCGTTCCACGAGAGGCGGTGAGAACAGTGCCCCGTCACGTTCTGGTGGCGTACGGAACGAGAAGCGGATCCACGGCCGAGATCGCCCGATTCGTGGCCCGGACACTCCGGGACGAGGGCCTGGACGCCGACGCGCTGCCCGTCTCGGAGACCACGGACATCGGGCGTTACGAGGCTGTGGTCATCGGTGGCGCCCTGTACACGGGGCGTTGGCCCCGTGAGGTCAGACACTTCGCGTGGCGCAACCGCAAGACGCTGCGTGAACGCGCCGTTTGGGCGTTCAGCAGTGGCCCGCTCGATACGTCGGCCTCGGAGAGGGACATCCCGCCGGTGCCGAGTGCGCGAAGGGCGATGCGTTGGACGCGTGCCCGCGATCACGCCACGTTCGGGGGCCGGCTCGACGCGAAGGCGCAAGGGCACATGGCGAAGTTGATGCTGGACGACGACCGCGGCGGCGACTTCCGCGATCTCGACGACATCGCAGAGTGGGCGACGGGCGTGGCTGCCGAAGTCAGGGAACTGCCGGAAAGACTGTGAACCCATGGCTGCAGGAGTCTGTTGGCGATCGTGGCGCACTCACGCACTGCGCCGACGGATCGACGTCGTCGAGGCACGGCTGCTCCTCCTCCTCTGCGTCACGGTCATCGGGTGTGCGTCGTTGCTCGGTGTGACGACCGGTACCGCGGCCTTCGACCGTGAACGCTCGGCAGCCGCGGAACAGCGCGCCGACCGCCATGTCGCACGTGCCGTGGTCCTGCGCGACGCCGCCGATCCTCCGCCGTGGCAGGACGAGTCCGGGCGCGTCGAACGCGTGCCGGTACCCGTCCGCTGGACCACGGACAAGGGCGGCCACGCCACGGGTGACGCACAGGTGGCACCGGGTACCGAGCGGGGGGCGCGGACGAGCATCTGGCTCGACCGCCGAGGCCATGTGACCACCGCCCCCTCCGGAGACCGGGATGCCTGGGCCGGAGCGCTGTCGGAGGGGGTGGGCGGCGCCGGTCTCGTCGTCGGCTTCGGAACGTTGGCGGGGCTGGGCGTCCACATGGTGTGCGGTCGGCGCCGAGCGGCGGGCTGGGAGACCGAGTGGGGCGAGGTGGAGCCGGAGTGGAGCCGCCGTGCCTGACCTCAGGGAACCGATACGCGGGCGCCGGAGTCGCCCGCGGAAACCACCAGGGAGCTCGTGATGGCCAACTCGCCCCGCACCGTGAGTGATCTCATGACGCACACCGCTGTCGCCGTCGGTAGTCGGGCCTCGTACAAGGAGATCGTCACACTCATGCACCGTTGGAAGGTGAGCGCGCTGCCCGTGCTCGCGGGTGAAGGGCGCGTCATAGGCGTGGTCTCCGAGGCGGACCTCCTGCCCAAGGAGGAGAACCGGCCGGAAGGCGACACCGCCGCCGGCGGCAGTCCGTTCGCGGACGCGGCCAAGGCGGATGCGGTCTACGCCGAGGACCTCATGTCGAGCCCGGCGGTCACCGTGCACGCGGACGCGAAGATCACCGAGGCGGCACGGATCATGGCGAGACGGCGGGTGAAGCGCCTGCCCGTGGTGGACGGCGGCGGAATGCTGCGGGGGATCATCAGCAGAGGTGATCTGCTCAAGGTCTTCCTGCGTCCGGACGACGACATCGCCACCGAGGCCGGTGCCGTGCTGGCGGGCCTGCCCGCCGCTGCGGGCATCGAGGTCGAGGTCGCCGAGGGGGTCGTCACCCTGCGGGGCGGACTCGACGACCGTGCCCTGGTCCCCCTGATCGCCCGGGCCGTGCGTGCGGTGGAAGGCGTCGTGGACATCCGCCTCGACCTCCCGTCGCCCTGAACCCTCCGGTTCCGCGGGACGCCGCGATGGAGGGTCCGCACCGCCGGACGTGAGGCACGGTCAGCCGCTCCCGCCCGGGCATGTGACGCAGCGCAGCCGTTCCCGCCGGATGTGACGCACCTCAGCCGCTGCCGCCGGGGCAGCCGGGCCAGAGCTCGCGGACGGCCGAACCCGGCACGGTGATCACCGGGCACTCGCCCCGGTGCAGGAGCCCGTGAACCACCGACCCCAGCCGCATGCCCGTGTAGCCACCACGGCCGCGCCTGCCGACGACGACGGCGAGCGCCGCGGAGGAGGCGCGCGCGAGCTCCTCCACCGGATGCCCCTGCCGTACCTCCTGGGTCAGCTTCACGTCCGGGTACCTGCCGGGCCACCTCGCGACCGACTCGGAGAGGATCCGTGCCCGCTCGTCCGCTCCCGCCTCCGCCCGGCCGAGCCCGAGGAGCGGGCGCTGCCACACCCACACCGCGTGGACGGACGCCTGCCGCAGACCCGCCTCCTCGAAGGCGAACCCCAGGGCCTGCTGCGAGGACTCGCTGCCGTCCACCCCCACGACCAGGCGAGCGGGACCGGGTGCGGTGTGCTCCGGTGCTCTCACGACTACGGCGGGGCACTCGGCCTGTGCGCTCAGCGGCACGGCGACGGAAGCGGTGCTGAAGATCTCCTCCGGGCGGCTCAGCCGCCGGGACCCGATCACGACCACATGCGTGGTGGGAGCGGCGGCGTACCGGCAGAGCACGGCCGCCGGCGCGCCGTCCACGAGTTCTGTCGCCACGTGCGCGTGCGGCGTGAGACGGAGGACGGTCCCGGTCGCGGCGAGCAGCGCCTCCCTGCCCTGCGCCTGGAGCGACATCCGGTGCGGTGCCGAGTCCACGTGCTGGGTGTCGTGCAGTGGCGGAACGGCAAGTACGAGACGCAACGGCAGATGCACGCGGTCGGCTTCGTCCGCCGCCCAGGCGAGAGTCGGAACCGAGGGATCGCGTGGATCGATGCCCACCACGATCTCCTTGCCGGAGCTGGGCCTGCTCATACCTTCTCCTCCGTCCGGTCGGCGTCGGCGGTCCGGACCCGGGCCGGAGCGGCCCGTGGATACTCCCTGGCCAACCTCCCATCCGCGGTCGTGAGGGAGGCAGGGCCGTCGTGGTCCCGTCCGCGGACCGAATGTCCCCGGGGTGCCACGGCCCGGTGTCCGGATGGTGCCCCACTCGGCCCTTCACCCCGGCTCTCGCTCCGAGGAACCTGTAGGTGCACGCCGGTGTCCACAGGCGCGGGACGCCCCTCTCTGCGAGAGACGGTGAGCGACATGTCGCACGCCACGACCACAGATCCGCACGAGGCGTCGATGGCGCTCCCACACCTGCGGGAGGGCACGACGAAGAGTGCGACGTCCAGCCCCTTCGTACGCGATCCGCCACCCGGGCGTGGCCTCCTCGTGAGAGCCGGGCCGGAAGCGGCTCGGGACTTCCTGAGCACGTTCCGCCCCACGCCGGCCCCGACGCGTGACCGTCTCGTGGCAGACCTGGCCGGATTCCCGCCGTCCGCCCGTCGTACGCGCGTGCGGGAAGCACCCGTACCAGTCGTCTCGGCTCAGCTCTCGCATCCGACCTCAGAAGTCCGCCGTCACCTGGAGAGTCGTGCCGGCCGGCCCACAACCCCCACCGCACCGATGAGGAGACCGACATGACGGCAGTGACCGTAGGAGTGAACGGATCGCCGGAGAGCTTCGCCGCTGTCCGATGGGCAGCGCGCGAGGCGGTGGTGAGGGAACTGTCGCTCCGCGTCATCCACGTCCAGGACTGGCCCGCCCACCCCGAACACATCGAGCACATCGCGGGCCGGCCGCTCGCCCCGGAGCCACTGCCGCCGCCCGGCCGGTCGCGGGAAGCCGAGCACGTCCTCCGGGAAGCGGTGAGGATCGCCGAGCTTCATCAGCCCGGGGTGAGAGTCAGGACGGACGACATGGCCGGCGAGGGCCTTGCCGCTCAGGTCCTGCTCACCGAGGCCGGCTCGTGCGGAGCGGACCTGCTGGTACTCGGGTCGCGGGGGCTCGACAGCCTCACCGGATTCCTGATCGGGTCCACGTCGCTGCCCGTGGCCGCCGCGTCGGAATGCCCGGTCGTACTGGTCCGAGGCCACGGTCACGGAGACACGGACGCGGGCGACGGCGGCTCCGCGACCGGCAAGCTGATCCTCGGTATCGGCCTGAAGCGGAGCACGGGAAACGACGAGCTCCTGTCGTTCGGTTGTGCCGAGGCCGCCAGGCGGAACAGCCGACTCCAGATACTGCACGCATGGTCGCTGCCAGCCATGTACACGTACGCCGAGACCGCCGACCCCGGCATAGGCGACGAGCTCGCCGGCCACATATCGCAGACGCTGAACCGCACCGTCGAGCCCTGGCGGGAGCGCTTCCCCGACGTCTCCATCGAAGCCAAGGCGGTGGTGGGGGCGCCCGGGGCCGAACTCGTGTACGCCTCGCCCGGTGCGGACCTGCTGATCGTCGGCCGTCGTACCCGCACCCTCCCGGTCGGCCCCCGGCTGGGGCACGTGGCGCACGCGGCCATCCATCACGCCACGTCTCCGGTCGCCGTGGTGCCGCACGCGTGAGGTCTTGCCTCACAGGGGAAGGATCGTGATGTCGACTCCACACGCAGACGTCGCATCGGTGACCGCATGGGTCGGGGACGCGACCAAGGCACCGTCGATGCACAACGCACAGCCCTGGAAGTTCCTCTACTCGCCGGCCTCGGGAGTACTGCAGCTTCGGATGGACACCACGCGCGCCATGCCGCGTACCGACTCGACCACTCGCGGCGCGCACCTGAGCTGCGGCGCCGCGCTGTTCAACCTTCGGGTGGCCGCCGCACGGGCCGGGTGGACGGCCGCCATCGGGCCCGTGCCCGACTCCGCCGACCCCGTCCTGCTCGCAACCGTCGCGTTCAGTCAATCCGCGGAGACCGAGGCGGTGTCCGAGCTGTACCCGGCGATCGGCGGAAGACGCAGCAGCCGGGAACCCTTCACCGACGAGCCCGTTCCCGACGCCCTGCTCGACGAGCTCGGCGGTGCCGCGCGGTCGGAGGGCGCGAGCCTCTCCGTGCTCGGCCCCTGGCAGGTCGACGCGGTGCTCGACGTGGTGGACGAGGCCGAGCAGGACGAATCGCTCTCGCGCGAGGCCCGGGACGAGATCGCCCGGTGGACAGGTGCCGGAGCCGGAAGCTCCGAAGGCATCCCGGCCTCCTCCTTCGGGCCGTCCCGCCACGACGGCCGGGCGCCGGTGAGGGACTTCGCCGTGGGCCGCCCGGTTCCGGACCGCCGAACCGCCGTGTTCGAGCGGTTTCCCTGTCTCGCGGTGCTGGGAACGGCGCAGGACCGCCGCCAGGACTGGCTCCTCGCCGGGCAGGCACTCGAACGGGTGCTTTTGCAGGCGACGCTGGACGGGCTGTCCACCTCGCTCAACTCACAAGCGCTGGAACGGACCGATCTGCGCTGGGTACTGCGTGATCCACGCGCGCACGCCTCGTCGGGATTCCCGCAGATGCTGCTCCGACTGGGCTACGGACCCGCTGTTCCGGCGACCCCGCGCCGTGCGGTGAGCGACGTACTCGAGGTGCGCGGGGATCAGCCGTCATAGGCGGGCTGTACGGCTGCGCACGGACCTGACCCTCGGCGCCCTCGCCCAGGTCCACGCAGGACGTACGCCGTCGCAGCGGAACTACCCCGTCACAGTCCGTGCACCACGATACGTCGCCCGGTCACCCTGTCGGGCGTGATCACGATCCACCTGTCGCGACTGCCACCGGCCCAGGCAGTGGTGGAACTGTGCGCCTCATCCAGCCGCCTGACCGCCGACTGCTCCGTGACGGCGTGTGCCCGGCCGACGAGCAGCACACTCCATCCCCGGCTGAAGGCGTCGTCGATGTGATCCACCTCGAAGGCGGTCTCGTGGCCGTCCGCGTCGGCCGGACCCGAGTCCGGCGCCGTCCGGTAGGCGATCTCGCCCTCGACGCAGACGTAGTTGACGGGGAAGACAGCAGGTCCCCGCTCGTTGCTGACGACCACGCGGCCCACCCCGTGGGTGCCGACCAGGTTCCAGCACTCCTCCTCGCCGAGTTCCACCAGTTCCGGACGGTAGGCCGCCCGGCCCACTCCGGGGGGAAGGTCGACCGCGGTCCCCGTGAGGTCGTCGACCGTCGTCTCCAGCGCGTGCGCCAGGCGCACCATGAACCCCATGCCGTGCGCACCCGGCTGCGTCTCGACGTATTCGATGTAGCCGGGAGCGGAGGCGGTGCGCAGCGCGAGCTCCCTCCTGGACAGGCCGAGGTACTTCCGGCGCGCCGCGACACGTCTGCCGATGTCCCCGGTGGCGGGTACTTCGTGCTCCGCCTGATCGTCTGCCGGTCCATTGCGTGCCGGGTCGGTCATGAGGCTCACCTTCCTGTTGTGCCGGGCCCGCCGCAGCCGCCGCGCCGGCCGTCGGGCGGGCGACCGGTGCTGATGCCGTGCGCCCGCAGGCAGCCGCGGCGGGCCGCTGTCGTCAAGGTCAGTCGTGCGGCACCACGGCCACCGGGGCGGCCGCGTGGTGCAGTACGGAATGGACGACCGGACCGACGTGTGCCCCCAGCTCGGAGCTGCGGCGCCGCAGGCCCACCACGACCAGTCCGGCATGGCTCGACGCCTCCACCAGATCCTGCGCCGGATGGCCTTGGCAGCACTGACGCGTCACGGGCGTTCCCGGGTACTTCGCTGTCCAGGGCGCCAGTTCGGCGTCGAGTTCCCTCCGCCGCTCCTTCTCCGTCTCCCTCATGAGCGTGGGTACGACATCGCTCGCGCCCATCCCGTACACGGGCGGCAGGGACCAGCTGTGCACCACTCGCAGTCCGCAGCCGTACCGGTCGGCACAGGCGGAGGCGAAAGCCAGGGCCTCCCGGCTCGCCCGGGGCAGATCAAGACCGAGGACCACCTCACCGGCCGGCGACGCCGAGGCCGACTCGTCCGAATCCGCGCGCACCAGGACCAACGGGCGCCGCGCACGGGCCAGGACGGCGAAGGAGACAGAACCGACGACGAAGCCCCTTACCGTGCTGAGCCCACGCGAGCCCAGGACCATGAGTTCGGACCGATCGCCCGCCGCGCTCAGTTCCTCGACGGGTGGGCCCGAACTCAGCCGCACGTCCACGCGGACGTCCGGATGTCTGAGCCGCACCTGCTCGGAGGCTTCGTGCAGCAGGACTTCGGCCGATCGCTGCCTGTTCCGCGCGTCGGCGTCGTACGCCGTGGGTGAGGCGCCGTCCGTCCACACGTGCACCAGGAGCAGGGGCTGCCCGCGGAGCCGGGCCTCGTCCGCCGCCCAGTTCGCGGCTGCGAGGCTCTCCGGTGAGCCGTCGATTCCGACGGTGACGGTGCGGGTCATGACGCGCTCCTCACGAGAGCTGACCGGACCTCTCGGGACCGAGGTCCTGCTTCAAGGTTCGCCGACCTCGTCAGCCGTTCGGGAGGGGCCGGAAGGGCACGGGCACCGGCCGGTCGGCCCCCGTGCGGTTTCCGTTGGCGGCACACCCGGAGCCCGGGCAGTGTGGTGGGGGAGAGGCTCGGACGAAAGGTGAGGCGGTCATGGACAGCGATACGGAAACCCCGCGCGTCGTCGTCGGTGTCGACGGCTCCGACGCTTCCCAGGAGGCCCTTCGCTGGGCGGCCCACCACGCCCAGCTCACCGGCGCCGTCGTCGAGGCCGTGTGCGCCTGGGACACCCCGTCGGAGATCGGCTGGGCCGGACCGGCCACCGAGGCCGGATTCGACCTGGAGCGTGCCCGTCGCCGGTTCGGCGAAGGCATCAGCGCGGTCTTCGGCGAGGTCAAGCCCGCCGAGGTACGCGAACTGCTGGTACGTGGGGACCCCTCCGAAGTCCTGGTCCGGGCCTCGGAAGGCGCGGAACTGCTCGTGGTCGGCAACCGGGGACGCGGCGGATTCGCCCGTGCCATGCTCGGTTCTGTGAGCCAGCGCTGCGCACAGCACGCGGCATGCCCGGTGGTCGTGATCCGAGCGGGAACATCGGGTCCGGGTCCCGTGTGACGGGTACCAGGCCGACTTCCCGGGCCCTCGGAGGCGCTGGTCCGTCGAGGTGGCGGAGGGCGTCGACGGGAACCGTGCCGTCGAGGTGGCGGAGGGCGTCGACGGGAACCGTGCCGTCGAGGTGTCAGGGGGCGTCGGCGGGGACCGGGCCGTCGAGCTCGCACCGCACCTCCACCACGCCCTCCACGGCTCCGGCCAGGCGTTCTGCGACGGGGATCAGTGAGGCGTCCCGGACGCTCCCACCGAGGGTCACCCGGCCGTCCGACACGTCCACGCGGACGTTCCGACGTGACACGGGGAAGAGCTGGTCGATGACGTCCTCCCGTACCTCTTCGGCCAGTTCCCCGTCCGTACGGAGGAACACCTTGAGCAGGTCGGCCCGGCTCACCATGCCCTTGAGGACGGCGCTCCCGTCCACGACGGGAAGGCGCTTGACCGAGTGGTGCGCCATGAGGCGGGCCGCCTCGGGGAGCGTGGCCCGCGGTGAGACCGTGACCGCGGGCGACGACATGAGGTCCGCGGCCGTGACCGCCCCCGCTCTGGCGTAGTCCGCCAGGCGTCCCCGCGGGCCGGTCATGGTCGCGTCCTGGTCCCGCAGCTCCTCCTTGGCCAGCAGGTCCGCCTCGGAGATCACACCGGCGACGCGCCCCTCGCCCTCCAGCACCGGGACAGCCGTGACCTGCCAGTGGGTCATGGCAGCCACGATCTCCTTGAACTGCGCGTCGCGACCGACTGCGACGACCATCTGCGTCATCACGTCGTTCACGGTGTAGGGCGACCGGCGCTTCACGGCGCTGCTCCTTCCGCGCTGCCGGGAACCACGGCCACCGGGCAGTCCTCGGCCACCGGGCAGTTCTTCGCCATCACCTGATCAGGGCGCGACAGGCGAGCCGCGGGAGCGGCACCCTCGCGCGGCCACGGGGACGCGTGGACCAGACGCAGCCGCACCTCGTGAGGCGACTCCGCGTCCGCCGCCGCCCGGTCGGCAGCGCGGAGACCGCACTCACTTCCGGCGACACCGGCAACCAGAGGAAGGGACGCCATCGTTCCTCACCGTCCTTCTCGGCACACCACTCGTTCAGTGCCACAGTCGCACCGGTGACGTGCCAGGTCCCAGGGCCGACCGGGCCCTACAGGTGCCCGGGCGGCCCTTGGGACGCCGCGGGCGACAGCCACACGATGAACGAGGAAGGGGCGGGCGCGGGCCGACCGGGCCGACGGCTCGGGAACTCGGTTCGGGAATTCGAGGAGGCGCCATGAAGGCACTGGTCTACCACGGCAAGGGGCAGCGGTCCTGGCAGGACGTGCCCGACCCAGGCATCGAGGATCCCGCGGACGTGGTGGTGCGGGTCGAGGCCGTCACCATCTGCGGGACGGATCTGCACATCCTGAAGGGCGACGTACCCGATGTGCGGCCCGGGACGGTCCTCGGACACGAAGCGGTCGGCGAGGTGGTGGAGGCCGGGGGAGACGTACGGGGCGTCCGCCCCGGCGACCGGGTGCTGATCTCCTGCATCACCGCGTGCGGACGCTGTCGGTTCTGTCGCGACCAGCGCTTCGGCCAGTGCCGCGGAGGCGGTGGATGGATCCTGGGACACCTGATCGACGGGACCCAGGCCGAGTACGTCAGGGTGCCGCACGCCGACCACTCCGTACACCTGCTGCCCGATGCCGTGAGCAGCGAGGACGCCGTTCTGCTGGCCGACATCTTCCCCACCGCGTACGAGGTGGGCGTGCTGAGCGGCCGGGTTCGGCCGGGCGACACGGTGGTCGTCGTCGGTGCCGGGCCCATCGGGCTGGCCACCGTGGCAACGGCCCGCATGTACGCTCCCCGCCGGATTGTCGCCGTCGACTTCGCCTCCTCACGGCTCGACGCGGCGCGTGCGGTGGGAGCCGATGCCACGGTCGGGGCGGACGAGGACCCGGAATCACTGGTCCGTGATCTGACCGAAGGCCTCGGTGCCGATGTCGTCGTGGAGGCCGTCGGGGTTCCCGAGACCTTCGAGCAGTGCACCCGCATGGTGCGGCCGTGCGGCCACGTCGCCAATGTCGGTGTACACGGCAAGCCGGCGACCCTCCACCTCGAGAGCCTCTGGTCCCAGGACGTCACGATCACGACCGGGCTGGTGGACACCTTCTCCACCCCGCTGCTGCTCGACATGGCGGCGTCCGGACGGCTTCCCGCCGCGGCCGCGCTGGTCACGCACCGGTTCGTGCCCTCGCAGATGGAGGAGGCGTACGACGTGTTCTCCCGAGCCGTCGACACCGGCGCGCTGAAGGTCGTTCTCGGTGCGGCCGCGCACGACACCGTCTCGGTGCCGTCCTGAGCGCCGTCCCGCGTGATACGGCCTCGCGGATGTCCTCGGTCGTGAACCCGTGAACCGTGTGGAAGCCGGGCGGCCACCGGTGCGGACGTCAGCGGTTCCTCTGCTCGCTGTCGTGGACCTGTGTGGCGATGACGGCCGCCTGGACCCGGCGCTCCACCCCGAGCTTCGACAGCAGGCGTGAGATGTGGTTCTTGACGGTCTTCTCCGACAGGTAGAGCCGCTCGCTGATCTGCCTGTTCGTGAGACCTTCGCCGATCAGGTCGAGTACGGCCCTCTCCCGTTCCGTCAGGGCCGACAGCCGTACGTCACCTTCCGAGGGGGCCGGTGCGGGTGACCTGAGCGACCGCATCAGCTGTGCCGTGGTCGCCGGATCCAGCATCGACTGTCCGGTCGCCACGGTCCGTACCGCCGCCACGAGGTCCGTGCCGTTGATCTCCTTCAGCACGTAGCCGGCCGCGCCCGCCATGATCGAGTCCAGCAACGCGTCCTCCTCGTCGAACGAGGTCAGCATCAGACACGCCAGGTCCGGCAGCCGGCTGCGGAGTTCGCGGCAGACGGTGATTCCGTCGCCCTCCGGAAGCCGAACGTCAAGCACCGCGACGTCGGGGCGCAGAGCCGGCCCGCGTGCCACGGCCTGCCGCGCCGTGGCGGCCTCGCCGACCACCTCCAGGTCCGGTTCGGAGTCCAGCAGGTCGCGCAGGCCGCAACGTACGACTTCGTGGTCGTCCAGCACGAAGACGCGGGTCGGATCTCCTCCGCCGGTCGCCGACCGAGAATCGGTCATTGATGCTCCCGTGGTCGTCTGCGATCACGCTGTGCCACCGGCCAGGGGCTGTTGTCGAAGACCGCCGGGAACCGGGGACAGCTCTGGCCCCAGTATCGCCCGCTGCCGTCCATCCGGCTCGGGACGCTCCGCGGCCTCGGTCGGTGAGGGGCGGAGGGGCCCCAGCGTTACGAAAGGCGCGCTCCGGCACGCGAGCGCTTACGGTGGGCTGAGGGCTGGCTGTCCCGCAATTCCCGGTGGATCAGCGCGCGGCGTCGGATGCGGTGCATCGCAAGGCGGAGGGACGTCCGCATACTGGACGTTCCGACAACGCAGTGAGGCGCCGTTTCCGTCTGCCTTGGAGGGTGTCGTGACCGAGGGCGATCGAGCCGCCGAGGGCGGCGTCCACGAGCAGTCGGGCCGTCGCGGGGCGCTCACCGAGGCGATCGATGCCGTCGACGCCGCCCGTAGCTCCAGGGACCAGCTCCATGGCCTGCTCGAGGCCGTCCTGTCCGTGGGCCGCGGGCTCGAACTGTCACAGGTCCTGCGCCGCGTCGTGGAGGCGGCCATGAAGCTTGTGGACGCCGAGTACGGGGCTCTCGGGGTGATCGGCGAGGACCAGATGCTGTCGGAGTTCATACCCGTGGGAGTGGGGGCCGAGCGGAGAACCGCTATCGGTGCGCTGCCCAGCGGGCACGGGCTTCTGGGAGAGCTGATCAGGCACCCTGAGCCCCTCCGGCTGAGGGAGCTTTGCGAGCATCCCGCCGCGCGTGGGTTCCCGCCGCACCATCCGCCGATGCGTTCCTTCCTGGGCGCGCCGATCCGTGTCCGCGGTGAGGTCTTCGGGAACCTCTACCTCACGCAGAAGCGGGACGCCTCCGAGTTCACCGCGGAGGACGAGTCGGTGCTGCTGACTCTGGCGGTCGCCGCCGGTATCGCCATCGAGAACTCGAGGCTCTACGAGGAGTCCCGAAACCGCGCACGCTGGCTCGCCGCCAGCTCCGAGGTCACGAACAGCCTGCTGTCCGGGCGCCCCCGGCCCGCGGTACTCGCGTTGATCCTCGAGCACGCGTGCGGAAACGTGCCCACGGGCCTCGGGATGATCGCGGTCCCCATCGAGGGGACGGACACCCTGAGGATCGCCCTGGCAGCCGGCGATGACGCCGAGCGCCATCACGGGGCCCTCGTGTCCGTCCGGGACGGATACCTGGGGGCCGCCTATGCCCACGCGGGCGCGTCCGGGACCCGCGACATCGAAGGGGACGCGCGGAGCGGGGCCGATTCCTCCCGATGGGCCGGCCTCGGGCCGGCGGTGGCCGTTCCCATCGGATCGGGGCGCGTGGTCCGAGGCGTGCTGCTGTTGGCCAGGGCAAAGGGGGAGCCGCCGTACTCGGCCGTCGAGTCGGAGTCCCTGACGATGTTCGCGAGACAGGCCTCGCTGGCGATGGAACTTGCCGAACGCCGCAAGGAGGCCGAGCAGATAGCCCTGCTGGAGGACCGGGACCGGATAGCGCGGGACCTCCATGACCTCGCGATCCAGCGCCTGTTCGCCATCGGCATGACCTTGCAGGGGGCCCAGCGGTTCGCCACCCACCCGCAGGCCGAGACGCGGCTGCGCCGGGCGGTGGATGACCTCGACACGACCATCAAGACAATCCGGTCGACCATCTTCGGCCTGCGCGCCCAGGACACGGGCCGCTCGGGGCCGCAAGGTCTGCGGAGCCGAATCGCCCAGACCGTGGAAGCCGCCGCGATACCCCTCGGCTTCCCGCCGGCGTTGCGGGTCGAGGGCCTCGTCGAGACCCGTGTCCCGGTGCCCCTCGCCGACCAGGTGGTTGCCGTCTTGGTGGAGGCCCTGAGCAACACCGCCCGTTACGCGAAGGCGAGTTCGGTCGACGTGCGGCTCCGCGTCGCCGCCGGAACGCTCACCCTCACGGTGACGGACGACGGGGTCGGCATATCCGGGGACGTGAAGCGCAGCGGACTGGCCAACATCGACGAACGCGCCCGTGCGGCCGGCGGCAGGTTCGAGATCAGTTCGGAACACGGCGCCGGCGTGCGGCTGATCTGGACGGCCCCGCTCCTCCGGCCGCGGTCGGACTGAGCCCGACCGGCCCTGTTGCACCGGTCGGGCGGTACGAGCGGTGGCTGTGCCGCCCGCGCGACCGGTGGCGTCGAGGGCCGGCTGGAGGACGGTGAGTCCCCCCGCCTCGTTCCACCGTTCGACGTCCGCTGGGGGCGCGGAGCGTCGCTCGGAGACGAGCCGGACCGTCGTGCCCGGGGCAGGCCTCCGCCTCGCCCGACCTCGTACCGACCCGCACGCTCAGACGGGCACGGTCATGCCAGGGAGAGGAAGAGCTTCTCCAGACGGGCACGCATGGCGTCACGGTCCTCCCCTGAGCGGCGTCCGTCCTCCACGTCGGTCAGGCACTGCTGGAGCCCGGTCGCGATGATCGCGAAGCCGGCCCGGTCGAGTGCTCGCGAAGCCGCCGCGAGTTGCGTGACGACCTCCTCGCAGTCCCGCCCCTCCTCGATCATCCGGATCACCCCGGCGATCTGGCCCTGTGCCCGGCGCAGCCGGTTCAGGACCGCCTTCAGCTCCGCGCCCGCCAGATCAAGCTCCATCTTCACTCCTCACGAAATACCCCCAGAGGCAATGCGGCCCCCGGTGGGGGCGCCCTCGACGAACAAGGATGACATCCGCCACGACCACGCCCACCGCTTTCCGGTACCGACGAGGCGCCTCCTGCGGTGTAGGCGGTTCCGAGTCGGCCCGACGCACCGTGAAACCACGGTTGCCGTGGGGAAACTGTTGTCGTCTCGGTCGCTTTCCAGGGTGATTCGGGCGATGGGGTCGGCTTGATGCGGAGGGCTCCGTGTGAGCGCCAGGGAAACGGATCGTGTCGCGTAGGAAGGGGTGAACCCGACCGAGTGCGCAGCGGTCTTCGGCCGATCTCGGGCCCGGCGGCGTGGCGAGCCCGAGGCGGCACGGGCCCCTCGCCCGCACGTGTGACACTCCCGGATGGACCCTTCGTGGCCGTACCGGCTGCTCGACGGGGCAGTCACGCCGATGAAGGCACGTGAAGGAAAGAAGGGCCCGGTACCGGTGGACAGACCCAGCGCGGTCGAGCGTTCTCTGCGCGAGGCGGCGCCTCACGAGATCTTCGATGTGATCCGCTCGCTGATCGAGCGTCGCCATCATGCCCAGTCGGTGGAGCTGCTGATGGCCGACTACGCCATGACCAGGTTGCAGCCGGTCGGAGTGCTGCCGCACACCCGCCCGCCGGTGTCGGTGTACGAGAGCGCCCCGGGCCGTGCGTTCGGCGCACAGGAGCCGCACTGCGTGTACGACGACTCGGCAGCCACGGTGACGGTGCACGTGCCGGTCAGTGTCCGGGGGGACCGGCTGGGGGTCCTCGGCGTCACTCTGCGGGCCGGCGAGGACGGACCTGCGCCGGAGGTGCTGGCGGAGATCCAGGGGTACGCAGACGCGCTGGCGCACGAGGTGGTCGTCGCGGAGCGGGACACGGATCTCTTCCTGCAGGCACGCCGGGCGGAGCGGCTGACCCTCGCCGCCGAGATGCAGTGGCAGCTGCTGCCGGGACGTTCCTGCGCCCGGCCCGAGTACACCATCGGAGCCCAACTGGAGCCCGCCTACGCCATCTTCGGTGACAGTTTCGACTGGTCAGGATCGGCCGACGACCTCTATGTGACCGTCAGCAACGGCATGGGCGAAGGGATCGACGCCGCGCTCCTGACCAACCTCGCCGTCAACGCCCTGCGCAACGCCCGCCGTGCCGGCCTGGACCTGAGCGATCAGGCCTACCTGGCCGATCAGGCCGTCTACGGGCAGTACCGGGGGAGCCGGTACGTGTCGACCCTGCTCCTCCGATTCCGTCTTCCGACCGGGGAGGTGGAAATCATCGACGCCGGCTCACCACGTGTATGGCGGGTGCGCAGGGGCGCCGTCGAGGCGGTCGAGCTGGAGCCGCAGATGCCCTTGGGCATGTTCGAGGACACCGTCTACGCCCCTCAGCGCTTCTCCGTCGAACCCGGCGACCGCCTGCTCTTCGTGAGTGACGGCGTCTACGACGCGTTGTCACCGGGTGGTGAGAAGTACAGCCTCCGCGCGCTGGCCGGATCCATCAACGGCACGCGTCTGCTGCCCGCTTCGCAGGTGCCCAGAGCGATGCTCCAGCAACTGCTGGGCCATCGGGGCTCCGGCCCGGCCGCGGACGACTCCCTGGTCATGTGCCTGGACTGGCACGGCCGTCCCGCCGTGGACCGAAGCCCTCAGGGCGTGCCGCCCGGTCCGGCCGGCGCGCACCACGCCGGGGACCGGTCGGACGGATAGGGGCGCGCCCCTCGGCCCCGGTTGTCGGGAGCAGCGGGCGTCTCCCCGCCGAGCGGGAGCGCCGATCTGCACCGAGGCGGGAGCGCCGACCGGTACAGAGGCGGGCGCGTCGGCCCGCACCGAGGCGGTCAGCCACCGACGGTGGCTCGATCAGTCGGCTTCGGGCTCGGCGGCATCCAGTTCGGAGGCACCGTTCTCCCAACGCTCCCGCCGCTCCGCGTCGGACTGTTCCCACCACGGGGTGCCACGTTCGCCGAGTGCGACCTTCGCCGTGTGCACCCGGCTCCGGGCGAGCCCCTCCGCCGCCTTGTCCTCGTTCCGGCGTGCGGCGGCCACCGCACGCCGTGCCGCCATGAGGTGGCGGCGCAGGACTGCGGCGACGTCCTCGGGAATCCTCGGGTCCGTTGCCCGCCATCGGCGGCCGTTCACCACGATGTAGCGGCCGTCGGGCGTCCGTTCCGGCGGTGCGGGAGAGTCCATCCGGCTCATGCTGCCCGGACCGGCGCCGATACGGCCCGGCCACGCGGGGCGGCCCGCACGGACGCGCCCGGCTGCCCGCTCCCGGCGTCCGGAGCCCGGCGTCCCTGCGCCGGGACGACCGGCACAGTCACCGACGGTGGACCCGGCTGCGGTCACGTCGCCGCGCGGTGGACCGGGACGGCGGTCACCTGGCCGTGCCCGGCCGGTCCGCAGGCCCCGGCTCACTCGTCGATCGAGGTACCGAACAGCGCGTCGGCGCCGGAGGCTCCGAGGGAGCCCCCGCCGTACGACCACGATCCGGTGCTCACCGTCCCGGTGGCCGACGCTGGCAGCCACCAGACCACCCCGTCCGACGTGTTCTCGCCCGGCGCGGCGGCCAGGAGTTCGGAGCGGCCGTCCGCGTCCGTGTCGGCGAGGCGGACCTGGCCGCCCCAGCGGTCCCCCTTCTCCGCGGTGCCCGGTACGCCCGCCGAGTTCTGGTCGAAGGACTTCGCACCGGCAGCGGTCAGACCCGCCGCCGAACCACGCAGCAGCCGTATCCCACCGGCGTCCGCCACGGTGCCGACGTCCTCGCCCGGGACGCCGACGGCCAGATCGGCGTGACCGTCCCCGTCGATGTCGGCGAGGGAGACGTCGGCACCGAAACCGTCGCCGAGCTCGGCGGTACCCGGCACACCGGCGGTGTCCTGGGTCCACACCTGGGCCGGAGTGCCCAGTTCGTCGACGTCCGCCATGCCTCGCGCCGAACCCAGGTAGACGCCCACCGAGCCGCCCGTCAGAGGCTCGTTCCCGTCCTCAGGCCTGTCCGGCCTGCCGTACACCAGGTCGTCGTACCCGTCGTTGTCGATGTCACCCGAGGCCGTGGCGGTGCCACCGGCGAGGTCACGTGCGTACACCGGGCCGTCGGCGCCTCCCATGACGACCGCCGACCAGGCCCTGCCGTCCTCCTCCAGGCTGCGGCCGGACACGATCAGGTCGGCGTATCCGTCACCGTCGTAGTTGCCCGTCGTCAGGGAGGCGGGCCGGATCGACTCCCGCCCCGGCACACCTGCGGTGTCCAGGCGGCCCGTCGCCCGCAGGGAGCCCGCGTCGTACGTGAACAGGTCGGCGCCCCCTCGGTCGGCGACGGCGAGGTCGTCGCCGGGGGTCGCCCCGCCGAGACGGGCGGCGGCGACGGCCAGGCCGAACCCGGCGTTCGCCTCGGGCGCGGCGGAACGCAGCGTGGCGCTGCGGGCGGCGGTCAGCCCGTCCTTCGAGCCGTGGAGGACGGCCACCCGGCCCGCGTCCGTCACCTGCCCCTCGTCCTCGCCGGGTGCGGCGATGATCGCGTCGTCGTACCCGTCGGCGTCCACGTCCCCCGTCGCCACCGCGGTGCCGAAGCCGTCGCCTGCCTCTGCGGTGCCCGGGACGCCGGGGGTCGACTGGGCGAACACCGCTGTGCGTACCCGGGGGATGCCGGCGGCGGTGCCCATGCCGCTGGCCGAGCCGTACTGCACGGTGACGTACCCCGCCCCCTGCTTTCCGCCGTCGCTGCCCCCCGGCGCTCCGGTGAGGACGTCGTCGTAACCGTCGCCGTCGAAGTCGCAGTTGCGGTCGTCGGCGTAGGTGCCGCCGGGTGTCCCCGCGAGGGCGGCGGGCGCGGCGGTGATGCCGATGCCGCTCAACAGGAGGAACGAGGCGGCGGCGACGGCCGAGAGACGCCTGTTGGTCATGATCTGCTCCCTGGGACGGGCCGGTGGCGGGTCACCGGTACTTGTTGGATGCATGACGTCCCGCGGAGGTTGCGGCCCGGCAGGCCTTTTGTGGCGGAACCGAGGGGCGGGGGCCGCGGCGGGCGGCAACCCGGAGAGCGCCTTCGCGGCGCGCGGGAGACGGACGGGAGGCCGGTCGGACCGCAGGCCGGAGCGTGCCGCAGCCGGCCGTACTCAGCGTGATTCAGCGTGCGCGGCGCTCGTCCGCGAGGGCACCGTCCGCTCCGGGCCTGATGGCCTCCGTCTCGTCCGCCAGTGCGGTCAGCACATGGTCGACGGTCGCGCCGAGATCGGCGCCCGGCGGCAGCCGCGGAGGCGTACCCAGGACCGCCCGATCGGCGAAACCGGTGTCCAGATGCGGCAGGCTCACCTCGAGGACGCGTACGAGGCGGGGCCGCTGCTCGCGTCGCACGGCACGCAGCCAGGCCGACAACGCTGCCTTGGACGCGCTGTAGTCGGCCATGAAGGCCTGTGGACGGTCGGCCACCACGCCCGTGATCGCCGCGGCCGTACCGCCTGGTCCCAGGAGGGGCAGGGCCCCGCGCAGCAGCGCCATGGGGGCGAGCGCGTTCACCGTCATCAGGTGCTCGGCCACCGCGTCCGGCAGCTCGGCCGCGTCCGAGAAGGCCGCGACACCCACCGCGGACATCACCAGGTCGAGTCCGCCCAGGCGGTCGGCCGCCCAGCGGGGCAGCCCCGCCACCGCGTCGAGGTCGTAGGCGTCGAACGCCCTGACGGGTGCACCGCGGCAGGGGACGGCCACGTCGGCGAGCGCCGCCGGGTTGCGCCCCGCAAGGGCGACCTTGCTCCCGCGCTCGGTCAGGGCACGGGCGAGCGCACCGCCGAGCACGCCTGAGGCACCGACCACCAGGGCCCGGCATCCCGCGATCTCCATGTTCTGCCTTCCTGCTGAAGCGGTGGTTCCGGATCCGGCGCGGTGCTGGTGTGTCGCCGGTCCGGCCGGTGGGTCGGTGTCCGCAGGTCCCGGAGTCGTGCCTTCTTGTGTCGGTCGCGGCCGTCTCATTCAGGTATCAGCCGGTTCCTCCCAGTGTCAGCAGGGGAAGCGACATGGGCAACCGAGTCGGCTGCGGTCGCACCTCACCGCGTCAGCGAAGACACACGTGTCCCCGGTCGCGGTGAGTGATCCCGGCCCGATGGCGGCCCACCACCGGAGAGGTGGCCCGGCGGGCTCGGTGCGGCGCCGCCGACGATCTGCCCGTGGGACCGTCGCCGCGGCCCCGGGCCGAGCGGGCCGACGGGTACCGCCGCTGGGCTCTCGTGCGGGGTGGGCCGTCCGGTACTTCGTTCAGAGGGCGACGACCGTCGCCTCCGTCGCCTTGACACTGGTCCACACGGACGCCCCGTCGGCGAGCCCGAGTTCGGCGGCCGCCTGCGGAGTGATCTCGGCGACCAGGTCCGGTGCCTGGTCCGACGTGATCAGCACGCGGAGCCGGCTACCGCTGCTGGTG
Source organism: Streptomyces sp. NPDC049970 (assembly GCF_040660235.1). Lineage (NCBI taxonomy): Bacteria > Bacillati > Actinomycetota > Actinomycetes > Kitasatosporales > Streptomycetaceae > Streptomyces > Streptomyces sp. NPDC049970. The sequence continues at coordinate 260,340 of NZ_JBFALP010000006.1, read as the reverse complement.
ATCTCCCGTACGGTCCCCGGCCATACGTTGCGCGGGCTCCCGGTGGGCCTGTCCCGGTACACGGCGACGGCCTCCGGAGCGATGACCGCCAGGGAGTCCGTGCCGGGCGGGAGCGGATCCGCCGTGACCAGGGTGCCGCCGCCGGAGAGCCGGATACCCTCGCCGGTGGCCGTACCGGGCCAGGCGTTACGGCCCAGCATCCGCGCCACCCAGGGTGAGCGGGGGTGCCGGGTGACCTCGGCGGGCGGGGCGTCCTGCAGAGCCCGCCCGTCCTCGAGTACGAGCACCCGGTCGGCGAGCGCCACCGCTTCGACGGGGTCGTGCGTGACGATCAGGCACACACCGCCGAACTCGTCGAGATGGCGGCGGAGGGTGTGCCTGACATGGGCGCGGGTGGTCTGGTCGAGTGCGGCGAGCGGTTCGTCGAGCAGGAGCAGCCGGGGGCGGGCCGCGAGTGCCCGGGCGAGCGCCACACGCTGTGCCTGGCCTCCGGAGATCTGGCCCGGCCTGCGGTGCGCGAGATGCCCCACGCCCAGGCGGTCCAGCCACGTCTGCGCACTGCGACGGGCCTCGGCGCGCCGGACGCCGTGGGCGCGTAGCCCGTACGCCGTGTTGGCCAGCGCGCTCATGTGGGGGAAGAGGGCCCCGTCCTGCGGGACCCAGGCGACGCCCCTGCGGTGCGGGGGGAGCGCGGTGACGTCGACGTCGCCCAGCATGAGTTCGGCGTGGGCGCGCGGTGTGAGGCCGAGGAGGGCGCGCAGCAGGGTGGTCTTGCCCGCGCCGTTGGGCCCGACCACGGCGATGGTCGTACCGGCAGCGGCTTCCAGAGTGAGGTGGTTGAACCCGGTGAGCTCGGCGTGGAGCGGCCAACTGCCCTCCGTGCCGCCGGTGCCGGTCGTTCCCTCCGAGGCGACATGCGTGTCCTGCCGGGGGCCGGGAGCGGAGTCGTCCGCCGGGCCGTGCGGCCGGACCGTGGGATTCGGGGTGCCGGTCCAGCGCCCACGCAGTGCCATCAGCACGGCCATGGCGACGACCAGCAGGAGGAGGGAGACCGACGTGGCTGCTTCCGGACTGTCCTGGAGCAGCAGATAGACCTGCAGGGGGAGGGTCTGCGTGGTGCCGGGAAGGTTCCCGGCGAACGTGATGGTCGCGCCGAACTCTCCCAGCGCACGAGCCCAGGTGAGCGCGGCGCCCGCGGCCAGCCCCGGGGCGACCATGGGCAGGGTGACGGTGAAGAACACCCGCACCGGTGACGCCCCCAGGGAGGCCGCGGTCTCCTCGTAGCGGGGACTCAGCCCGCCGAGGGCGCCTTCGAGGCTGATGACCAGGAACGGCATCGCGACGAAGGTCGCGGCGAGGACCGCGCCCGAGGTGTGGAAGGGCAGCGTGAGACCGAAGGTGCCCTCCAGCCAGGGACCCAGGAGCCCGCGCCGGCCGAAGGCGAGGAGGAGGGCGACACCGCCGACCGTGGGCGGCAGCACCATCGGCAGGAGGACGAGGGAGCGGACGAACGCCTTGCCGGGGAAGTCCACGCGAGCCAGCAGCCAGGCCAGCGGCACCCCGAGGACGATGGAAAGACCCAGCGCCCAGGCGGAGACGACGAGGGAGAGCGTGAGTGCCCGGGTCGTACCGGGATCGGTCAGGTGGGCGCCCAGGTCGCCCCACGAGGTGCGGACGAGGATCCCGGCCAGAGGCAGGAGCAGGAAGGCGACTGCCAGTACCGCGGGGATCGCCAGGGCGATCGGCGCGCGGCGGCCGGTGGCGCGACGGCGAAGGCGTGTCATGGAGGATCCCTCGTGCTGAGGTGCCGTGTGGGCGGCCCGTTCCCCACGGACGTGCCGCCCACACGGTGCGGGGGCTGTTACGGCTTCTGGAATCCCGCGCCGGCGAGGATCTTCTGCGCCTCCGGGGTGCTCAGCCACGTCACGAACGCCGCCGCGGCCTCGCTGTTCTTCGAGGCCTTGAGCGTCGCGGCGGGGTAGGAAGCGACGGCGTTCTGGGCGTCCGGGATGTCGATGGCGTCGACCTTGTCGGTGGCCGTCGCGGCGTCCGTCCTGTAGACGAGACCGGCGTCCGCCTCGCCGAGTTCGACCTTGCTCAGGACGGCGCGGACGTTGGGCTCCTGGGAGACCGGCTTCACATCGAGCTTCTGCGCGTCCAGGATCTGCTCGCTGTAACGCCCGACCGGTACCTCTGGGGCCGCGAGGACGACCTTCAGCCCCGGGTCGGCGAGATCCGCCAGGTTCTCGACCTTCTCCGGGTTGCCCTTGCCCGTGGCGATCACCAGACGGTTCTTCGCGATGACGGTCGGGGTTCCCGTGTCTGCCTCGAGACCGTGCATCGTCCTGGTGTCGGCCGTGACCAGGGCATCGGCCGGTGCGCCCTGTTCGACCTGGGCGGCAAGCTCCTGCGAGCCGGCGAAGGAGAAGGTGACCTCGGTGCCGGGGTGCCCCTTCTCGTACGCGGCGCCCGCGGTCTTGAAGACGTCGGTGAGCGAGGATGCGGCCAGGACCGTCAGCTCTGCCTCGGGCGCTCCCGAGGCCGTGGACTTGTCGGCCGACCCCGGCTCGTCGCCGTCGCTGCCGCAGGCTGCCAAGGGGACGAGGAGAGCCGCGGTGAGCACGGCGGCCGCGGTACGCCGCGGGGCGAAGACGAATGGCACGGTGGTGGAACTCCTCGGGGACGCGGTCGGCTCGGGCCGGCCGGTGCGGGTGGTGGTGAGCCGCGCCGGGACGGCGACGCCGCTGAGTGGACCGGTGGTTCAGGTGCGGTCGATGTGCACGCTGGTCGACTTGACGCGGGCGGTGGCCTGCATGCCGACCTCCAGTCCGAGTTCCTCGACGGCTTCCCGGGTCAGGAGCGAGACGAGCCGGTGCGGACCGGCTTGGATCTCCACCTGGGCCGCGATGTCGCCGAGTTTGACGGCGGTGACGATGCCCGGAAAGGCGTTGCGGGCCGAGGTGTACGTCGTTTCCTCCTCGCCGACGCCGCCTTGGGCGACCTCGACGGAGAACGCTGCCAGATCCCGGCCGTCGATCAGCCGGCGCCCGCTCTCCTCGCGGTGCGTCGCGACCCGTCCGGCATCCGCCCAACGGCGGGCAGTGTCGGGACTGACGCCGAGCAGACGTGCGGCCTGTCCGATGGTGTAGGACTGCATGTGCGACACGTTAGACGAGCTTGACTCGTATTTCCAAAGCTTAATACGAATCACCATGGTAGATGCGGTACCGCCTGGACGATCGTCCGAGTGGCTGCGAGTGGCGGGACCGGCAGAACCGCCGTCGCCCGGCCGTTCCGGGCGGAGCCGCCCGGAAGAAGGAGACCGCGACACGGGCTGACGTGCCGTCGGGGATCACGGTGCGAGCATGTCGGCGGCCGTCGCCGTCCATGCCCTCTCCCGCGGGAGGGCGGTGGCCGTTAGGCGTGTGGCGATGGTGGTGGCGAGCGTCGCGGCACGGACCGGCCGGGTGGACGGGGACTCCGTCTGCGCCCGGTCGAACGCCTCGTCCGGTCTCCGGGCCGACCGGCGCCGCCCTGCTCGGTGACGGAACCGGACGGATCGCGTACCTCACACGTCTCGGCGCGATCTGAGCTGCGGGGAACCGGGCCGAGGAGGCGCCGTCGGCCGCTCGCCGGGTGCGGTGCGGCTGCGATCCGAGGACGTCGTACGGAGACCTGGCGGTCAGGCCTCGGTGAGCATGCCTTCGCGGAGCTTGGAGACGATACGGCTGATCAGGCGTGAGACATGCATCTGGGAGACGCCCAGATGTTCGCCGATCTCGGCCTGCGTCATCTCCTGGCCGAAGCGCATCCGGATGATCGCGCGCTCGCGGTCGTCCAGGTTCTCCAGCAGGGGAGCGAGGGTCTGGAGGTTCTCGACCAGTTCCATGCCGGGGTCGCAGTCGCCGGTCACGTCTCCCCGGGTACGGATGGCCGCGCCGGGACCGTCGCTCTCCGACCCGTCGAGGGGCAGGTCGAGCGAGCCGGCGGTGTAGCCGTTGGAGGCGATGAGACCCTCCACGACCTCTTCCTCGCTGATCCCCAGACGCTCGGCCAGCTCCGCCACCGTCGCCTCGCGGTCCAGTGGTGTGGCGAGTTCCTCCTTGGTCTTCGCCAGTGTGACGCGCAGTTCCTGCAGGCGCCGGGGGACGTGGACCGACCATGTGGTGTCACGGAAGAAGCGCTTGATCTCGCCCACGATGTAGGGGATGGCGAAGGAGGTGAACTCGATCTCGCGGGTGAGGTCGAACCTGTCGATGGCCTTGATCAGGCCGATGGTGCCGACCTGGAGGATGTCCTCCATCCGGCCGTCGCCGCGGTTGCGGTAGCGGCCCGCCGCGAACTGCACCAGCGAGAGGTTCATCTCGATCAGGGTGTTGCGGGCGTACTGGTACTCCGCCGTGCCCTCCTCCACGACCCGGAGCCGCTCGAAGAACAGTTTGCTGATCGCGCGGGCGTCCTTGGGTGCGATCTTCCGCGGATGGGTGATATCCGGAAGTGCCGTCGGTACGCCCCTCTTCGCTGTCGGGGCTTGTACGGATGTCGACATGTGCTCGTCCTCCTTCAGCTGACTGCCTCTGTTGGAACCGCACGTATAAGGCATCGCCTACCCCTGGCCTGACGGCTCACACCCCGTCAGCAGACAAAAGCCCTGTCACAGAAGCTTCCTGACAATGCGATACGGATCAGGTCGTGACCACGCCGTGGTCTCCGGACCGGCGCACAGGACCGGTGGGGGAGAGCGCGGGGTCCACGGCGTCGCCCACCGTTCAGCTGTGGTGGGTGAGACTTGGAAGCGTTCCGCCGCGCGGCGCAGTGGCCATTGGTCGTCGATGCACTGCGCCAGGCGCAGGCGGCCGGTCTCGGTCAGGGGCGCATTGCGGTGGACCATGCGGGGCCATTCTGGCTCGGAAGATGACGATGGCCGGGTGCACGAGTGATGTCTCGTGCACCCGGCCGTTGGATGGGCGCCGGCAAGTGGTGAGGTTCGGTGGCGGGTTGTGAAAACGTGGGTGGGCTCGCGCGGAACGCGTGCGCTATTCGCGCGTCGCCATCTCTCTCAGGCGGGGCTCGCCGATCATGCTGAGCAAGTCGGTGTGGTGTGGGGTCCACCCCAGTTCCTGGCGGGTGCGTAGCGCGTCCACTGCCACCTCGGCGCTCTCGCGCGCAGTGTTACCAGGCGACGGCTCCCTTGTCGTCGAAGAAGCCTCCTCGGGGGCCGTCGTCGGGCAGGGTGGCGAGGCGAAGGGCGATCGCGGCGCCCTGCTCGGGTGTTCGTTCCCCGGCGAATCCGGTGAAGTCGGTTGCGACGTACCCGGGGCATGCCACGTTCACGATGATGTTCGTGTCAGCGAATCGGCGGGCGTACTGGGCTGTGACGCTGTTGAGCATCGACTTGGAGGGTGCGTAGGCGGCCATGACCGGGCCGGTCTGCAGCGTCAGGGAGCCCATGTTGCTGGACATGTTGACGATCCGGGGCGAGGCGGCACGGCTGAGCAGCGGGAGCATCGCGTTCGTCACCCGTACAACCCCGAACACGTTCGTTTCCAGGACCGTGCGCAGGACGTCGAGGTCGAGGGTGGTGGGGTCCTGCACCCCGTCCGCGAACCGGCCGGAGATTCCTGCGTTGTTGACGAGGACGTCGAGTCGCCCGGCTTCCTTCTCGATGCTCGCCGCCGCTGCGGCGACACTGGCGTCGGAGGTGACGTCGAGGGCGACTCCGAATGTCTCAATGCCTGCGGCACGCAACTGCTTTACGGCCTGCTCGCGTCGGGTGTCGTCACGCGCCCCCACGGCGACGGTGAAGCCGAGGGTTCCGAGACCCTGGGCGATGGCGAAGCCGATTCCCTTGTTCGCGCCGGTGACCAGCGCTGTCTTGGTGTTGTTCACGCTGCCTATGCTCAGCGCGCGGCGTCCGTTTCGTCCAATATCGATCGAGTACGCTGTGATACCCGACGGGTATCACGAGGTGGATGGGGTGGGCGTATGGACGACCTGGAGACCCGTGAGCTGCGGTACTTCGTTGCGGTCGCCGAGGAGCTGCACTTCGGGCGCGCGGCCCAGCGGCTCGGTATCGCGCAGCCGCCGCTGTCGCGCGCCATCCGGCAGCTGGAACGTCGGCTCGGCGTGCAGCTCCTGGACCGGGACCGACGAGGGGTGGCCCTCACCGACGCCGGGGGTGTGCTGCTGCGCGAAGCCCGGATGGCCCTCGATGTGGTCGCAGCTGCCGCGCGCCGGACCCGCCGGGCAGCGGATCGCCAACGGCCACTGGTACTCGTGACGAAAGCCGGCGCATCACACGAGCTGCTGCAACGACTCCTCGCCTCGTCGGCAGCCGACAGCGATACGGCACCAGTGGAAGTCGTCCTGTGCGAGGTCGGCGAGCAGGCACAGTTCCTGCGCACCGGCCGCGCGGACGTGGCACTCATGCACCGACCGGTCGACGACCTGGCCGGGTTCAATACCGAAGACCTCTGCACCGAAGGGCAAGTCGCCCTCCTCCCGTCCGGACACCCGCTCGCCGCACGTCCCCAGCTCACCCTCGCGGACGTCAGCAACGTGCCGGACCTCCCCATCGCCCGATGGCCCCGGCTCGACGGCTCCTACCCCGACGGCCCCGGGCCAGAGGTGCACACCCAGTCACAACTCGCTCAGCTCGTCGCGCTCGGCAAGACCCTGCTCGTCATCCCCGCCTCCAGCCGCGCCTGGCAGTGGCCCGACCATGTCGCAGTGCCCGTCGTCGACGCCCCCGACATCACCACCGTGCTCGCATGGCCAGCCGGCCACCACTCACCGGCCCTCGCCACACTGGCCCGAGCCGCAGCCGAGCTTCGCAACACGCCACCAGCCGCGCTCACACCCTGAACCTCCACGCCACCCGACTCCGCGGATGTCAACGGGGCCCAACCAGAGCTCTATCGTCACCAACCTCTGTGAACAGAACACCTAGTCACCGAGGATCCGCTCCCACAACAGCCCGTCCCGCCAGCTCCCGTCGAGAAGGATCGAGGAGTGCGCGACACCGTAGGGGCTGAATCCGTTGCGGCGCAGCACCCGCTGCGAGGGCAGATTCTCCAGATTGGTGGACGCCTCGGCCCGGTGCAACCCGAGTTCCTCCGTCATCAGTTGGAGCGCGAGCCCGACGGCGCGCCCGGCGTGCCCTTGATTCTGCGCCGGGCCGGCGATCCAGTATCCGAGGGAGCCGCGGCGCAGGTGCGGCTGCGGCAGGATGCCCCCGACGGTGACCTGCCCGATCACCTGGTCGTCGGCGAGCACGACGCCCGGCCAGACCGTGCCGGCCCGGTATCCGGCCAGCAGGCCGTCGATCCGTTCCGCCTGGCCCTCCGGGGTGAAGAAGCCGTCCGGCTGGGCCGGTTCCCACGGCCGGAAGGCCTCGACGTCCCGCACCCGGTGCGCGGCGATCGCAGCGGCGTCGGTGGGCTCGATCAGACGGATGCTGGTGCTGGTACGCATGGCGGATCCTCGTATCGGTACGTCGGACGGGACAAGAACGGGACCCGCGGAGCCCGTCACGTGACGGGCGCGGTCGGACGGCTCGTCGGTCCACGTGCGGAGCGGGACACCCGGAAGCGGGTTGTTCCGGACGTGCTGTGGGGACTGCCGATCGGCCGGTGCCGTCGTCGAACGCGCGGACCCGGGGCGATGGTACGCAGGACACGGCCGTGGAGCCGCTGTGCGAGCCGACCGAGGCCGGGTGGGCGCGGTAGCACGTTCCCGGACAGCGACTCCCGGGCGGAGAGAACGGCAAGAGGACCAGGTCCAAGGATGCCCCTGGCGCCATCGCCGGCACCTGTCCGAGTCCCACCCGGACGTCCGCACCCTTCCACCAGGAGAACGCACATGCGCCTTCGCCGTCTCGTCACCGTCGCCCTTCTCGCGGCCGCCATGGCCGGGTCCACGGTGGCCACCTCGTCGGCTGCTCCCAAGAACGACCCGGACGAGAACTTCCTCACCGACACGAAGTACGACGCAGTGGCCTTCGGCATGAGCAGGCAGCAGGTCGAGGCCGTCATCGGCACGCGGCCGCACTGTTCCGGAACCGGGGCCGGCGGTGCCCTGGTGTGCTGGGCGAAGAACCAGATGGTCGACCAGACCGCGTCGTTCACCTTCGACGCCGCCGACCAGTTGTTCAGGAAGGAGAAGGACTACGCCTTCGCCTACGCCTGGTACACGTACGATCTGCCCCGGACCATGACCAAGGCCCAGTACGAGCAGCAGTTCGCGGTGGGTGACACGCTGGCCGAGGTCGACACGGTCGTCGCCGGTACGGCGTGCACCGACAGGTGGGTCGAGCGCCCCGCCCACCCGTCGTCCAGTGGGTGGAAGACCATGATCCAGTGCACCGGCACCGTCGACGAGTCCTACCCCGAGATCGAGTTCTTCTTCACCGACGGCGTACTGACGAACAAGACCTACTCGTCCCGCGACGACGCCCGCTGACCCGGCCGGACCCCTCAGGCCGCGAAGCCCGGGGCCGGCCCGCCGATGCTGGAAGCGCTGCTCCGCATCCACCGTCCACCGGGCCGCACCCCGCCCCGTGCGCGGCCAACGGGCCGCTGCCCCGCCCATGAAGCGGTCCTAGCATGATGGGCGGGGCGGGACGGGTTGACGCACAGGCGTGCCGCCGCCGGAGAAGGGGCGGTCCACGGCCATGGCGATGCAGAAGTGGTTCGGCGAAGCGAAGCTGGGGATCTTCGTGCACTGGGGGATCTACGCCGTGGACGGAGTGGCGGAGTCCTGGTCCTTCTACGACGGCACGGTCCCCTACGAGCGGTATATGGACCAGCTTCGCGGTTTCACGGCCTCGCGGTACGACCCGCGCGCATGGGCCGACCTGTTCGCCCGGGCGGGCGCCGGGTACGCGGTACTCACCGCCAAGCACCACGACGGGGTGGCGCTCTTCGACACGCGCCACTCGGAACTCTCGGTGGTGGGCCGCACGCCTGCGGGTCGCGACCTGGTCGCCGAGTACACCGAGGCGCTCCGGGAGCGTGGGCTCAGGGTCGGCCTGTACTTCTCCCACTCGGACTGGTCCCACCCGGACTACGCGACGGTGCGGCACCCCGCCCCGCCGCTCGGCGTGGTCAACGACTCGCGGTTCAGCACCCCGCCGGCGGGTGAGGAGGACCCGGAGCGCTGGGAGCGGTTCCTGAAGTACCGGGCGGCCCAGGTCCGTGAGGTGGCCGAGCTCTTCCACCCCGACCTCCTCTGGTTCGACGGCGAGTGGGAACGCGGCGAAGAACAGTGGCGGATGGACGAGTTGGCACAGGAAGTCGTCTCCCTGCTCCCGGAGGCCGTCCTGAACGCCCGGCTGACCGGCCATGGTGACTACGCGACACCGGAGCAGGGCCTTCCGATCGAGGCTCCGGACGGTCCGTGGGAACTGTGTCTGACCGTCAACGACTCCTGGGGGTACCAGCCCGCCGACACGAACCAGAAGTCGGTCGGACAACTGGTCCGGTACTTCACCGAGACGATCGGAATGGGCGGCAACCTGCTGCTGGCCGTGGGGCCCAGGGAGGACGGGACGATCCCCGAGGCGCAGGCCGGCCGACTGCTCGGACTCGGGGCCTGGATCGCTCCCCACGCCGAGGCGGTCCACGGGACGGTGGCGGGCCTGCCGCCCGGCCACCACTACGGGCCGAGCACCCTCTCCGCCGACGGCCGGACCCTGTACCTGTTCTGCTTCGGCACCCCGCACGAGACCGTGTCGGTCCGGGGGCTGCGTACGCCGGTGCGGCGCGTGAGGGTACTCGGCACGGGTGATGTGCTCGCACACCGGGTGACCGGCGGACTCGGGCACGTACCGGGAGTGCTGTGGATCGACGCCCCCACGGCCGCCCAGGTGGACCCGCACGCGACGGTCCTGGCCGTCGAGCTCGACGGCGAGCTCGCCCTGTACCGGGGCGCGGGGCGGGAGTAGGCCCCGGTGCCACCTGCTGGTCCTCCCCGTCCGCGTCCACGACACCGAGGGCTGCCACGCCGCCGAGCCGGTGGGCCACCGGAGGGTGCCGTGGCACGGCGGACGGCCGTCACGGTTTCCGGGCCACGAGTCCCCACTGGTCCACCGCCTTGGGGGCATCCTCCGTCGGGCGCCAGAAGGCGATGGAGACGAAGCCCGGTTCGAGGAGTTCCAGGCCCTCGGCGCACCCGGTGATCTCCGCAGGCTCCCGCACCAGGTAGGGCGGGTTGTCGCCGGAGTCGTACGCCTCCTGCGCCGCCAGTGTCCGGGGCGTCTTCACCGTGTCGCACAGCACCAGGTGGCTGCCCGAGGGCATCCGGGCCATGTACTGCCGGACCACCCTGATCCCGTCGGCCGGTGCCAGATGTCCCAGCGTCGACATCAGGAGCACCGCCACCGGCCGGGACAGGTCCAGTGTCGCGGCGGCCTCGTCCACCACGGTGTCCGTGTGGGAGAGATCGGCGTCCACGTAGGCCGTGCTGCCCTCCGGGGAACTGGTCAGCAGCGCGGCGGCGTGGACCAGGACGATCGGGTCGTTGTCCACGTAGACGACGCGGGCCTCCGGTACGACGGCCTGCGCGACCTCATGGGTGCTGTTCTCCACCGGCAGGCCGGTTCCCACATCGAGGAACTGACGTACGCCCAGATGTGCCAGGTGACGGACCGCACGCGCCTGGAAAGCCCGGGACGCCTGAGCGATGTCGGCCATCTGCGGGTAGGCGGCGGTCACCGCGTCGGCCAGCTCCCGGTCCACCGGGTAGTTGTCCTTCCCGCCCAGCCAGGCGTTCCACACCCGGGCGGAGTGGGGCACGTCCGATCGGATCTTCTTGAGGAAATCGGCGTCGTCGACGGTCATCGCACTCTCCTACTCACCCAGCACGCACAGCAGTTCACCCCGGATAGGAGGGGTCCTGCCCACGGCACGACCGTACCCCCGGACCCTCTGTGGAGCGCACCGGGCCGGATCGCCGTCCTGTCCGCGGCCCTACGCCGGCCGGGCCGGTCACCCGGCGGCGGGCGTCTGCTCGGCCTCGATGCGCCGCAGCCGTTCGGTGTCACATGTCCGGGGGCAGGTCGCGCAGGCCTCCGCGGGGCGGATCGTGTAGTAGAGGCAGCAGCCCGCCCGGTCCCGGGTCGGATGGGAGCCGCCCCGCGCGTCGGTCAGCCGCCTGAATCCGGCACCGGCGGGGAACGGTGCCACGGGCCCGGGGAGCAGCCGGCCGGCCGCGGCCACCGCGCGGTCCTCCTCGCCGAGCATGCGGCCCAGGTACCAGATGCCCGATACGAGGTCGTCCTCGACCATGCCCCACAGCGCCCGCGGCCCACGGCGCGCCCTGGGCCCCAGCGCCGCACAGAGCGGACGCACCAGATCGGCGACGGCCCCGCGCAGGACGTCACCCAGCGCCGCTTCGTCCGCCACCGGCCTGACGCCGGGCAGCCCTTCGGCCGGGTCGCCCGGCAGGCAGGCGAACGCCCCTGGCACCACCTGGTACCGGTCGCCGCGCCGACTGACGCGTACGTCCTCCGGCCTTGGCAGCGGGACCCGGCCGTCCAGGTACCAGGGCCCGCTGAGCAGCAGGCACACCGACCAGAGGCAGCCGTGCAGCAGGCGCGAGGCCACCACGTCGGGGCGCGCCCGGTGGTCGTGGTGTTCGACGATCCGTGCGGCCTCCTCGTCGAGGAAGTCGTCCAGCAGCCCGGGCCGGAGCGAGAGTTCGGCTACGTCGACCCAGTCCTGGCCCGCCGGTGAACCGGGGGCGGCGACCTCCGCTCCCGGGGCGGGGCAGAGACCGGCGAGGCGGTGGTAGGTGGAGGCGAGAAGGGCGGCGGCGCTCTCGGCCGGCCGGAGGGATGCCGGTGCCGGTGCGAGGATCACGGGGGGCTCCTGGAAGGCGGTGCACATGAACGACGCGATCCGCGGAGACGGCGCGAGCCGGCGGATCAAGTGACCAAGGGGAGGCTCACCTTACTACCCGTCAGGGCGTGGTCGAACCGCCCGCCGATGCGTGTTGCCCGGTTGGTGGAATTAGGACTGCCTAACCTAAGCTTCCCGTCATCTCTCGTCGTACCAGCGCCGGAAGTGACCGCTCATGCAGACGTACCTGCTCGCTCTCAACCCCACCGACTCGGTCGTCAGCGGCTTCCTCCCGGCCGCAGGGCGGCTCGGCCTGTCCGTGACCCTGCTCACCGATCAGCCCGAGGCCTACGGGCCGCCCGTCGCCCTCGGCCCCGACGTGGAGGTGACCGGCTGTGACGTCCGTGACCACCGCGCTGTGATCAGCCACATCTCGCGCCGTGGCAGGCCCGCCGCCGTCTTCACCAACAGCGATCACCTCCAGGTGCAGGGAGCGCTCGCCGCCGAGTTCTTCGGCCTCCCGGGCAAGAGCTGGCAGGCGACGCTGCGCACCAAGGACAAGGCCCTGATGCGACGTCATCTGGCCGCCGGAGGACAGGAATCGGTCCGGTCCGTCGAGATCCTGCCCGACCGGCCGCTCGGCGACTGCGTCGAGGCCGGGGGAGTCCCGTACCCGTGCGTCGTCAAACCGCGCGAAGGTGTCGCCAGCGAGGACGTCGTACGGGCCGACGACCCGGCCGAACTCCTGCGCCTGTGCGCCGAGATCCGCGAACGCCGTCCGGACGCCGCACTGGTCGTCGAGGAGTACCTGCCCGGCGAGCTCTACACCATGGAGACCCTCGGCGACGGTCGGCGCCTGCACGTACTCGGGGGATTCCACACCCGCCTCTCGCCCCCGCCCCACTTCGTCGAGGAGCGGCTGACCTACGTGCCCGCCCACCCCGACCCGGTGCGTGAGCAGATCCTCGGCCGGCTCGAACTGCTCGGAGTGGGGTTCGGCGCCTGTCACACCGAATTCGTCGTCCACGAGGGCCGGGCGCGCATCATAGAGGTGAACTACCGCGTCATCGGCGACCACGGTGATCTCCTGCTGGCCGACCTCCTCGGCATCCCGCTCTTCGACCACATCCTGGCCACCCACCTCGGCCGACCCCTCCCGGAGCGCCTGGAGACCCGCTCGGACCGCGCCGCCCGCATCGACTCCCCCTGTGCGGACCGGGCAGGGGTGCTGACCTCGGCGCCCGGCGCGACCGACCTGACGGACGGCGACGTACGCCTCGTCTACCGGCCCCTGCGCCCGACCGGCGAACGGCACCCGCTGCACCGCACCAACCGCGACTACCTCGGCATCCTGCGGACCATCGGACCGGACCAGCGCGCGGTGGACCGTGCGGCCGACGCCTTTCTGGCCGCCCAGCGCTGGGAGATCACCCCGTGAGCGGGGTCCCGGCGGGCACGCGTGAGGGCCTCCCCGTGGGCGGACCGGACCGCCCGCCCGGCGCCAACCCGCGTGCCGATCCTCCTGCCGCGCGGCAACTCCTGCGTGTTCTGGGGGCTTTGCTACGCGAGGACGTGGCCGGACTGCGTACCCGCACCACCCTCGTCGACCGCCCGGACGGCTCCTGGCTCCGGCTTCCCACCGGCCCGGGCCGCGCCCTGCTCCTGCCCGTGCGGGAGGACGGCTTCCAGGGGGCCCGTACCGCCCGGCTCCCCCTGCTGCGCCAGGAACCCGAAGGCGACGACCTGACCAGCTCCGACGCCGTGCTCGCCGCCCTGGCCCGGCTCGCCGCCCCGCAGGACGCGCCCGGGTACGCGGCCTTCGCGGAGGAGTGCCGCCGGGACCTCGACGCCCGTGAACTGCACGCCACCACCGAGGACGTGGTCCTGGCCCTGCTGACGGAAAGCCACGGCTCGCGGCCGGCCCACTGGCGTGGCCACGCCGGTGCTCTCGCACACGACACCCTGGCCGCCAGGACTGACCATCCCGTGCACCCCGTGTCCCGGGGCCGCAAAGGGCTGGGTGCCGGCGAACTACTGCTGTACGCACCGGAGTTCCACCCACGCTTCCGCCTGCGATGGCTCTCGCTGCCCGCCCGGACCGTCACCCGGTCGACCGGAGGCGCCGAGCACGACACCGGTGCGGCCGGCCTTTCCGGGGCCGGGCCCGGTGAGACGGATCCGGGGTTGCCGGACGGCTGGCCCACCCCGGCCGAACTCGGGCTGCCCGAAAGCCGCCACGAGGGCCACGTCCTGCTGCCCGTCCATCCCCTCACCGCCGCCGGCCCCCTCCGGGACGCCCTCGCCGCCACCGGCCTCGCCCGGCACGCGTACCTCGCCGAGCGGCCTCTGCTCGACGTCGTGCCCACCCTGTCGATGCGGACCGTCGCGCTCGCCGGCCGACCCGGCACCCACCTCAAACTCCCACTCGCCACAGCGACCCTCGGCCTGCTCAACCGGCGTACGGTCACGCCTGGTTCGCTGCGTGACGGCGCCGCCGGGCAGCGACTCCTGGAGGGCGTCCTGCGGCGCGAGCCCCGCTTCGCCGGGCGGGTCCTGCTCGCCGACGAGACCCGCTACGCCCACGCAGGCCACGAACTCCTGGCCGTGCTGCGCCGAACCCAGCCGACCGGACTCGATGACGCCGCCGTCCTCCCGCTCGCCGCGCTGCTGGCTCCCGCGCCGGACGGCCGCCCCGTCATCGGACACCTCGCCGACCGCTTCCACGGCGGCGACCAGGTGGCCCTCGCCGATGCCGTCCTGACCCTGCTGCTGGACTGGCAGACGACCCTCTTCGGTCACGGCATCGCCCTGGAGTCCCACCAGCAGAACATCTCGCTCGTCCTCGGCGGCGGGACGGACGGCCCGCGCCTGCTCCTCAAGGACAACGACGGCCCGCGCGTCCACACCCGGCGGCTGGCGGACGCATGGGGATGCCCCGAGCCGACCGTCGGCGAACTCGGCTTCGCGGACCGCCGTATCCGCGTCACCCAGGACGGGCCCCTCGCCGATCTCTTCACCACCATCACCGTCCACCTGTGCGCGGGCTCGCTGGCCTTCGGCCTCGCGGCGCGAGGGGTCGCGCCCCTGGACCTGCTGCTCGGCCTCGTACGCGCCCGGCTCGCGGAGGCGATCGACCGGGCCGCCGCAACCCGACCCGGGGCGGCGGGGGTGCTGCGTGCCCGCGTCCTGGACGCGCCCGAGCTGCCCGTGAAGGCCATGGTGACCGCCGGAACACTCCTCACCAAGGCCAGGTCCGGCGCCGCCGACATCAACAAGCACTACACCACCGGCCCCAACTACCTTTTGCGGAAGGCATGAACCCCGATGCCCAGCACCACCACCCCCCGCACCCCGGTCCGCGCCCGCACCCGTCCGCCCACGGCCGACGAGGCGGTCGGCCACACCATCCTGAACTGTCTGCTCCGTGAGGCGACCGCCGCCGAGGACCGCACGCTG
The DNA here is from genome assembly GCF_040660235.1 of Streptomyces sp. NPDC049970. NCBI lineage: Bacteria > Bacillati > Actinomycetota > Actinomycetes > Kitasatosporales > Streptomycetaceae > Streptomyces > Streptomyces sp. NPDC049970. Next base: position 245,047 of record NZ_JBFALP010000006.1, on the reverse strand, counting down.
GCGGACGGCCGGCTGCTCGTACGTCTGCCTCACCAGGACAGCGTGCTGAGCGTCGGCGTGCGCCGCCCCTCGCTCCTCGGCTCACACCGGTTCACCGGTCCCGTCAGCCTCCGCGGCGGGCCGGCCGGCGGAGCCTGGGAGACGATCGGCTGGCAGCGGCTCGCCGAACTGGTCCATACCGAACTCACCCTGCGCACCGGCACGGACAACGACGAGTTCCTGGGGCAGGTCGCAGCCAGCCACCGCGTCGTCGCCGGCGCCCTCGCCCGGCGGGCCGCCGCCGCCCCGCCGTCCCGGTCGGTCCGCCGGCCGTCCGGGAAGCACCGCCACGGCGAGCCGCTCGACACCTATCTCGCGTCCGAGCAGTCGCTCCTCCTCGGCCACCGCTTCCACCCCACGCCCAAGGCGCACGGTGCCGACCCGGACGCCTGGACCGCGTACGCCCCCGAGCAGGGTGCCCGCTTCCCGCTGCGGCTGCTCGCCGTACGGGACGGTCTCCTCGCCGAGGAGACCGCCGAGCCCGGGGGAGCGGCGCCGCTCGACCGGGCGGGGACGGCGCCGTCCGGCTACCGGCTGCTGCCCGCGCACCCCTGGCAGTACCGGCTGCTCGGTGGTCATCCCGTGCTGAGGGCCGCTCTCGCCCGCGGGGACGTGCTCGACCTCGGGCCCGCCGGTGGCCAGGTCGTCCCCACCGCCTCCGTACGCACGGTCCACGACGGCCACACCTTCCTGAAGTTCAGCCTGGACGTGCGGATCACCAACTGCCTGCGCAAGAACGCCTCGTACGAGCTCACCGGCGCCGTCGCACTGACCCGGCTGCTGAGGCCCGTACTGGCCGACCTCGCCGTACGGCACCCCGGTGCCGCCGTGCTCCGCGAACCCGCCTACCGCTCGCTCGCGCTGCCCGGCGCGGACAGCCGCCCCGACCGCGCACTGCTCGAAGGCTTCGGCGTGATCGTCAGGGAGGGCCTCGCCCGCCATACGCCCGAGGGGAGCACGCCCCTGCTTGCCGCGGCCGTGGCCGACGAGTACCCCCTCGGCCCGGGCAGGGTCTCGGACCTCCTCGCGGGCGCCGGTCCCGACGAGGCCGCCGAGTGGTGGCGCCGTTACACCGCACTGCTCGTGCCGCCGGTCCTCACCGCGTACTTCCGGCACGGGGTGGTCCTCGAACCGCACCTCCAGAACGTCGTCGTCTGTGTCGGCGGGGACGGCTTCCCCGAGCGCGTCCTCTTCCGGGATCTCGAAGGCACCAAGCTCCTGGCCTCGCACCACGCCCACGCGCTGAGCACCCTCCCGCGCGAGGTCGCCGGCCCTCTCACGTACGACAGGGACCGGGGCTGGGACAGGGTCGCCTACTGCCTGTTCGTCAACCACGTCGCGGAACTGCTCGCCGCCGTGGCCGACCTCCACCCCGGGACCGAAGCCGCCCTCTGGCGACAGGTGCGCGCCACCCTGGAGGAGTGCGCCGACTCCCTGGGACGCCCGCGGCAGCTGCGGGACCTGCTCGCCGGGGCGCCGCTGCCGGCCAAGGCCAACCTGCTCACCCGGTGGAGCCGCTCGGCCGACCGTGACGCCGGATACGTCCGCCTGCGCTCCCCGCTGGCCGCGCATCCCTGAGACGTCAGCCCTCGCGCCCTCCGCCCCGCCACCGACGAACGGACCTCCGGTGCCCCCTTCCCTGCTCACCCCCGCCGTCCGGACCGAGGCGCTGAACCTCACATCCGGTGAACTCCCCTGCTACGTACACGACCTGACGGCGCTGCACAGCCACGCGGCGGCCGTACGCGAGGCACTCCCGAGCTCGGTGGAGCTGTACTACGCGGCGAAGGCCAACCCCGAACCCGAGATCCTCGCGGCCCTCGCTCCGTGGACCGACGGCTTCGAGGTCTCCTCCGGCGGCGAACTCGGCCATGTCCGAGCCGTTCTCCCGGGGCGGCCCCTCGCCTTCTCCGGGCCCGGCAAGACCCCAGGTGAACTCGCTGCCGCACTCGATGCCGGGGTGGAGCGGGTGCACGCCGAGAGTCTCCACGAGGTGCGGATGCTCGTCGCCCTCGCCGGCCGGAGCCACGCCCCCGGCCGTCCGCCGGTCAGGGTGCTGCTACGCATCGATCCACCCGTACCCGAAGGACTCCTGACGGGCAGCGCCCTCACCATGGGGGGCCGTCCCACACCCTTCGGCATGGGGATCGAGGAGGCGGCGGAGGCCCTGCGGCTGCTCACCGGTGAAGGCTGCGAAGGCCTCGAAGCCGTCGGAGCGCACGCGCACCTGGCCAGCGGTCTGGACGCCGACGCCCTGCTGCGGGTGGCCGAGGCGATCGTCCACGCCGCGGGCGAGCTCTTCCGCGGCCACGGTACGGCGCTGCGGGAGGTCGCCGTGGGCGGAGGCATGGCCGTGGACTACACCCGGCCCGCCGAACGCTTCGACTGGGCCGCCTACGGCGCCGGCCTCGCCGCCCTGGCCCGGCGCAACCCGGATGTGCGCCTGCGCATCGAACCCGGTCGCGCGCTGACTGCCTACAGCGGCTGGTACGTCACCGACGTACTGGACGTGAAGCGCAGCCACGGCGAGGACGTGGCCGTGGTCCGCGGCGGCACCCACCACCTGCGCACCCCCGCCGCCAAGGGCCACGACCAGCCGGCCGAGGTGGTGCCCGTCGAGGCGTGGCCGCACCCGTGGCCCCGTCCCGAGGCGCGGGCGGGCCGGGTGACGGTCGTCGGTCAACTCTGCACGCCGAAGGACGTGCTCGCCCGCGGCCTCGAGGCGCCCGGTCTCCGGGCGGGGGACCGGGTGGTCTTCGCCCTGGCCGGCGCGTACGCCTGGAACATCTCCCACCGCGACTTCCTGATGCACCCCCCGCCCGGATTCCGCTTTCCGGGCAGGACCGGGACAGGGAGCCCCGGAGGGCGCTGACGTGGAGAGCCTCCGGATGCTGTACGTCGGCCTCCCGGCTGGGGCCCGGATCGGCCGCGTACCGCCCCGGACCAGCCTGTACGCTGCGGGGATGCAGCCGTCCGCCTCATCACCGTCCGCGCGGTCCGGCCATGCCGCTGCCCCCGCCCAGCGCGGGCTCCTGACGGAACGCATCGCGCGGGAACTCGAGCACGACATCCGCTCGGGCGAGATCCCCGTGGGGACGAAACTCCCCTCCGAGCGTGAGTTCGCGGCCCAGTTCGGTGCCAGCAGGAACGTCGTACGCGAGGTGCTGCGGCGACTGGAGGCGCAGCACCTGATCGAGGTGGCGCCCGGCCGTGGTTCCTTCGTGCGTGAGCAGAGCTCCGGGCAGGCCAGGGGGTACGACGCCCTGTACCGGGCGGGTCGGCCCACCGTCCGCCAGCTGATCGAGGCCCGGTTGCCGCTCGAGGTCGAGACGGTCCGGCTGGCGACCGAGCGTGCGACGGACCGGGACATCGAGGAGATGCGCTCCGCGCGCGACGCCCTGGAGTCGGCGAGTGACGTCGTCGTGAAGGCCCGGGCCGACATGGCGTTCCACGACGCGGTCGCCGAGGCGAGCAAGAACCCGGTCCTGCGGATCATGCTCTCGTCGATCAGCGGGATGATGTTCGAAATGATGCTCCGTTCGAACTCCGACCCGTCGATCGGCGAGCCCGGGGTCCCTCACCACCCCGAGATCTTCGAGGCGATCGAGGCGCGCGACCCGGACCTGGCCGCCGAGCGTATGCGGGAGCATCTGATGCTGGGCCTGCGCACCTACGGCAAGGACCTCGACGTCCAGGTCGATGTGATGGCGCGCAACCACATCGAGGCACTGCTGGACGAGACCGGGAGCCGGTACGGCGGCGCAGGCGCGGGCGAACTGGGCTCCTCGTCCGGATAGGGACCGGCGGCCCGGCGGGACCGAAGCGAGGCCGAGCCATCGGGATCGTCCACCGGGCGCGGCCGGGCCGGAGGGTTCGGTGCGCGGTGACTTCGACGGATCCGACCGGTGAAAGGGCTGGTCGGCGCGCCGTTCTCCTGTTAGCGTCCCTCTCTGGTCGAACTGGTCCTACCAGTTGGGCCAGTCTGCGGAGGTCTGGCGAATCGGACCGAACCCCGCAGGCGGCAGGCACCACGCACGACAGCGCAGAGAGACGAGGACGACGATGTCCACGAGCAGCCAGCTCCTCAGCCGGCGCTCCTTCGGCCGGCTCGCGGCAGGAGTCGCGGGAGCAGCCGGAACAGGAGTGCTCGGCGCGTGTACGACCAGGGGCGGGAAGCCCTCGGCGGACACCCCGTTGCGGATCATGGCGATCAACCACGTGTGGTCCCAGGCGATCCGGCGCCGGACGAAGGAGTTCGAGGAGCGCATCGGGCGACGCGTGTCCATGACCCTGCTCACCGCCGACCAGCTGGCGAGCAGTTACAACGTGAAGCTCAACGCCTCGGGCACCGACGTGGACGTCATGATGGTCCGGGCGCTCCAGGAACAGCTGCTCTTCGCCCACAACGGCTGGCTGACCGACCTGAGCGACCGTGTCGCCCAGGACGACGACTTCGTCTGGCCGGACTTCCAACAGGCCCCCCGCGAGGCATCCATGACGGCGGGCAAGGTCTTGAGCGTCCCGGTGGTGACCGAACGCCCCGCGCTGTACTACCGCAAAGACCTGGTGGAGGATCTCGGCGGGCCTCCGCGCACCCTCGAAGCGCTGATGTCGGCGGCCCAGGAACTCGCCGACGCGAAGAAGGGCCTCTACGGTTTCGTCGGCCGGGGCCAGCGCAGCGGCGCGGTCTCCCAGTGGTCGAGCTTCCTCTACTCCCATGGCGGGGACTTCGTCGTACGCGGCAAGTCGGGCATCGGCACTCCCGAGGCCCTCGCCGCGTACGAGTACTACGGCAGGCTGCTCGCGAGGACGGGGCCGCCCGGCGCCACCAACATGAGCCTCGAACAGGCGATGCCGATCTTCGCGCAGGGCAAGGCCGCGTTCTACGTCGACGCGGACGCGATCTACAGCAGCTTCCTCGACCCCGAGGTGTCGACGGTGCGCGAGACCGTCGGCTTCGCACCCTTCCCGGCCGGGCCCGCCGGCGCCCGGCCGCACAACATCCCGTCCTGGAGCCTCGGCATCAGCACCTTCTCCCTTCTGCGCGACGACGCCTGGGAGTTCATAAGGTGGGCGGCCGGCCCCGAGGTCACCGCCGCCCTCCAGAAGGACGGCATACCCGGCGCCCGCACCTCGGTCTGGTCCGACCCGAAGTCCCTCGCCTCCTTCCCGCCCGACCTCGCCGAGGCCATGCGGCTCAACGCCGAACGGGGCCTGGGCTACGACAGGCCCCGCGTCCTGCAGGTCGGCCGGGCCAGGGACATCGTCGGACGGCCGCTCGTCGCGGGCATCCTCGGCAACGACGTACGGCCCGTGGCCCGCGACGCCGACGCCGAGTTCGCCGACTTCCTCGTCCGCGACAACCGCCACAAGGAGTCCTGATGTCCACCACGGAGGCATCCCCGGCCCGTCAGGCCCCCGTGCCGACGGCCGGACCGGGCCGCGCGCGCCGCCCTCGCACCTTCGAACAGGCCAACCGGCGGCTGAAGTGGACGATGCTCGCGCCCGCGCTGCTGTTCGTCGGCCTGATGATCGTCTTCCCGCTCGCCTACACCGTCGACCTCAGCCTGACCGACGCCTTCGGCGCGGTGAACGCGGGCAAGGAGTACGTCGGCCCGCGCAACTTCACCGACGCCCTCGGTGACTCCCGCCGGTTCTGGCCCGCCGCGCAGCGCACGGTCGTCTTCACGGCCGGGGCGGTGATCCTGGAGACGGTGCTCGGCCTCGCCCTCGCCATGCTCATGCGCAAACCGTTCAGGGGCATGCGGTGGGTGCGTACGGTCCTGATCATCCCGCTGCTCACCACGCCCGTCGCGATCGGCATCCTCTGGCTGCTGATCCTCGACCCCACCAACGGCATAGCCAACCACCTGCTCGCGGGCATCGGGCTGCCCCGCCAGGAGTTCCTCGGCTCGGTCAGCCAGTCGCTGCCGACGCTCATGCTCATCGACGTCTGGCAGTGGACGCCCATGATGACCCTGCTGCTGCTCGCCGGGCTGACCACGCTGCCGGAGGAACCGGAGGAGGCCGCCCGCGTCGACGGCGCCAACGCCTGGCAGCGCTTCCGCCACGTCGTCCTGCCGATGCTCGGCCCGACACTGGCCACCGCCCTGGTGCTGCGCGCCGTGGACGCCCTCAAGACCTTCGACATCCTGTACGCGACCAAGGGTGCGGGCGGTGGTTCGGACTTCGAGGTGGAGACCCTCAACGTCTACGCCTACGGACTCACCTTCGACTACCAGGAGTACGGCCTGGCAGCCGCCGTCCTGGTCCTGTTCACGCTCTTCATCGTCGGCGTCGTGGTGCTGCTGCGCCGTCGGGGCGGAAGGAAGACCGCATGAGTGCCACCGTCACCCCCGCACCCGTCCGGGCGCACAGGCGCCGGCGTACCGCCCTGTCGTGGCTGCGCGGCACCGCCGTCGCGGCCGTGACCCTCGTCTTCGCGCTGCCGCTGGTGTGGATGTTCGCCGCCGCGTTCAAGACCAACGTCCAGGTCACCGACCCGTCCGTCGGCCTGTGGTTCGGTCCCACCCTCGAGAACTTCCGGAACATAGTCGAGGCCGGGCAGATCCTGCGGTCGATGGGCAACTCCCTGCTGGTCGGGGTCGTCTCCACCGTCCTGTCCGCCGTCATCGCGGTGCCGGCCGCCTGGGCGGTGGGACGGTTCGACATGCACCGGACCGGGTCGCTGATCCTGGTGGCACGCATCGTGCCGGCGATCTCGCTGCTCGTCCCCTGGTACTACCTGTTCGCGCGGATGGGCCTCGTCGGCTCCTACACCGTGCTGATCCTCAGTCAGATGTTCGTGTCCGTACCACTGATCATGTGGATCATGATCAGCTTCTTCGCGGGGCTGCCGGTCGAACTCGAGGAGGCCGCGCGCACCGACGGGCTGAGCGCCTTCGGAGCCTTCTGGCGCATCGCGCTGCCTCTCGCCGCCCCCGGTACGGCGACCGCCTCGCTGCTGGCCTTCGTCTTCAGCTGGAACAACTTCATGTTCGCGCTGATCTTCGCCGACGACCGCACCCAGACGGTGCCGGTGACCCTCTTCAACTTCATCTCGTACGCGAGCACCGACTGGGGCGGTCTGATGGCCGCCGCGACGCTCATCACCGTCCCCGTCGTCCTGGCGGCCGTCCTCGGACAGAAGTACCTGGTGGCCGGACTGACCTCCGGCGCCACCAAGGGCTGAACGACCCTCACCACCGCATTCGGAAGAAAGTACCCCCATGAGAATTGTCGACGCGAAGGTCCTGGTCACCAGCCCCGGCCGCAACTTCGTCACCCTCGAGCTGACGACCGACGAGGGCCTCACCGGCCTCGGCGACGCCACGCTCAACGGCCGGGAACTCGCCGTGGTCAGCTACCTCCAGGACCACGTGACGCCCCTCCTCACAGGTCTCGACCCCCATCGGGTCGAGGACACCTGGCAGTCCCTGTACCGGGGTGCCTACTGGCGGCGCGGGCCGGTCACGATGGCGGCGATCGCCGCCGTGGACGTCGCGCTGTGGGACATCAAGGCCAAGGCCGCGGGCCTCCCGCTCTACCAGCTGCTCGGCGGGGCCAGTCGGGACCGCGTGGGCACCTACGGCCATGCCAACGGCCGCGACATCCCGGAACTGCTCGACTCCGTCCGCGCCCGACTGGCCGAGGGGTATCCGGCCGTCCGGGTGCAGTCCGGTATTCCCGGACTCAAGGCGGTCTACGGCGTCTCGACCACGGACGACAGCGGCTCGCCCGTCCTGCACCAGCAGGCCCGGCCGCTGGTGGAGGACTGGGACACCGAAGCCTATCTGCGCCACACACCTGCGGTGTTCGAGGCGGTCCGCGCCGAGTTCGGCCCCGAACTCCCCCTCCTCCACGACGCGCACCACCGCCTCACACCGCTCCAGGCGGCCCGCCTGGGCAAGGAGCTGGAGCCCTACCGCCTCTTCTGGCTCGAGGACTGCACGCCCGCGGAGAACCAGGAGGCGCTGCGCATCGTCCGCCGGCACACCACCACACCACTCGCCATCGGCGAGGTCTTCAACACCGTGTACGACTACCAGACACTGATCACCGAGCAGTTGATCGACTACGTCCGCTCGGCGGTCACGCACTTCGGCGGGGTCACCCCGCTGCGCAAGCTCTTCGACTTCGCCGCGCAGTACCAGATCAAGAGCGCCGTGCACGGCCCGGAGGACATCTCCCCGGTGGGCATGGCGGCGGCCGTCCACCTCGACCTGGCCGTGCACAACTTCGGTATCCAGGAGTACTCGGGTCACACCCGGCTCACCGACGAGGTGTTCCCGCACGCCTACACCTTCACGGACGGGTACCTGCATCCGGGCGAGGCGCCCGGTATCGGGGTGGAGCTGAACAGGGAACTGGCGGCCGCGCACCCCTACGAGCCCGCGTACCTCCCGGTCAACCGGTTGCAGGACGGCACGGTCCACGACTGGTGAGCCGTCCGGTCCGTGACGGCGGCCCGCGAGGGCAGGCGGACGGCACCGACAGGGGAGAGGCCCGGGGTGCGGTGGCCGTCACCGCCCACCGCACCCGGTCCGGCGACGGGTCCGCCGTCTCAGCGGGTCGCGTCGCGGTCGAAGAGCGAACGCGACCACAGGTAGCCGGCCAGCGCGATCCCCACGCACCAGGCGAGCGAGCTCCAGGCGTCGTTGCCGATCGGCGAGCCGGTGAGCAGCCCGCGCAGCGCTTCCGTGATCGGGGTGAACGGCTGGTTCTCCGCGAACCAGCGCAGTCCGGGGGACATGGACTCGGCCGGTACGAACGCCGAGCCGATGAACGGCAGGAACTGGATCAGCAGCGGCTTGTTGCTCGCCGCCTCCACCGTCCTGGAGATCAGGCCGAACGCCACCGACAGCCACGTGAGAGCGAACGCCGCGAGCATCAGCAGGCCGGTCGCGGCCAGCCACTCCACCGCACTCGCGTCGGGCCGGAACCCGACGGCCACGGCGACGGCGAGGACCACCGCCACGCTGAACATCGTCTGGACGACGCTGCCGAGTACGTGCCCCGTGACGAACGAGGAACGGGTGATGTCCATGGTGCGGAAGCGGTTGATGATTCCCTCGGTCATGTCGGAACAGACCGAGATGGACGTCGACATGGACCCCGAGGCCACCGCCATGACCACGATGCCGGGAGTCAGGTACTCCAAGTACAGGTCCCTGGTGGCTCCGGCCCCGCCGATGCCGGAGCCGATCGAGTCGCCGAACGCGTACACGAACAGCAGGAGCATCATCACCGGGATGAGCGGAGCGCCGAGCGACACCGAGGGGTAGCGGACCGCGTGCCGCAGATTGCGCCGCAGCATGGTCGCCGAGTCGTGTACCGCATAGGTGAGCGTGCTCATCGCAGGGTCTCCTTCAGGCGCAGCGGGCTGTCCGGGCCGCCGTCGCCGGTCAGCGCGAGGAACACGTCGTCGAGGTCGGGTGTGTGCACGGAGAGGCCCGCGGCGCTCACCCCGTTCGCGTCGAGCCGGTCGAGCAGCGTGCGCAACGCGTCGACTCCGCCGTCGCCCGCGACGCGGAGAGCGAGGGACTCGTCGTCGCGAGCTGCCCCGGGGAAGGCGACGGCCGCCCGCTCGAAGGTGTCCGTGTCCGCGAACCGCAGCTGGACATGACCGCCCGGGATGCGGGCCTTGAGTTCGTCCGAGGTGCCCTCGGCCACGATGCGGCCACCGTCGAGAACGGCGATACGGTCCGCCAGCTGGTCGGCCTCCTCCAGGTACTGCGTGGTCAGGAAGACGGTGACGCCGCCGGCGACGAGCGAGCGCACCGTCTCCCACATGGTGCGGCGACTGCGTGGATCGAGCCCGGTCGTCGGCTCGTCGAGGAAGATCACCCGCGGACGGCCGACGAGCGTCATGGCGAGGTCGAGCCGCCTGCGCATCCCGCCGGAGAACGTCGCGGCACGTCTGCCCGCGACGTCGGCGATACCGAAACGCTCAAGCAACTCCGCGGCGCGGGAACGGCCTTCGCGTCTGCCCAGCCTGAGCAGGTCTGCCATGAGGAGCAGGTTCTCCTCGGCGGTGAGCAGGTCGTCGAGTGCGGCGAACTGGCCGGTGACTCCGACTGCGGCGCGCACCCCGGCAGGTGATGTGGCGACGTCGTGGCCGGCGACCTGCGCCCGGCCGCCGTCGGCCGAGATCAGGGTGGACAGGATCTGCACGGTGGTGGTCTTGCCTGCGCCGTTCGGACCGAGCAGCGCGAAGACGGTGCCTGCCGCGATGCGCAGGTCGATGCCGTCGAGGACGGTCTTGTCGCCGTAGGCCTTGCGCAGGCCGATGGCGGAGACGGCCGGCGGCGACGGTGGGCCTTCGCTGGATGTGGGCATGACAAAAGAAGCCATGACGCCTCCTCTTCGACGGACAGGGCGGAGTCGGTGGACGGGGCGGGTGTGTCTCGGGTCCGGGGAGGCTCAGATCCGGGGTCCGGCGCGACGGACGTCGATGTTGCCGTAGCGGGTGCGGGCCCGGACCTCGACGGTCGACTTCGAGTCCTCGGGGCTGTCCGACGCGGTCAGCGAGTTGTGGACCCGGCCGTGCTTCGAACTGATGTCGAGCCAGGCCGCGGTGCCCGCTCGCACCCCCACGTCGATGGCCCCGTACGAGGTCTCCAACTGGACCGTCCCGCCGCTGACTTCGGCCACGCGCAAGGTGCCGTGGGCCGTGGTCGCCGACAGGGAGCCCTCGGCGCTCTCGACGATGATGTCGCCGTTGGCACCACTGATGCGAAGGTCGCCGAGAGCGTGGCCGACGGTCGTGGTGCCGTGGGAGTTCCTCAGCACCGCGGCGCCGTCGACGGTCCCGACGCGCATGCTCCCCGAGCTCGTGGTGATCTCGGCGGGGCCGTCGACGCTGTCCACGGAGATGCTTCCGTGCGACGCGGTCAGTTGGAGCGGCCCGGTCGCGGCGAGCCTGACGTCACCCGACGAGGTCTTCACGCGGACCTCGCCGAGGCGGCCCTCTCCGCGCACTTCGGCCCAGGTGCCGGTCACCTCCAGGGCCGAACCCGCGGGCAGGTGGACCGTGATGTCGACGATTCCCGAGCGTCCGAAGAGGCTGCGCTGCTTCGATGTCCTGATGTTCAGCCGGCCGCCGGAGTAGGTGACTTCGGTCTGCTCGGCCGCCTGCACGTCCTGGTCCCTCCCGGCGTCGCGAGGTTCCACTTCGACGACGGTGTCGCTCCGGTCGGCCGCCGCGAAGTGGATGGAGCCGGCGTCGACGCGTGCGGTGGCCGCGATGGGTCCGGGGGTGTCGAAAGAGGGCATGGCTGTCCCGTCTTCATGGGTCGTGTGCCGTTCCCGCTGGTGGGAGGGCGTGTGGATGGGAGGGTGTGGGGCGGTCAGCGCACCCAGCCGGTGAAGCTCTGGCCGCCTGCGCGGGGCTTGTCCGCCGAGCGGGGCGGCGTGCCGCCGGTCCCTACGGCGGCGGACACGGCGTGCACCAGCCACGCGTTGACCGACAGCCCCTCGCGGCCTGCCGCCTCCTCCGCGCGGGCCTTGAGGTGCGCGGGCAGGCGGAGATTGACGCGGGCGGTGCCGCCGTCGTCCGTCCCGGGGGAGGCCGGAGCGGACTGCTTCGCGGGATCGGGCTGCTCGGCCCGCTCCTCGTAGGTGTCACCGACCGGCGGCAGCGTCACGACGAAGTCCGGGTCGATCCCGCGCAGCCGCACGTCGACCGACCCCGGGGCGAGGTCGCGCGTGATCTCGTTCATCGCGGCCGACAGGACGTTGAGCATCGTCAGGCGGGCCGCCGACTCCAGGGGGGCCGTGAGCCGCTCGGCGAGCTCGCGGGCTTCGTCCCCTCCGGCCTCGGCGGCCACCGCGAGTTCGCAGCGGAGCGTATCGACGAAAGGCGTGAGATCCATGACGCCATAGTGGCACCATTCTGGCGCCATGCGCAAGAGGGGTTGTGCGGCGGTGTCGTACTCCGCGTCCGCGTGTACGCCCTGGCCAGTCAGAACGGTTGTGCTCCGAGGCGGCTGAACGAGCAGGAGGTCGACCTCCTGGGGTGGCGTGGAGCCGCGGAAACCCGCTGTTTTGCATGCGGTGGTGCCGCAGGTGTGCCACGCGGTGCCACGCGGTGCCGGCCCCGTCTCCGCGTGAGCGAGGGCTTCTCCCGGGTGCCGTCGCGGAGTGGCTGCCGGGGCGAATGGTGCGCGTGTTCACGCATGCCGATGTTGCGCAAGAAAATGAAAGGTCTTGCAGGAATCCTTGACGGGTACACGCAGGGAGCGGCAGGCTCCCACACGTTCCCCCCACGGCAGCCTGGCGCGTGGCTGTCTTCGAGGGCACGCCTGTGCCCTGATGTCGAAGGAGCCGCACATGAAGTACCGATTCCGTCTGATCGGCGGAACGCTGGCCGGAGTGGTGACCGTCGCCGGTCTCGCTGTCGCCGCCCCCTGGCAGTCCCAGGCGACACCGCCGGGCGAGAAGACCGTCACCGTCACCATGTTCGAGCGGCCGTTCGCGGATGTGGCCACCGCCTGCACCGACCAGCTGGGACCGGCCGGATACGGCTACGTACAGGTGTCACCGGCGTCGGAGCACATACAGGGCGACCAGTGGTGGACCTCCTACCAGCCGGTCGGCTACAGGATCGCGGGCCGCCTCGGTGACCGCGACGCGTTCGCCGGCATGGTGGAGTCCTGTCACGCCGCAGGCGTCAAGGTCATCGCCGACGCCGTCGTCAACCACATGGCCGCCGGCTCCGGGACGGGCACGGGCGGCACGGCCTACACGAAGTACGACTATCCCGGGTACTTCCAGGACGCCGACTTCCACACCTGCCGCACCGCCATCAAGGACTACACGAGCCGCGACGACGTGCAGAACTGCGAACTCGTGGGACTCTCCGACCTCGACACCGGCAGGGACGCGGTCCGCTCCACCATCGCCGCGTACCTCGGCGACCTGCGTTCGCTGGGGGTGGACGGCTTCCGGATCGACGCGGCCAAGCACATGGCGGCCGACGACATCGCCGCGATCAAGGGGAAGATGGGTGACCCGGGCTTCTGGGTCTCGGAGGTCATCCACGGCGGTGGCGAGGCCGTACAGCCCGAGGAGTACACCGGAATCGGCGACGTGGACGAGTTCCGGTACGGGGGCCACCTGAAGAGCGCCTTCCAGGGAGGCGGCATCGCCCAGCTCAAGTCCGTCGCCGACGGCAAACTGGGCAGCGCTTCCGCCCGTACGTTCGTCGACAACTGGGACACCGAGCGCAACGGGTCGACGCTGACCTACAAGGACGGCGCGGCCTACACCCTCGCCAATGTCTTCATGCTCGCCTCGCCCTACGGATCGCCCAACGTCTACTCGGGCTACGAGTGGTCGGACAAGGACGCCGGTCCCCCCAGCGGCGGCGGCTGGACCGACATCCACGCCCAGCAGGCCGTGACCGGCCTGGTCGGCTTCCGCAACGAGGTGGGATCGGCCGAGCTGACCGACTGGTGGGACAACGGAAGCAGCGCGATCGCCTTCGGCCGCGGCGACAGCGGATTCGTCGCGATCAACAACGGTGACGGCGCCCTGACCGAGACCCTCACGACCTCCCTGCCCGGCGGGACCTACTGCAACGTCGCGGTGGCCTCACCTGACAACTGTGCCGACCACACCGTCACGGTCGGCGAGGACGGCAAGGTGCAGGCGGCGGTGCCCGCCCGTGGAGCGCTGGCGCTGCACACCGGAGCGCGGGTGGGCTGACCACGCGGACGGTGCCGGCGGCGCGCGGGGCGATCACGGTCCCCCGCGCGCCGTCGGGCGTCCGGCCGGACGCAACCCACAGGCGCACCCTGGCCGGTGGGGCCGGGTGACGGTCGTGAAAGGCTCGGGGACGGTACCGGAGGACAGGCAGACCCTCTTCCGGATTCCCGACACCTGGAGTCATGAGTGACCGGCCGTGCCCTCTTCCCGTTTCCTCGTCGCAGCCAGGCCCTCGCCCGGACGGCCGCAGGCCTCGCCTGCGTCCTCGGCGCCGGGGTGCTGGCGGGCTGCACCCCGACGGACCAGCGGCCGGCAGGCGCCACGTCCGAGCGGGGCGCGGAGACCGCCCGGCCCGTCGAGCCGACGGCAGGTATGGCGTTCGACTACCAGATCGGCGGCGGCTACCGGCCGTCGTCAGAGGTGGAGGCCGTGTCCCGCGACCGCGAGGACGAGCCCGCCGATGGCCTGTACAACGTCTGCTACGTCAACGCCTTCCAGACCCAGCCCGGCGAGCTGAAGTGGTGGGAGGACAACCACCCCGGTCTGCTCCTGCGCGATCGAGACGGAGAGCCGGTGATCGACGAGGGCTGGGACGAGGTGCTCCTGGACACCTCCACGGCCGACCGGCGCACCCGGCTCGCGGAGATCGTCGGGGGCTGGATCGACGGCTGTGCCGACAGCGGATTCCAGGCCGTGGAGCCGGACAACCTCGACTCCTTCGAACGCTCCCACGGAGAACTGACGAAGGCTCACAACGCGGCCTTCGCCGAGATGCTGGCCCGGCGTGCCCACGACGCCGGTCTCGCCATCGGGCAGAAGAACACCACCGACCTGCTCCCGGAGCACGAGAAGATCGGCTTCGACTTCGCGGTGACGGAGGAGTGCGCCCAGTTCGACGAGTGCGGCGCCTACGCGGACGCGTACGACGACCGTGTCTTCGCGATCGAGTACGAGGGTGAGGGGGACGTCGGCTTCGACGAGAGCTGTTCCACCTGGGGAAACCGGATCTCCCTCGTGCTCCGCGACCTCGGCGTGCTCCCCGCGGAGGAGAAGGGGCACGTCTTCCGCTCCTGCTGAGCGGCGGCCACGGATCCGCACAGCCGAATTCGCGCCTGCCCGGGGGCGGAGTGGAGGCGGACCGGGAATCCCGGCCCGGTCGCGGTGTTGAACCCTGTGTGAGCTCTCTCCTCGGATCGACCCGGTTCTCCTTCCTCGACCGTTCCCGCACCCGTGACGGGTACGACGGGCCGCAGGCGCTGCGCGACACCGTCGCTCTGGCCAGGACGGCCGAGACGCTCGGCTATCACCGGTTCTGGGTGTCGGAGCACCACAGCGTGCCGGGAGTGGCCGGCTCCGCACCGACCGTGCTCGCCGCCGCTGCCGCCGCGGCGACCGCCACCATCAGGATCGGCACCGGCGGCGTGATGCTCCCCAACCACCAGCCCCTGGTCGTGGCGGAGCAGTTCGGGGTCCTCGCCTCACTCTTCCCCGGCCGGATCGACATGGGCCTCGGGCGTTCCGTCGGCTTCACCGACGGGATCCGCCGCGCCCTCGGCCGGGACAAGGGGGACGCCCAGGGCTTCGCCGCGCAACTCGCCGAACTCCTCGGGTGGATGGACGGCAGCCAGCGGGTCCATCCTCAGGTCCACGCACACCCCGCCGAGGGGCTGCGCGTCCCGCCCTACGTCCTCGCGACCGGCGAGGGCGCCGCCGTCGCCGCGGCGGCGGGCCTGCCGCTCGTCGTGGGCGACCTCAGGGGCCGGGGGAAGCTCGTACGCGCGGTCGAGGAGTACCGCGGCGGCTTCCGCCCCTCCGCGTGGTCCAAGCGGCCCTACGTGATCGTGGCCGGCACCGTGGCTGTCGCCGGGACGGCGCAGGAGGCCCGGCGGCTGCTGATCCCCGAGGCCTGGTCCATGGCGCAGGCGCGTACCCGGGGCTCGTTCCCCCCACTGATGCCGGCCGAGAGGATCGAAGCCCTGACCATGACGGAGAAGGAGCGCGGTCTGTTCGAGGACGGGCTCAGCGGCCACCTGGCCGGTACGCGGGAGACGGTGACAGCCGAGCTCGAGCGGGCCGTAGAGGAGACCGGCGCCGACGAGGTGCTGGTCACCACGAGCACGTACGACCGTGACGCCCTGGTGGACTCGATGGCCCGGCTGGCGGGGATCGCGGGCCTGCGCCGCCAGTCGCCGGGCTTCCGGCGGGGACGGCCGGACAAGGGGCCGTGACCCGGGGACGCGCCCGCCGTCACTTTTGCCGTCACCGTTTCCTTCTCGGAGCGCGGGCGGAGAGCGGGGTGGGGGAGGGGAAGCCCGTGCCCCGCCCTCCGCGTATTCGGCGGACGCCCCCGCAATTCGGTACTGACACGCAGTCCGGACGCCGGCAAGCGCGCACGATGTCACGCTCGGTTCGGAACGCTTCGCGGAACGGGCGGGGACGGCCTACTCGATGGGGTAGATGTCCCCACTCGCCATGTCCCTGATCTGCTCGCTCCGGGATTCGAGACGGCGCGCCTCGTCCTGGAGCCGTTGGCGCTCCCCGGCGTCCGTGGCCTGCTCGGCGGCGTTCTCGAGCTCCTTCGCCTTGTCGTGCATCTCGTAGGCACGGCCCCGAAGGTCGTCCGACTCGCTCATGATCACTCCCTGGCGGTGTGCGGGGCGTACCCCTCCACCGAACCAGGCACCCGGGGGTGCGCGCATCTCGGCGGAGATGCCGGAAGCGCGGAGTGACCGTGTCGCCGGGCGCGCTACTCGAAGCGGTCCGGGTCGCCGGCCCCCCGGCGTACGATCTCCAGCTCGCCGGAGGAGAAGTCGATCACGGTGGTGGGCTCGGTGCCGCAGTCACCGGAGTCCACTACGACGTCCACGACGTGGTCGAGGCGCTCCTTGATCTCCCAGCCCTGCGTCAGCGGCTCCTCCTCGTCGGGCAGGAGCAGCGTGCTGGACAGCAGCGGCTCGCCGAGTTCGGCCAGGAGCGCCTGGGTCACGGTGTGGTCGGGGATCCGGACCCCGACGGTCTTCTTCTTCGGGTGCAGCAACTGCCGCGGGACCTCTTTGGTCGCGGGGAGGATGAAGGTGTAACTGCCGGGTGTCGCCGCCTTGATGGAGCGGAAGACGTCGTTGTCGACCTGCACGAACCGACCCAGCTGTGCGAAGTTCTGGCACACCAGGGTGAAGTGGTGCCGGTCGTCGAGGTTCCGGATCGACCGGATGCGGCTGATACCGTCCCGGCTGCCCAGTTGGCAGCCCAGGGCGTAACAGGAGTCGGTCGGATACGCGACCAGGGCGCCTGAGCGGATGCTGTCGGCCACATTGCTGATGGTCCGGCGCTGGGGATTCTCGGGGTGCACATCGAAGTACTTCGCCATCCGGCGAGTCTACGGCCGCCGTGTGAGGTGCTGCGCCTCCGGCCCGTGAAGGGCGCCAGGTGCGCCAGGTGCTTCAGGCGCGCCAGGCGCGTCAGGCGCGGATGAAGGAGTGGCCGCCGGTGGCCGGACGCCGTCGCCCGGACGTCCGTGGCCGACGCCGTGACCGGTCGTGGATGAGTGGATGACCGCCCCCGGAACTCCCACCGGGAGCCTCCGGGGGCGGATCGACCCGGGGTCCGTCAGGCTCCCGAAGCGTCCAGCATGGCCTCGCGCTCGACGACCTTGATGCGCTCACGGCCCTGCTCGGCGCCGAGAGCCTGCTCGTGGGCGTCCAGGCGGTGCCAGCCCTCCTTGGTGGTGTACCGGATGCCGCGCTGCTCCAGGAAGTCGACGACCGCGTCCGTGCCGGGCTGCGCGGGTGTGGGCAGCCGACCGGCGGCGTGGTCCTCCAGGAGGCAGGCCACGGTCTCGTTGGCGTCGCCCTTGGTGTGTCCGATCAGGCCGATCGGACCGCGCTTGATCCACCCGGTGACGTACACCGAGGGCATCGGCTCCCCGCCGGTCAGCACCCGCCCGGCCGCGTGCGGGACGGTGCCGGAGACCACGTCGAAGGGCAGCTTCGGGAGCTCGTCCGAGTAGTAGCCGACCGCGCGGTAGACGCTCTGCACGTCCCAGTCGGTGAAGCGGCCCGTGCCCTTGACGTTGCCCGTGCCGTCCAGCTCGGTCCGCTCGGTACGCAGGCCGACGACGCTGCCGTCCTCGCCGAGAACCTCGACGGGGGACTCGAAGAAGTGCAGGAACAGCTTGTGGCGGCGGTCGCCGACGTCACGGATCGCCCAGTTCTCCAGGGTGGAGGCGACCATGTTGGCCTGCTTGTTCTCGCGACGGGTGGCGATCGAGCCGTCGTCGTAGTCGATGTCCTCGGGGTTGACGATGACCTCGATGTTCGGCGAGTGGTCCAGCTCGCGCAGTTCCATCGGGCTGAACTTCGCCTGGGCGGGTCCGCGCCGTCCGAAGACGTGCACCTCGAGAGCCTTGTTCGCCTTGAGGCCGTCGTACACGTTGGCGGGGATCTCGGTCGGGAGCAGCTCGTCCGCCGTCTTGGCGAGGATGCGCGCGACGTCCAGGGCGACGTTGCCCACACCGAGCACCGCGACCTTCTCGGCCTCCAGGGGCCAGGTGCGGGGGACCTCGGGGTGCCCGTCGTACCAGGCGACGAAGTCGGCGGCGCCGTAGGAGCCACCGAGCTCGATGCCCGGTATGTCGAGCGCACGGTCGGCGTCCGCGCCCGTGGAGAAGATCACGGCGTCGTAGAAGGACCGGAGGTCGTCCAGGCCGATGTCGTTCGGGTAGTCGATGTTGCCGAACAGTCGCAGCTGCGGCTTGTCCAGGACCTGGTGCAGCGCCTTGACGATGCCCTTGATCCTCGGGTGGTCCGGGGCCACTCCGTAACGGATCAGGCCGAAGGGGGCGGGCATGCGTTCGAAAAGGTCGATGGATACGCCCGGCTCCCGGGCGGCGTCGGACTTGAGCAGCGCGTCCGCTGCGTAGATTCCGGCAGGACCGGCTCCGACGATGGCGACGCGGACGGGGCGTGTCATAGGAGTGTTGTTCCTTCGGGCGGACGGGTGGGGGCAGAGTGCAGCGGGGTAAGGCTTGACTTACTCCGCTGCCCCCACGGTATGCCCTGTTCCCGAGCCTCCCTGGAGTGGGGCATGAGCATATTCCGGAAATAACAGGACGTAGTCGCCTGAAGGGGGCCGGATTCTGTAGGTGGATTCCGCTTCAGCCGTCTCACCGGCTTCCAGGGAATGAGACGGCTGAAGCGGGTGGGGACTTCGTGCCGGTGTCCCTGAGTGCTTCCGGTCCCGGGCGGAGACATGATGGTGTGACGACGCGGAACTCCGACGAAAGGACATGCGCCATGCCGATCGAGGGTGAGTACGAGCCCAGCCCGACCACGTGGGTCCGTGAGCAGGTCGAGCTCATCGAGAGTTCCGGCGGGACGGAGGGGACCACGCTGCGTGGCATGCCCGTCATCCTCCTCACGACGCGCGGAGCCAAGAGCGGCAAGCTCCGCAAGACGCCGTTGATGCGCGTCGAGCACGCGGGTGAGTACGCCGTGGTGGCCTCCCTCGGCGGCGCCCCCAAGCACCCTGTCTGGTACTACAACGTGCGCGCCGATCCCCAGGTGGAGCTGCGGGACGGCACCGTCCGGCACGACATGGTGGCCCGCGAGGTGACCGGGGACGAGAAGGCGCTGTGGTGGGAGCGCGCCGTCGAGGCGTTCCCCGACTACGCCGACTACCAGACCAAGACCGACCGGGAGATCCCGGTCTTCGTCCTCGCCCGGACCGGGGACAGCTGAGGCGAACCCGGCGACAGCCGTGAGCGGATCCGGCCCCGCGGGCGAGAGGGGTCGGCGGATCCGCTCACGGCGGGTCCTGTCACGAGCGGTGCCCCTGCCCCGAATGTTCCCGGCCTGCTCCGGCGTCGGCCGAGCGGGCCGGGAGGCCGTTCGAGGCGTACCCGATCCGGCGACCGGGGGACGCGCCCCGCGTCCTCCACGCCGGGAGCCGGCCCGCGCTCCGGTCAGGCCTTGAGCAGACGCGGCAGCCGGGCGAGCTGTACCGCCTGCTGGAACGGACCGCCGCCCTCGTGGTCGTTGAAGTCGTACACCTCTATCTCCTTGTCGGCGTGCGCGTAGGCGTTGAACGCGGCGAAGACGCTGGAAGGCGGGCAGGTCGCGTCCTCCAGGGCCACGGAGAACAGGGCGGGCGCCCGCCCCCGCGCGGCGAAGTGCACACCGTCGAAGTAGGCCAGTGTCCGGTAGGCCTGCTCGGTCCGGCCCCGGTGTGTCTTGAGGTAGTCCCCGATCTCGCGGTAGGGCTTCCGGTCCGTCACCCGGGTCGCCCGGGGGAAGTCGCAGAGGAACGGCACGTCCGGGGCGAGGGCCGCCAGGCCGGGCACCAGTCCGGCGACAGCGAGGGCGAGGCCGCCGCCCTGGCTCGCCCCGACGACCGCCGTGCGGGAGGCGTCCACCAGGGGGTGCGAGCGGGCCGCCTCCACCGCGCGTACGGCGTCCGTGATCACCCGGCGGTAGTAGTACGTCTCGGGATCCTCGATCCCCCGGGTCATGAATCCGGACAGCGAGGGCGCCGAGCCCACGGGATCCGCCGTGTCGCCCGGCGCCCAGCCGCTGCCCTGGCCCCGGGTGTCCATCACGAAGTGGGCCATGCCGGCCGAGGCCCAGAGCAGATGCGTGTGGGGAAGGCTCCGCCCGCCGCCGTACCCGATGAACTCCACGACCACCGGGAGAGGGCTCGTGGTTCCCGCGGGTACGACGAACCAGCCCTTCACGGGGTGGCCGCCGAACCCCGCGAACGTCACGTCATGGACGTCCACCGTTGCCAGGCCGGTGTCGGCACGGAGCTCGAAACGGGCGTCCAAGGCGAGCGCCGCGGCCTCGTCGAGCGTCGCCGACCAGAACGCGTCGAAGTCCTCGGGCTCGACCGACCGGCTCCGGTATGTGCGCAGTTCGTCGATGGGCAGATCGAACAGGGCCATGCGGGACCGCCTTCGTCGCAAGGTGAGTGAATGGTCACACCGTACGACGGTCGGCCCGAGGGTCGACAAGCGCTTTCCACGGTGAAATCACGTTGCCGCGTGCTCCTGTACCTGCGACGCTCCCCGGATGTCCGATACGCGATCCCGCAGTACGCATCAGGTGTCCGCGCTCTTCTCGGGTGGCCGCCTGACGGCGATCCCCCGAAAGCACGCACGGCGGGAGCAGCTGTTGGCCCACCTCGCCGAGACGCTGTTCGAGCGCGACCGGGTCTACACCGAGAGCGAGGTCAACGACGCGCTGCTGAGCGTGCACGAGGACTGCTCGGCCCTGCGCCGGTACCTCGTCGTCGCAGGGTTGCTGGAGCGGCCCGCGGACGGCAGCAGCTATCGGCGGGGGCGCTGACCCGCCGGAGGGCCGGGTCCTCCCGGCCTCAGTCGAGGGTGTCGGGGTCCGGGCCGGTGCGCATGCCGCGGTCCAGGCCGGCGATCGCTTCCATGTCCGCCGCGGAGAGCTCGAAGCCGAAGACGTCGATGTTCTGACGGACGCGGGCGGGTGTGACGGACTTGGGGATCACGACGTTGCCGAGCTGGAGGTGCCAGCGAAGGACGACCTGCGCCGGCGTCTTCCCATGGCGTTCCGCGAGCAGGGTGAGTGCCTCCTCGTTCAGCAGCGCACCCTGGGCGAGCGGGCTCCACGCCTCGGTGACGATGCCGTGTCCGGCGTTGGCGGCTCGCACATCGACCTGCTGGAGGCCGGGGTGCAGTTCGACCTGGTTGACGGCCGGGACGAGCGAGCTCTCCCCCAGCAGGCGCCGCAGGTGGGAGGGCTGGAAGTTGGAGACGCCCGCCGCACGGATCCGGCCGTCGGCCAGGAGTTTCTCCAGCGCCCGCCAGGTGTCGACGTAGAGGTCCCGGGCGGGGGCGGGCCAGTGGACGAGGTAGAGGTCCAGGTAGTCGAGACCCAGCTCGGCCAGGGAGGCTTCGAACGCGGCGAGTGTGGAGTCGTACCCCTGGTCCGCGTTCCAGAGCTTCGTCGTGATGAACAGGTCCTCGCGGGGGAGCCCGGACTCGGCGAGTGCGCGGCCGACGCCCGATTCGTTGCCGTAGACGGCGGCGGTGTCGATGGAGCGGTAGCCGGCCTCCAGTGCGCCGGAGACCGCTGCGGTGGTCTCGTCGTCGGGGATCTGGAAGACGCCGAAGCCGAGCTGCGGGATCGTGACGCCGTTGTTGAGGGTGACGGTGGGGACCGTGGGCATGGTGGAACCTCTCGTGGTGCGGGGCCGAACCCTTCGGCGGGCGACGGTTACTGGCGTAGACAATAATTGCACGCGCGGGTTAATGGCAAACGCCGATAATGTGGCATCGGGATCGCCCGTCGGTCCGTGGTCCCCGATGTGCTGAACTGTCCGCGAAGCAACCGATACAGGAGTTCCCTTGAGCAGCTACCGCCAGCCCGGGCTCGTCCTCACGGACCGCCGGTTCACGGTTCCCCTCGACCACGACGACCCGGGCGGCGAGACGATCGAGCTCTTCGCCCGCGAAGCCGTGGCAGCCGGGAAGGCGGCCGAGGAGCTGCCCTGGTTGGTCTACCTGGAGGGCGGCCCCGGCTTCGGCGCACGCCGTTTCGTCGGTGCGGAGGCCTGGTTGGGCCGGGCGGTACGGGAGTTCCGCGTACTGCTCCTGGACCAGCGCGGGACGGGGCTCTCCGCCCCGGCCACCCGGCAGACCCTGCCGCTGCGCGGCGGCCCGCGCGAGCAGGCCGACCACCTCGCGCACTTCCGCTCCGACAGCATCGTCCGCGACTGCGAACTGATCCGTCCGCAGCTCACGGGAGGGGCGCCCTGGACGGTCCTCGGTCAGTCCTTCGGCGGATTCTGTGCCGTCCGCTATCTGTCGGCGGCCCCCGAAGGGCTCGAAGCCGTCCTGATCACCGGCGGGCTCCCCGCCCTGGACGCGTCCGCCGAGGACGTCTACCGGGCCGCGTACCCGCGCATCGAGCGCAAGGTAGCCGCGCACTACGCCCGCTACCCGCAGGACGTCGCCCGCGCCCGCGCGATCGCCGCGCACCTTGCCGAGCACCGCCCGGACGGCGCGGGCCACCGGCTGACGGTCGAGGGGTTCCAGTCGCTCGGCATCATGCTCGGCGGCGGCAGCGGCAGTCATCAGCTGCACTACCTCCTGGAGAACGCCTTCGTCGGCGGCCCGCGGGGGACCGAGCTCTCCGACGCGTTCCAGGAGGCCATGCGCACCGCCACCTCGTTCGCCGGGCATCCGCTGTACGCCCTGCTGCACGAGTCGATCTACGCGCAGGGCGCACGGCCGACCGGCTGGGCCGCCGAACGCGTCCGCGCCGAGTTCCCGCAGTTCGACGCCCGCACCGCACTGGCCGGCGACGGCCCCGTGCTCTTCACCGGCGAGAGCATCCACCCCTGGCACTTCGACGTGGACCCCGCGCTGCGTCCGCTGCGCGAGACGGCCGAGCTGATGGCGGACCGCACCGACTGGCCGGCCCTGTACGACGCCGAGCGGCTCGCGGCGAACGAGGTGCCCGTGGCCGCCGCCGTCTACCAGGACGACATGTACGTGGACACCGCCCACTCGCTGCGCACGGCGTCCTCGATCCGCGGCCTGCGCACCTGGGTGACCAGCGAGTTCGAGCACGACGGGGTGCGGGCGGGCGGCCCCCGGGTGCTGGACCGGCTGCTCGCGCTCGTGAGGGGCGAGAGCGACCGGTAGGCCCCCGGGTCAGCCCTGGAGCGCGTCCAGCGTGGCGTCCAGGCCGGCCTCGGACTGCGGCGCCCGGTTGTACGGCAGCTTCGCGAGGACGGCGGCCATTCCGCAGGTGTTGCTCACCGCTGAGTAGACGAGGCCGGTGCCGATACCGGCCGAAAGCCAGCGTGCCGCCGGGAAGCGTCGGCCGGCCAGCAGGCCGGCCACCACCAGCGAACCGGCGGCGAGCCGTACCTGGCGTTCCATCGGCCAGGTCGTCCGGGCGTCCGGACGACGGTCGAGGCCGTGCCCGTCGCCCTCCCATGCGGAGGTCCCGCCGCTCAGGGTGGCCGCGTCGATGTCGGCGTCGGCGAGGATCTCGCACGCCCGGACGGAACGGACCCCGGAGGCGCACACCACGAGCAGGGAGCCCCGGGCGGAGGCGGACTTCAGGGCCGGTACCGCCTCGGTGAGCCGGTCGAGCGGAATGTTCACGGCGCCGGGCACGTGCCCCGAGGCGTACTCGCCGGGGGCCCGCACGTCGATGACGGTGAACTCCTCCAGGCGTGCTGCGGCCTGGGCGGGGGAGAGGGAGGCGGGGCTGATCACTGGCTGGTTTCCTTTCGGTCGCCTGACGGGGCCGTCCGGGGTCCTGCTCACCCCGGCACCCCGGTCGATAATACCCTGAGGGGTATCGGACCCGGCGGGTCCGGCCCGTTCGGCCCACGGCACGTCCAACGGGGGCGTTTCCTCCGCCCCTGCCCCGGACCGCTGTCTGAATGCGCGTGTCCGTCACCCTTCTCCGGATAGCCTGCCGCGCATGACAGAGCAGCTGGAACCCATGCCCACGGACTGGCAGCGGGCGCTGGCGGTGGTCGCCCACCCCGACGACCTGGAGTACGGCTGTGCGGCCGCCGTGGCGGGCTGGACGGACGCGGGACGGGAAGTCACCTATCTCCTGGCGAGCCGTGGCGAGGCCGGGATCGACACGATCGCCCCGCAGGAGTGCGCGCCACTGCGCGAACGGGAACAGCGGGCGAGCGCCGCGGCCGTGGGCGTCACCGGCGTCGAGTTCCTCGACCACCGTGACGGCGTCATCGAGTACGGCACGGCGCTGCGCCGCGACATCGCCGCCGCCGTCCGCCGTCACCGGCCCGAGCTGCTCATCACGCTCAACCATCGCGACACCTGGGGCGGCGTGGCGTGGAACACCCCCGACCACCTGGCCGTCGGCCGGGCCACCCTGGACGCCGCCGGCGACGCGGGCAACCGCTGGATCTTCCCCGAACTGAGCGAACAGGGGCTGGAGCCGTGGGACGGCGTGCGCTGGGTGGCCGTGGCCGGCACCGACCGGCCCACGCACGCGGTCGACGCGACACCTGGCTTCGAGCGGGCGGTCCGGTCACTGCTGGCCCACCGCACCTACATCGAGGTGCTGACGGACGAGGACCCGGAGGCGTACTGCCGTACGTTCCTCGCCGGTGCCACCGGGGCGTCCGCCGAGCGTTTCGGCGGGCGCCCGGCCGTCGCGTTCGAGGTCTTCGGCCGCTGAGCCGTGCGGGCGCCCTGCGCCCGTGGCGCCGATGTGCTCGGACCGCGCGGCACGAGCATCTGATTGACAAATGCGTTTGCCGATTCTGCAATGGGCGGCATGAAGGAACAGAACCAGGAAGACCCTGAGCTGGAAGCCGTGCTCACCGGGGTCGGCCCCCGGCTCCGGCGGCTCCGCAAGGACCGGGGCGTGACGCTCGCGGCGCTCTCCGAGGCGACCGGGATCTCCGTCTCCACCCTGTCCCGCCTCGAATCCGGCGGACGGCGACCCAGCCTCGAACTGCTGCTCCCCATCGCCCGGGCCCACGAGGTGCCGCTCGACGACCTCGTCGGGGCCCCGCCCGTCGGCGATCCGAGGGTGCGGGCCAAGCCGATCGTGCACGGGTCGAAGACCTCCCTGCCGCTCACCGGCCGTCCGGGCGGCCTGCAGGCGTACAAGGTGATCCAGGAGGCCCCCTGCACCGAGACGCCCGAGCTGCGCACCCACGAGGGCTACGAGTGGCTGTACGTGCTCAACGGACGGCTGCGGCTCAGGCTCGCCGAGCACGACCTCGTGCTGGTGCCCGGTGAGGCCGCCGAGTTCGACACCAGGCTGCCGCACTCGTTCGGTCCCGCGGGCGACGAGCCGGTCGAATTCCTCAGCCTGTTCGGGCCGCAGGGGGAGCGGATGCACGTGAGGGCCAAGCCGAAACGGCCGTGAAGGGCCGGGCCGCTGCGCACGAGGTGTTCCCAGACGGGCAAGCGACCGCTTAGTATGCGCCGGAGCAGTGGTAATGCCGACAGTGTTGTGGAGGCCCCTCATGCAGGCATGGCGAGTGCACCGGAACGGCGAGCCGAGCGAGGTGATGGAGCTCGGGGAGACGGAACGGCCCGTCCCCGGCGACGGGCAGGTGCTGCTCAAGGTGCGTGCGGCGAACATCAACTTCCCCGACGCGCTGCTCTGCCGGGGCCAGTACCAGGTACGGCCCCCGCTGCCCTTCACCCCGGGCGTGGAGGTCTGCGGTGAGACCGAGGACGGGCGCCGGGTGCTCGCCACCCCCGCCCTTCCGCAGGGAGGCTTCGCCGAGTACGTCGTCGCGGACGAGGCGGCCCTGCTGCCGGCCCCCGACGCCCTCGACGACGCCGAAGCCGCCGCACTGCACATCGGCTACCAGACCGGCTGGTTCGGCCTTCACCGGCGCGCACACCTGCGAGCCGGTGAGACGCTCCTCGTGCACGCGGCGGCAGGCGGTGTCGGCAGCGCGGCCGTCCAGTTGGGCAAGGCCGCCGGAGCCACCGTCATCGGCGTGGCCGGCGGACCCGAGAAGGCCGCGATCGCCCGCGAACTGGGCTGCGACCTGGTCATCGACCGTCGGAGCGAGGACATCGTCGCGGTGGTGAAGGAGGCCACCGGCGGACGCGGAGCGGATGTCGTCTACGACCCGGTCGGCGGAGATGCGTACGCCAAGTCGGTCAAGTGCATCGCCTTCGAGGGCCGCGTCGTCGTCGTCGGCTTCGCGAGCGGTGACATCCCCGCGCCCGGTCTCAACCACGCCCTGGTGAAGAACTACTCGATCGTCGGACTCCACTGGGGTCTGTACAACACCAAGGACCCCGCCGCCGTCCGCGCCTGCCACGACGAACTCACCAAGCTCGCCGAACAGGGCGCCGTCAAGCCCCTGATCAGCGAGCGCGTCCCCATGGCCGACGCGGCGCGCGCCGTCCAGCGCGTCGCCGACGGCACCAGCACAGGCCGCATCGTCGTCCTGCCGGCGGGAGGAAGCCGATGAGCGGCACCATCGACGCGCCGGGCATCCGCCGGCTCACCCAGGAGCTGCTCACCGCCCACCCGCCGGCCACCACCGGCCGCACCGAGTTCCTGGAAGCGCGCTTCGACGCGGGCCTGGCCTGGGTGCACTACCCGGTCGGGCTCGGCGGCCTCGACGCGCCGCGCTCCCTGCAGCCCGTCGTCGACGCCGAACTCACCGCCGCCGGCGCCCCCGACAACGATCCGCGCCGCATCGGCATCGGACTCGGCATGGCGGCCCCGACGATCCTCGGCTACGGCACCGACGAGCAGAAGAAGCGCTTCCTGCGCCCGCTGTGGGTCGGCCACGAGGTGTGGTGCCAGCTCTTCAGTGAGCCCGGAGCGGGCTCCGACCTCGCCGCGCTCGGCACGCGCGCTGTCAGGGACGAGGGTGGGACGTCCCGCTCCGGGGAAGCCGGGAGCGGCGGTGACTGGGTCGTCGACGGCCAGAAGGTCTGGACGTCCAGCGCCCATGTGGCCCGCTGGGCGATCCTGATCGCCCGCACCGATCCGGACGTACCCAAGCACCGCGGCATCAGCTACTTCATCTGCGACATGACCGACCCCGGTGTCGAGGTCCGCCCGCTGCGCCAGATCACCGGCGAGGCCGAGTTCAACGAGGTCTTCCTCACCGGAGTCCGCATCCCGGACAGCAGGCGGCTCGGTGCGGTCGGCGACGGCTGGAAGGTCGCCCAGACCACCCTGATGAACGAGCGCGTCTCGATCGGCGGAGCCCGTATCCCCCGCGAGGGAGGGATGATCGGCACCGTCGCCAAGACCTGGCGTGAGCAGCCGGGACTGCGCACCCACGACCTCCACCAGCGGTTGCTCACCCTCTGGGTCGAGGCCGAGGTTGCCAGGCTCACCGGCGAGCGGCTGCGCCAGCAGCTCGTCGCGGGACAGCCCGGCCCCGAGGGCTCCGGGATGAAGCTCGCGTTCGCCCGTCTCAACCAGGAGATCAGCGGCCTGGAGGTCGAACTCCTCGGTGACGAAGGCCTGCTGTACAGCGACTGGACCATGCGCCGACCCGAGCTCGTCGACTTCACCGGACGCGACGCCGGGTACCGCTATCTGCGGTCCAAGGGCAATTCCATCGAGGGCGGGACGAGCGAGGTCCTGCTCAACATCGTCGCCGAGCGTGTGCTCGGCCTGCCCAGCGAGCCGCGCAACGACAAGGACGTCGCCTGGAAGGATCTTGCCCGATGACCGCACAGACCGAAGGCGTCCATGCGCCCGACCTGCTCTACTCCGAGGCCGAGGACGACCTGCGGTCGGCCGTGCGCTCGCTGCTCGCGGACCGGGCCGCCGCGTCGGCGGTGATCGCGGGAATCGAGTCCGACACGCCGTACGACCAGCGGTTGTGGGAATCGCTCGCGTCCGGGATCGGGGCAGCGGGGCTGCTGGTACCCGAGAAGCTCGGCGGACAGGGCGCCGGTCATCGCGAGACCGCGGTGGTCCTGGAGGAGCTCGGCCGCAGTGTCGCGCCGGCCCCGTACCTCACCAGCTCCGTCGTCGCCACCGAAGTCCTTCTGGCGCTGGTCGCCGAGGGCGGGCCCGCAGCCGAACTCCTGGAGGGGCTGGCTGCCGGCCGCAGGGTCGCCGTGCTCGCCCTGCCGTTCGCCACGGCCCCCGCCGACGGGGCGGGGGCGATGACGGGCACACTCGACCGGACGGTGACCGGCGTGGCCGACGCGGCCGCGGCCGACGTACTGCTGGTGCCCACCGCCGAGGGCCTGTACGCGCTGGAGACCGGCGGTGACGGCGTTGCCGTCCGGCCGCTGGTCCCGCTCGACCTGACCCGTCCGCTCGCCACGGTGACCCTGCACGGGGCCACCGGCGCACTCCTCGCCGAAGCCGGCCCCTCGGCCGCGGCCGTGACGCGGGGGCTGCTGGCGGGCGCCGGCCTGCTCGCGTCCGAGCAGTTGGGTCTGGCCGAGTGGTGTCTGACGGAGACGGTCCGGCACACGCGCGAACGCCACCAGTTCAACAGGCCGGTCGGTTCGTTCCAGTCGCTCAAGCACCGGATGGCCCAGCTCTGGCTCGAGGTCGTCTCCGCGCGCGCCGCCGCCCGCAACGCCGCGGACGCGCTGGCGGCCGGCAGCCCCGACGCCCCGCTCGCGGTGGCCGTTGCGCAGGCGTACTGCTCCGAGGTCGCCGTGCACGCGGCGGAGGAATGCGTGCAGCTGCACGGAGGCATCGGGATGACGTGGGAGCACCCCGCGCACCTCTACCTGAAGCGGGCCAAGGCGGACTCGATCGCGTACGGCAGTGCGGGACGCCACCGCGACTCCGTCGCCGAGCTGATGGAACTCCCCGCTCCATGAGGGCTGTTCCGTAGGCGGACCCGGGGCGGGGGCGCGTGACCGCACGCGCTCCCGCCCCGGCACGTCCGGGCGCACGGGAACAGCGGGCGACGTGCGGGCGACGGCATTCTCAACTCTTGGCAGGTACCTGCCTTTTGATGGGTCGGTGCGTCCATACTCGTCGCGTCCCCACGCCCGCCCGACCGCTTCAGGGAGACCCCATGGCACACCTGACCCGTCGCAGCGTCGTCACCACCGCACTCGCCACCGCGGCCGCCGGGGCGTTCGTCCCCGCCCAGGCAGCCGCCGCGGCACCCGCAGCTCCGCCCCGGCCGCCGGGCCCCCGCCCGCTCGAACAGGCCCACGCGCACAACGACTACCTGCACCCCCGGCCCCTCCACGACGCGCTCGCGCACGGATTCACCAGTGTCGAGGCGGACATCTTCCTGGTGGACGGTGAACTGCTCGTCGCGCACGAGGCCGGGAGCCTCGACCCCACACGCACCCTGGTCTCGCTCTACCTCGACCCCCTGCTCGCCCGGGTCCGCGCCAACCACGGGTCCGTTCACGCGGGCCACCGTCACCCGCTGCAACTCCTGATCGACATCAAGACCGACGGCGCCGCCACCTACCTCGCGCTCGACCGGGTGCTCCGGCACCACCGGCACATCCTCAGCCACTTCGCCCACGGACGGGTCCGCGACGGCGCGGTCACCCCCGTCGTCTCGGGCGACCGGGCGGCCCGCGCCCCGATGGAGGCGCAGACCACCCGGTACGCCTTCTACGACGGCAGGCCCGAGGATCTCGGCACAGCGGCACCCGCCTCCTTCATCCCGCTCATCAGCGGGAACTGGACGCAGAACTTCGACTGGCTGGGTGCCGGGCCCTTCCCCGCCGCCGAACGCGACAGGCTGCGCACGTTCGTGAAGGCGGCACACGGCAGCGGCCGGCGAGTCCGCTTCTGGGGCACCCCCGACACCCCCGGTCCGGAGCGCGACGCGGTGTGGACGGAACTCGTCGCCGCCGGCGTGGACCACCTCAACACCGACGATCTCGCGGGTCTCGAAGCCTTCCTGCGGCGGCGCGGAGGCACCGGCCGACAGCACGGCTGACCGATCCCGGCCCGCTCGTCTGGTCACCCTGCGTCAACACCCGTTCGGCGGACACGCCGATGCGCCGAACGGCCCCTCCGCTGCGCCACACTGGCCGCCGAATGCCGCAATTCAGGCGCGGCGGAGGAGGTTGGCCATGGCCATTTCGATCTCACTGGTACTGCTCATGCTGATCCTCGCGGTGATCTTCCTGCGCAACGGAGGTCTCAAGGTCTCGCACGCGATCGTCTGCGCCCTGCTCGGGTTCTTCCTCGCCGGCACGAGCATGGCTCCCACCATCCACGAAGGCGTCAGCGCCACCGCGGACGTCGTCAGCGGTCTGAGCCCCTGACCCCGTCCACCCTCCAGGTGCGGGACAATGGCGTTCCGATCATGGCGGAGCGCCGCGCCGGAACCGGACGGGCGATACCGTCGTCCCAGGGCCCCTGCGCGCACTCCGTCGAGATGGCTTGGACCTGACCGCT
Source organism: Streptomyces sp. NPDC049970 (assembly GCF_040660235.1). Classification (NCBI taxonomy): domain Bacteria; kingdom Bacillati; phylum Actinomycetota; class Actinomycetes; order Kitasatosporales; family Streptomycetaceae; genus Streptomyces; species Streptomyces sp. NPDC049970. The sequence goes on along the minus strand of NZ_JBFALP010000006.1, from coordinate 214,442 downwards.
CCACGCCACGCACCTGGAGAACGCCGCAATGTCATTCCCGCCCACCGGACGTCAGTCGGGCGCCGCACACCACGAGTACTGCAACAACGCCCTGTGCTGCCGCTGCCAGCAGCGGCAGTGGTCGACGAAGCTCGGCGACGAGCGGCTCTGCGGCCCCTGCGCCGCCTGCTGCCGTGACTGCGGGCGGGCGCCCGCGCCCCACCTGGACGGGCTCGACGACGGACTCTGCGCCGAATGCCGGGGCCGATGCGGCCGCTGCCAGCGGGTACTGCCCACCGAAGGTCCCTGCGCCTGCCGCAAATGGCGCGAACGGGCCGGCGGCGACCCGGTCGCGTACATCCTCCAGGCGCTTCCGCAACCCCTGGTCCAGGCGCTCGGCCACCGCCACCCCCGCACCGTCCACGACCTGATCCACCAGGAGCTCGCCCGGCGCACGCCCGACCAGCTCCTGGAACGGCTCGAGCGCCGGTGGAACGTCCGCTGGTCGCACGCCCTGCACGAGAAGGACGAGGACGGCCGTCGGCGCTGGGCGCCGCAGGAGATCGCCGAGGCGCTCGTATGCCCCGGCCCCTGCACGAACCCGCAGTGCGAGGACGGCTACCTGATCACCACCGATACCCCGTGCGACCGGTGCCTGCGTCCCACCCACCGCTTCGTCACGTCGGTGGCCGACCGCACCGCGACCTCGGACCACGCCCGTGCCACCGCCGCGCAGATCCGGCGCGCGCTCGTCGAGGGCCGCTCCACGAAGCCGGGGAAGCGGCGCCCGGCGAACTGAGCCCGGCCGGCGTTCGTGCCTCCCCGCTGGCCTGATGCCCGGATGCAGCCGAAGCCCCGCACGGAGGATCTCCGCACGAGCGGCGTGTTGCGTCCTGGGCCCGCCGAGAACTCACGCGAACCCGAAGATGCGCGCGATGAAGAATCCGGCGAAGACGGCTGAACCCAGCAGGACCAGGACCGCCCAGAACACCGGGTGCTCCCAGATGCCGCCGTCCGCGCGTTCGACGTGTGCCTCGCTTATGCAGCCCTCGGCGGGAGGAGTCTCCCCGGGGGGATTCAGTGAGATAGCCATGCATCCACCATCTCTCCGTCCGGTCCGACGCGCGCGGCCTGTGCCGGTCGGGGGGTACGCCCGTACGGGGGTCCGCCCCGGCCCCGGAGCACTGCGACCGCCCGGATCGGGGCACCGTGAAGGAATGCCTGCCGTATCCACGCCCGCCCCCGTCGTCAAACTCGTCCAGCGGACCACCGAGCCGGCCGCGACACAGACGCTGCGGTCCACCGCGGCGGCCGTCATCGCCTTCGCGGTGGCCCAGTGGGTCCTGCCCGAACCGCACCCCTCCCCACTGACCGCGCCCCTCACCGCCCTGCTCGTGGTGCAGGTGACGCTCTACGCCACGCTCACCACCGGTGTCCGCCGTGTGAACGCCGTCGTCGTCGGGGTCCTGATCGCCAGCGGGTTCAGCTCCCTCGTCGGCCTGAGCTGGTGGAGTCTCGGGCTGACCATCTTCTCCGCCCTGCTGATCGGACGGCTGGTCCGGGTCAACGAGTTCGTGCCCGAGGTCGCGATCAGCGCGATGCTGGTGCTCGGAGTCTCTCAGGTCGCCGACACCGCCTGGGAGCGCGTGCTGGAGACGCTGATCGGTGCGGGCGTCGGTCTGCTCTTCAACCTCCTGTTCGCGCCGCCTGTCTGGGTCGAGTCGGCGGGGGCCTCGATCGGAGGCCTGGGGGAGCGGATGGGCAGGATGTTCCGGGCCCTGGGTGACGAGATCGGCGGCAACCACCCCGTCCGTGAGGCCGCGGCGCGGCTGCACGAGGCCCGCAGGCTGGACCACGACATCGTGGAGGTCGACGCGTCCCTGCGGCAGGCCGAGGAAAGCCTGATGCTCAACCCCCGGGTCAGGCAGGGGCTGCTCTACCGCGTCGTGCTGCGGACCGGGCTCGACACGCTGGAAATCTGCGCCGTGGTGCTGCGCGTCCTGACCCGCACCCTGACCGACCTCGCCAAGGCCCGTACACAGGAGGCGCTCTTCCCCGAGGACGTCGCCGCGGGCCTCCGGGAACTCTTCGATCACATGTCCGACGCCATCGAGGGATTCGCGGAGATGATCACCACCCCGATGGCAGAGAGCGGGGAAGAGGCCGAGGACCGCCTCGCCGAAGCGCTCGTCCGTAGCCGGACGACCCGCGACCGGGTGGCCGACCTGCTGCTCGAAACCGTCCAGGAGCACCCTCGGCAGTGGCAGCTGCACGGCGCGCTGCTGGCCGAGGTCGACCGCATCCTCGACGAACTCGACATCGACAAGCGCACGGAGCGCCTGGCCGAGGAGCTGGACCGGCGTGCCGCCGAGGTGCACGAACGCCGTCCCCGGCTGCGGGCGGTGTCCCGCCGGCTGCGCGGGGCGAAGCCGACGCGGCGTCGCTCCGCCGGGTGAGGGCGCGCGGGGAGGTCAGCCCGCCGGCTCCCCGGGCGGACCGTCACCCGGCTTCGCGCGACGACGGTGGCTCGTGTCGCACCACGGGTACATCCGGCTCCGCCTGCACATGCAGAGGGCCACGACGAACCGGTCCGACACCGCCACCCGGCCGTCCGCACAGGTGACCTCCACGGGGCCCTCGACCAGCAGGGGACCGTCGTCCTCGAAGGAGATCCGCCGGGGGCGCTCAGGGCTGCTCGGCACGGATCACCACCAGTTCCTCGGTCATCTCACCCGCACCCACCAGGCCCGTCTCCCGCAGCCACCGCAGCCTGGACCGCAGCACGGGCCCGAGAGGTACGAGGGCGCGGTCACTGACGTGCGCCCGCAGTCCGGCGGCCTCCAGACGCCGCACGGTCGTCAGGCTGTCGCACAGACCGGAGTGCACGAGCAGCAGCCGGCCACCGGGGCGCAGCGCCCCCGGAGCCGTCGCGCAGACCCGGTCCAGGACCGCCCGGCCGTCCCACCCCGCGTCCCAGGCCCGCGCCGCGCCGTGGCCCGGCAGCCTACCCACGGGGCACGGCACGTACGGCGGGTTGCAGACCATCAGGTCGTACGACCTGCCGGGCAGCGCCGAGAGGAGATCGCTGCGGTGCACCGTGACGCGCCGTCGGCGCAGCAGCGCGTTCAGCCGGGCCGTCATCACCGATCGCCAGGCGATGTCCACGGCCGTGACCCGCGCACCGAGCCGCGCCGCGTGCAGAGCGAGCGCGCCGCTGCCCGTCCCGAGGTCCAGTACCTCGGTGCCGGGGCTGACGTCCTCACGGTTCAGTGCCGCGAGGAGCAGGCGTGTGTCGTGCTGTGGCGCGTACACCCCCGGAAGTGTCATCAAACGAGCGGTACGGGTTGCCTCGGCCATGTCTGCGGACATCTGCGACTCCCTTCACTGCTACTGCTGTGCGGGGTGACGGAACCGAACCGCCGGTCAGGTCTGCCAGTCGGCCAGCAGCCGGTCTCCGAGCCGGTCCTCGAGGAACGAGGTCGCGGTGACGCCGAAGGCGATGTCCGCCGCCAGGCCGGGTTCGTCGTCGAGCAGGCCGCCGACGACGTCGCGGCGCACCACCTGCTCGTGGACCGCGTCGGCCTCGACGTGCTCGGTGTAGAAGAACTCCGCCGCGGGACCGGCGCCGGTGCGCTTCATCGCGTTGGCCAGGCGCCGTGAGGCGGGGGAGGAGGTGATCTCGACGGCGGCGAAGTGCCCCACGAGCGACCCGCGCAGGCTGCGGTGCAGGCCGAACAGGGACATCACGTTGACCAGGGCCAGCATGGGCGCCCGGCCCTCGTCCAGGTACGCGCCGTAGGCGGTGTCCAGGCCCAGGTCGTCCATCAGGTCGGCGAACAGCCGCGCGTGGACGCGCTCCGCCCGGCCCGCGCCGAACTCGTCGTACTCGATGGCCGCCATGCCGGCCTTGGCCCGCCCGCTGAGCCTGGGCAGTACCCAGGCGTGCGGGTCGGCCTCCTTGAGGTGGTACAGGGAGCGCTGGATCGCGTAGTCGCGCACATGGCGCAGGTCTCCGCGGTCCTGGAGGAACCAGGAGACGCCGGTGCCGCGAACCGGCTCCACGAGAAGTCCGTCGAGGAGTTCGTCCGGAGCAGCCGTCCCCGTGGCGTCGCGCCGAAGAGCCGTCAGGAAGCGGTCCTCGAACGCGGCGCGCACGGTGAGCAGGGGCGGGTCCCACTCCAGTTCCGGGCGAACGCGGGCGAATCCGCGGTAGTGCAGTTCGTAACAGACGTGGAGGGCGAGCTGCAGATCATCGCCGTAGGGGTCGGCATCGTAGGCACCTGCCGGATCCGGCAAAGGGCCGTCATCCCGCAGGTAGCCGATCACCGCTGCGGAGAGTGCGCCTCGCGAGCGCGGAAGAGAGGGGTTCGTGCGGTTACCCGACATGGGTTTCCTCCTGCCCCGGCGTGCCCCGGAGTCACATGGGCAACCTCGCTCGACTGTACGCCGAACAGCGGTGACCGGCCCGCCCAGGCCCTGGTACCTGGCATCGGCGCCCCCTCCCGGCGGCGCACGCGGGCGCGGCCCGCATCATGAGCGCTCCGCACCCCCGGTCCAGTCCAGGAGGCGTTCCGCGGACCATGCGGTGACGACCCGGTCCGCAGGCACTTCGCACTCCTCCGCCCGTGCGCAGCCGTAGGGCTGCCAGTCCAGCTGCCCAGGGGCGTGGGCGTCGGTATCGATCGAGAAGAGGGCGCCCGACGACACTGCCTTGCGGAGCAGGTCACGCGGCGGATCGAGCCGTTCCGGGCGGCAGTTGATCTCGACCGCCGTCCCCGCCTCCGCACACGCGGCGAACACCCGATCGGCGTCGAACTCCGACTCGGGCCGTTTCTTCCCTCCGAGCAGCCGGCCCGTGCAGTGCCCCAGCACATCCGCGTGCGGGTTCCGTACGGCCCTGAGCATCCGCTCCGTCATCGCGGGGGCGTCCATCCGCAGCTTCGAGTGGACCGACACGACCACCACGTCGAGGCGCTCCAGCACCTCGGCCTCCTGGTCGAGCGAGCCGTCGGCCAGGATGTCGCACTCGATCCCGGTGAGCAGACGGAAGGGCGCCCACCGCTCGTTGAGCTCCGCCACCAGCGACAGCTGCCGCACGAGTCGCTCGGTGGACAGCCCGTTGGCCACGGTCAGCCTGGGTGAGTGGTCGGTGAGCACGGCCCACTCGTGACCCAGCTCGATGGCTGTCCGCCCCATCTCCGCGACGGGGCTGCCCCCGTCGGACCAGTCGGAGTGCAGGTGGCAGTCCCCCCGGATGGCGGCGAGGAGCGTCTCACCACCCTGGACCAGCGGCCCCGACGCCTCGCCCTCCAGCCGTTCCAGATACCTGGGCGTGGCTCCGTCCAGGGCCTCCCGCACCACCTGGGCCGTCTTCGGCCCGATCCCGCGGACCGCCTCCAGCGAGCCGTGCGCCGCTCGTTCGGCGACCTCGCTCCCTCCCATGGCGCCGACGGCCCCGGCCGCCGTGCGGAACGCCTTCACCCGGTACGTCGCCGCCTGGGACCGCTCCAGCAGGAACGCGATCCTCCGCAGGGCTGCCTCAGGTTCCACGGTCAGGGCCGCGCTGTGTGATCGGGGTGGCCGTGAGTGCGGCGGGCCTCCTTCATCTCGGCCTCGTAGAGATGCCGCCGCCCTCCCGCCAGCTCCTGCCGCACCCGCTCCTCGACCGCGGCGAACGGCCGGTAGTAGGTGTCGTCGTACGTCTCGACCACCTGGAAGGTCCAGCGACCGGGGAGGACGTTGCGGCCCATGATCTCCCGCTCGACCAGGTCGGCCTGCGCCGCGTGGCCACCCATTCGGAGCAGCTCCACCGCCCGGTCCAGCGTCAGGTCGGCACCGCCCGTGAGCTGGTGGAAGTCGTACAGACGGCCCCGGGCCCGCTCCACCGTCTCCAGCGCCTCCGCCAGCGCACCGAGCGCCTCGACCGTGGTGTCACCGACATCGCGCGGCCGGACGTGCTCCTGATCGGGCCCTGTCGGGTCGGAGATCTCACTCATGACTACGACTCTGCACGTCTCCCGGCGGCACGTCCCGCCGGAGCGCCGAAGGGGTGAGTGCTTCCGCACACCCGGCCGTCGGCGTCGAGATGCGGCACGCCGCATCCTGATCAGACTTGGTCCCATGGCAGAGAATCGTCGCGCCCGCTCCGGGCCATCAGCGAAAACGGCAGCCACGCGCACCTCGTCCCGACGAGGTCCCGAGCACGCTGCCCGCGCCGCTTGCGAAAGCCTGGAACGGCTGATCAGCCACTCCGCTGAGGGTGTGTCGGCCGTGCGCAGGAACGACGACGGATGGTGCGTGGTCGTCGACGTACTCGAAGTACCCCGAATCCCGGACACGACGAGTCTGCTCGCCTCCTACGAGGTGCAGATCGATGAGCGTGGCGAGCTCATGGAGTACAGGCGGGTCCGCCGCTACCGGCGCGGCTCCGCCGACGAGTGACCGCATCGCCCATCACCCGGAAGGAAACCCATGACCACCAGCATGTACGCCGACGAGATCGCCCCGTGCCCGCCGAGGGCCGGCACGCTCTACGACGTCCTGGAACTCATTCTCGACCGGGGCATGGTCATCGACGTGTTCATCAGGGTGTCCCTGGTCGGCATCGAGATCCTCAAGATAGACGCGCGCATCGTCGTGGCCAGTGTGGACACCTACCTCCGCTTCGCCGAGGCGTGCAACCGGCTCGACCTGGAGCGTGACTCCGGCAGCACCACCATTCCCGAGCTGCTCGGTGGAGGCGTGGCCAAGTCCGTCGGCAAGCGCAAGGTGCGCAGGGCGGCGGAGTCCGTGGGCGAGACCGTGCGCAGCGCGGTGGGCAAGGGCGGCGACGAGGACGAGGACGACTCGCAGGAGGAGCGTCCCAGGAAACGCCGCGCGCCCGCGCGCGAATCGTCGAGCCGGCGCCGGCGTGCGGAGGTGTGAGCCGTGACCGCGAACGGCGTCTACGTCTACGCGATCATCCCCGCCGAGGCGAACCTCCCGGCCGGCGCGGGCGGAGTCGGCGGCCCGCCGGCACCCCTGCGGCTGGTCGGCGACGGCCGGGTCACCGCCGTCGTGAGCGACGCGCCACCCCAACTGCGTGCGAGGCGACGTGACCTGATGGCACACCAGGATCTCCTGCTGCGCCTCTCCGAGGACGGCCCCGTACTGCCGATGCGGTTCGGAGTGATCGCACCGGACACCGACTCGCTGCGACAGCAGCTCGCGGGATCGGAGACGGAGCACCTCGCGACGCTCGCGCATCTCGCCGCCGGGGTCGAGTTCAACCTCAAGGCCCTGCCCGCACAGGACGCTCTCGCCGCGGTCCTGGCGGAGGAGAAGACCGTGCGACGCCTGCGCGACGCGGTCCGCAGACGTCCTGACTACGAGGCGAACGTCCGGCTCGGCGAGGCCGTGGCCGGCGCGCTGTCACGCAGAGCCGCCGAGGCCGGGAAGCAGATCCTCCACGAGCTCACTCCGACGGTACGCGCGGTGGCCGGCGGGCCCGAGGTGCACGGGTGCGCCCTGAACGTGTCGTTCCTGGTCGACCGGAGCGGGAGCGACGCCTTCAGGACGACGGTGCAGCGGTTCGCGGACTCGCACCGTGCGCGTGTCGAACTCCGGGTGGCAGGGCCGCTGCCCTGCTACAGCTTCGTCTCCTCCCGTGCTCCGCGGGCGACGACGGCGGCGGTCTGAGATGGGACTGCTCACCGGCCTGCTCCTGCTGCCCCTCGCACCGGTCCGTGGTGTGGCCTGGATCGCGGAGAAGGCGAACGAGGCTGCCGACCGTGAACTGCACGACCCGAGTGTGATCCGGGCGCAACTCGCCGCACTGAACCAGGAGCTGGAGGACGGCGGCATCAGCCTGGAGGCGTTCGAAAGGGAAGAGGAAGAGCTGCTCGACCGGCTTCACGCCGCACGAGTCCGCTCCGCGCCTATCTATCGAGGGTGACGTACTCATGGAAGATCAGACGAAGGTGACGCTCGCGGCAGCTGTGGTGGGCGGATACGTACTGGGCCGGACGAAGAAGGGCAAGCTGGCCATCTCGATCGCGACCTACCTGGCCGGCAGGCGCTTCGGCCTGGAACCGCGTCAGCTGGCCGCCGAAGGCGTGCGACGGCTGAGCGAGATGCCACAGTTCGCCGAGCTTCAGGGGCAGCTGCGTGGAGAAGTCCTCGAATCCGGCAGGAAGGCACTGACGGCGGCTGCGGACCGTGGCATGAACTCCCTGGCCGACGCCCTCAGCGACCGGACGGCGCGACTGGGGGCGCTCAGCGGCGAAGGGGCCGACGAGGACGAGGACCAGGACCAGGAGTACGAGGACGAGGATTACGACGAGGAGGAGGGCGAGGAGCCCGAGGAGGACGAAGAGTACGAGGACGAACACGAGGACGAAGAGGAGCCGGAGGACGAAGAAGAGGAGCCGGAGGAGGAAGAGGAGCCGGCCGCGAGGAAGGCGGCCCCGGCCAGGAAGCCGGCTGAGAGGAAGTCCGCACCGGCGAAGAAGGCGGCTGCGAAGAAGGCCGCCCCGGCCAAGAAGACTGCCGCGAAGAAGTCCGCACCGGCGAAGAAGGCGGCTGCCAAGAAGGCGACCCCCGCCAAGAAGACCGCTGCGAAGAAGTCCGCACCGGCCAAGAAGGCGGCAGGGAAGAAGACGGCACCGGCCAAGCAGGCGTCGGCACGCAAGAAGACCACTTCGGCCAAGAAGACATCGTCATCGAAGCGAGCCGCGTCCCGCGGCGAACGGCGGAGGTAGGCAGCCATGGCCAGGACCGACAAGGAAGAGCCCGAGGCGGAAGAGTCGGGTATGGACCGGCTCCGCGGGGAGTTCACGAACTTCCTCGGTGCGCAGACCGAGAAACTCACGCAGAAGGCCGGCGACAAGCTCAACGGCCTCACCGGCCAGCTCACCGATATGGCCGAGAACGGCGGCTCACTGCCGTCGATCGCCTCACGCGTCATGCAGGGCGAATCGCCGGTCAAGGCCTTCGTCTCCGAAAAGGCCGGCAGTGTCAAGGACAACGTCGTGGACAAGGCCAAGAGCGCGTTCGGCGGCGGCAAGGGCAAGAGCACATCCGGTGGGGGTAAGTCCATGAACATCGTCGAGGTCCTCGATGTGGGAGTGTCCCTGCGTACCGCCTACGACCACTGGACTCGGTACGACAAGTTCGGCACCTTCACGAAGGGCGTCCAGAGCGTCTCCATGGGCGAGGAGATGGAGAGCGACTGGAAGGTCAAGATCGGCCCGTCCTCACGCAGTTTCAAGGCGACGGTCCAGGAACAGGTGCCCGACGACCGCATCGTGTGGACCTCAGAGGGCTCCAAGGGCTCCACGCGTGGCTGCGTCAGCTTCCACGAACTGGCGCCGAACCTCACCCGGATCGTCCTGGTGGTGGAGTACTACCCGTCGGGATTCTTCGAGAAGACGGGCAACCTGTGGCGGGTGCAGGGTCGTCGTATGCGCCTCGACTTCAAGCACTTCCAGCGGTTCGTCACTCTCACCGATGAGGACGCCGAGGGCTGGCGCGGCGAAATCCGCGACGGGGAAGTCGTGGTGACGCACGAAGACGCGATGGAGCAGGAGGAGTCCGAGAACGAGGAGGAGAGCGAGGAAGAGGAGGCCGACGACTCGGACTCCGAATACGACGACGAGGAGGAAGCCGAGGACGAGGAAGAGGAAGAGCCCGACGACGAGGAGTACGAGGACGAGGACGAGGAGGAGCCGGAGGAGGAGGAAGAAGAGGAAGAGGAAGAGGAAGAGGAGCCCGCCCCCGCCAGGCGCCGCGGACGGAGGTCGTCGAGGTGACCGAACTCGACGTAGGACGCGACGCGTACGCCGTCCCCGGGCCGCCCAACACGAACCTCGCCGACATCCTCGAACGTGTCCTCGACAAGGGCATCGTGATCGCCGGCGATATCAAGATCGACCTTCTCGACATCGAGCTGCTCACCATCCGTCTGCGCCTCTTCGTCGCATCCGTGGACACCGCGAAGAAGGCCGGGATCGACTGGTGGGAGACGGATCCGGCGCTCAGCTCACGCGCCGCTCGCGACTCCCTCCTGGACGAGAACCGTGAGCTGCGGGAGCGGCTGGAGGCCCTCGAGTCGAAGGCGGACCAGACGTCCGTGGCCAACTGATGAGCAAGGAGGACCGAGCGAGATGACGGACCGGGGTCCCGAACCTACGGACGAGAGTGCCCTCTACGTTTTCGCGGTGTGCCGAGCCCCGGACCCGAAGGTGTTCGCCTGCCTCCCGGGCGTCGCGGTGGGTGAACCTCTGCGGCTGCTGCGGTTCGGCGAACTGACCGCGATCGTTCAGACCGTCCCGGCCGCGGACTTCACGGACGAGGTATGGCAGGCGCGTATGGCCGACCGCGACGAGCTCGAACGCTATGCGCGCGCTCATCACCACGTGGTGTCCGCGGCCGCCTCGACCTGCCCTACCGTGCCGCTCCCGCTGGCCACGCTCTACCACGACGAAGAGCGGACCCGGCAAGCGCTCTGTGGCGAGACCGAGCGCTTCCGCGCGGCTCTGGAGCGCACCGCGGGCCACTCCGAATGGGGCGTCAAGGCCTATTCGGCCGACCCCCAGGAACCGGCCCAGGGCCCTACCGTGCGCAGGACGGAAGCTGCGGCGGCCGGACGCGTCCGCGCGACGCCCGGAGCCGGTCTCGCCTACCTGGAGCGCAAGCGGGGCGTGCAGGCGCAGCGCGAGCAGCGTCACGAGGACGCCCTGCGGCTCGCCGAATCGGTCGACGCCGCGTTCCAGGGTCTTGCCGCCGCGGGTCGCCGGTTGAGGCTTCAGGCAACCGAACCGGAGTCGAAGGACCGAGTCCAGGTCCTCAACGCCACCTACCTGGTCCCTGAACGCCGGGCCGCCGAGCTCGAAACGCTCGCGCGGACCCTGCGCGAGGCGACCGGCGCGCGGATCGAAGTCTCGGGTCCGTGGGTGCCGTACTCCTTCGTGGGAGAGGTGTAGAGGATGTCCCACGACGTGGTGCCCTGGAACAATCCGGAACCCCTCCGCGGACCCATCGGGGTGCCGCTCGTCGACCTGCTCGACCGGGTTCTGGCGACGGGTGTGGTGATCAGCGGTGACCTCGTCATCGCGATCGCGGACGTCCCGCTGGTGCGGCTCTCCCTCCACGCCCTGCTCTCGTCCGTCAACGAACGCGTCCCGGCACCCTGGGCGGACGGGGGGCCGCTGTGACGTCCTCCCGACTCGACGTCGACTCGGACAAGCTGGGGCAGGACCTCGTGACGCTGGTGCTGACGGTCGTGGAACTGCTGCGGCAGCTGATGGAACGCCAGGCGATCCGTCGCATCGACCAGGGTGATCTCAGCGACGGTCAAGTGGACGAGATCGGCACCACGCTCATGATGCTCGACCAGCGTATGGCGGAGCTCTGCGAACAGCACGGGGTACGGCCCGAGGACCTCAACCTCGACCTCGGCCCGCTGGGAAGCCTGCTGCCCCGGGACTGACCGCGTGTGCGGGGGACGAAGAACCGCGTGCGCGAGAGGTGAGGGCCGTGTGTCCTGAGGACGAACGCGGTCGTCGCTCGGGCACGCGGTGACGCGCGGCCTGGGCAGGTGGCAGATCAAGGCATATGCTCACATATAGGCCCACTCTTCGCGGGTGGGTGATCCTGCCGGAGGCAGCCATGATCATCATCGGAGCAATCCTTCTCGTACTCGGCCTGGTGACGGGACTCGGTGTCCTGTGGACCATCGGGATCATCCTGCTCGTCATCGGGCTCGCCCTCTGGGTCCTCGGTGCCGTGGGACATGCGGTGGGAGGCCGTCGGCACTACTGGTGACACCGTGCCGCGCGCTCCGTGCGCAGCGGAGGGGCAGGGAGCGCGCTGTGCGCCCAAGGCCGGTGCCTCGGCGTCCGAGCGCCTCACCGGGTCCCGTGCCGGTCACCGGCCTCGTGCGGGGCGGGCCTTCCCGGCGGACGCTCCCGGCCCCGTCCGTGGGGCTGTCCGGTGATCGATTGGCGGGGCCGTCCGGTCCGTCCTAACGTCGGTGGGCGAACGTTTTCGTTCACTGCCGACCCGTGAGGGACGTGGCGCCATGACAGATTCCCGAGCGAAGTCCGCGACGCCGGCCGATGCGCCCGGGCGGGGCCACGGCAACGGGATAGCACTGCTCGTCATCGCCTCTTGCCAGCTGATGGTGGTCCTCGACATCACCATCGTGAACATCGCACTGCCGCACATCCAGACGTCCCTGGGCTTCTCGACCGAGAACCTGTCGTGGGTGATCAACGCCTACACCCTGACCTTCGGCGGGCTGCTTCTGCTCGGCGGACGGCTCGGCGACATCCTGGGGCGACGCAGGGTCTTCATCTTCGGCGTCCTGCTGTTCGTGCTGGCCTCGTTGCTCGGCGGCCTCTCGCAGGAGTCATGGCAACTGCTGGCCGCGCGTGCGCTACAGGGCGTGGGCGGTGCGATCGCGTCGCCCACCGCGCTCTCCCTCATCACCACGACCTTCCGCGAGGGACCCGAACGGAACCGGGCTTTCGGCGTGTTCGCCGCCGTGTCCGCGGGCGGAAGCGCGATCGGGCTGCTGGCGGGCGGCCTGCTGGTCGAGTGGCTCGACTGGCGATGGGTGCTCTTCGTCAACGTGCCCATCGGTCTGCTGATCGCGCTCGCGACACCCCGCTACATCAAGGAGTCCGAACGCCACCCCGGTCACTTCGACCTGCTGGGCGCGCTGACCTCCACGCTCGGCATGGTGCTGCTCGTGTACGGTTTCATCCGCGCCTCCGAGGACGGCTGGAGCGACCCCCTCACCATCGGGGCCTTCCTGGGCGCCGTGGTGTTCCTGGCGGCCTTCCTGGGCGTCGAGAGCCGGTCGAGACAGCCCATCACACCGCTGCGCATGTTCCGCGACCGCAACCGCGCCGGCACGTACGGCATGATGCTCAGCCTTGCCGCGGCGATGTTCGGGATGTTCTTCTTCCTGACCCTCTTCGTGCAGAACATCCTGGACTTCAGCCCGCTGCGGGCCGGGCTCGCGTTCCTGCCGGTGAGCGTGATCATCGCCATCAGCGCGGGACTCGCCTCGCAACTGCTGCCCAGGTGGGGACCGAAGCCCTTCATGGTGTCGGGTGCGATCCTGACGGCCGGCGGACTCGGATGGCTCACCCGGACCGATGTCGACAGCACCTACCTCGGCAGCATCCTGGGCCCCCTGCTGGTCTTCGGTTTCGGCATGGGCATGCAGTTCGTGTCGCTGACCCTGATGGCGGTGTCCGGTGTGGCGCCCAGAGAGGCAGGCGCGGCCTCCGGGGTCCTCAACGCCACTCAGCAGGTCGGCGGTTCGCTGGGGCTGTCCATCCTGGTCACGGTCTTCGGCAGCGCCAGCCGTAACGAGGCGGCGGATCAGATTCCCCGGTTCCTGGCCGAGTCCACCCCCGCCCAGCAGCAGGAGTTCCGCAGGACCGGCGAGCTCCCGGCCCCGTGGGGCGACCAGGTGCTCGCTTCGGGTGTCTCCCAGGCCTTCGTCGTGGCAGCCGTCTTCTCCGTCGTCGCCGCACTGATCGCCCTGATCGTCATCCAGGTCCGGTCCTCCGACCTCGAACGCCTGCGGGGCGGAGGGGCCATGGCGCCGCCGATGGCCGAGGACGCCGCCACGCCGTCGGGTGACGGGGCGCCGGACGGTGTCCCCGGGGCAGGCGGCGCGGGAGGCGCTCGCGACGGGGTGCCCACACGGAAACGGGACGGAGGCGAAGGTCCCCCTCCAGCCGGTTAGGGCGCCGTCCGCCATGGGCGTACCTCGGGTCGGGGGGGCGGTGAGCGTCGGCGGCCCCGCACGGTCGGGGGCGCCGCCGCACCTCCCCCTCAGGACAGGTTGACGAGGCGGATGTAGCGCACCCAGTCCCAGTCGTCCCCCGGGTCGGTGTGGTCGCTGCCCGGCACCTCGTGGTGGCCGATGATGTGCGCGCGGTCCTTGGCCAGGCCGTAGCGCTCGCAGATGTCCGCGGTCAGCCGTGCGGAGTGCTCGTACATCGCGTCGGTGAAGTACGACGGCTGATCGACCCAGCCCTCGTGCTCGATGCCGACGCTGCGCGTGTTGTGGTCCCAGTTCCCCGCGTGCCAGGCGATGTCCCGCTCCGGTACGCACTGCGCCACGAAGCCGTCCCCCGAGCGCACCACGTAGTGGGCCGACACCTGCTTGGCCGGATCCTGGAAGATGCCGATCGTCTCGGTGAACGTCTGCTGGGCGACATGGACGACGACACGGTCGACCTGATGGTCCCAAGGGCGCTGCGCGGCGGTGTAGTTGGACGTGGACGCGGGGAACCACTGTGCCGCCGGGTAGTCCGTGCCCTGGGTCGGCGCGGCCACGGCGCGGGCCGACGCCGGGAGGAGCGCCGCCGCGGCCGTGACCGCGGCGCCCTGAAGAATCCGTCTGCGCCGCATCGGAACTCCTGTCGGGTGAGGCTTCGTCGGACGTACGGCTGAAGGACGCGCCGCCCCGGCGCACGGTTCCGGCAGGCGGGGCGGCGCCTTGCCGACCGCCCCGGTCTCAGGCCCCGGGGCGTACGCCGGCCAGGGCGGCCGCCGGGTCGCTGTCCGCCGGACCGGCGGGCACCCAGCGGCCCCGCTCCTTGGCGTAGGGCCACCAGCGACCGTCGCGCCCGTACCTCAGCTGGGTACCCGAACCAGCAGCGCTCCAGCGATTGTTGACCGCGCTGAACCGAGGGGCCTCACCCTCCTCCCACGCCGCCGCGATCCCCGCCCTCGCCCGGGCGAGGTCCTCCGGCTCCGGCAGCCACTCCTCGTCGTACACCGCCAGGGCCGCGCTCCCGCCGTAGTGCCAGGCGCGTACCGCGGCGTCGAGCGCGGCGGGCCGCCGTCCGGTCGCCGCGGCGAGACGCGCCGTGAGCAGCGCGTCCGGCGTACCTTCGGCAGCCATGCGCACGGCGTCCTGGTCAGGCGTCAGCCCGGGCGTCGGCGAGCGCTGTTCATGACCCGCGGAGAGCGCGTCCGTCAGCATCGCGAAGGCCCGTACGGCGCTGTCCGCCGCGAGGAACTCCAGCGCCGCGGGATCCACACCGGCCAACGGCTCGGCCTCCGCGTCCAGCGCGGGCGGCACCCCGGGCCCGGTGGGGAGCGGCGGGGGCGGCGGGAGCGGCGGCAGGATGTCCCGTGCCGCGAAGGCCACGTCGGCCCGCACACCCCGCGTGGACCTGGTGCGAGTCTCCTCCGCGGGTGAGGCGCCGGCCGCGTGTGCCGTGCTGCGTGCCTGTAGTTCGTCGATCAGCCGCCGTTCGTCCCGGCCCCGCAGGAGCAGCAGTACGAACGGATCCTGGTCCAGCAGCCGCGCCACCTGATAGCACAGGGCTGCCGAATGGGGGCAGTGGTCCCACGCCTCGCAACTGCACTCCGGCTCCAGATCGCCGATACCCGGAAGCAGCTCGACCCCGGCCTCCGCCGCGTCCTCCACGAGGTGCGGCGGCATCTCACGGTCGAGCAGCGCGGCGATGTGGCCGGACCGTTCGGAGGCCATGTCCAGGAACCTGTCCCACTCCGCCTCACCCAGCTCCTGGAGCAGCACATCACTCCGGTACGCCGCCGAGTCACGGTCCTGCACGACCGCGGTGAGCCGGCCGGGCCGGACGGAGACCGCGCCCACCAGGCCCTCCCGGGCGAGCCTGCGGCCCTTCTTCAGCTGCACCCCGTCGAGGGCGGTGTCCTCCAGCGCCTTCAGCCACGCCCGCCCCCACCAGGACGAGGCGAATCCTCGGCCCTGCGCGGGCGGCAGCGCGGCGAACGTACGCTCCGGCTCGACACTCCCGTTCATCGTGCGCCCCCTCGCAGCTCGACCAGTTCGGCCAGTTCGGCATCGGTGAGTTCCGTCAGCGCGCCCTCGCCGCTGCCGAGCACCGCGTCCGCCAGGCCCTGTTTACGGGCCAGCATGGCGGCGATCCGGTCCTCGATCGTCCCCTCGGCGATCAGCCGGTGCACCTGGACCGGCTGGGTCTGCCCGATCCGGTACGCGCGGTCCGTGGCCTGCGCCTCGACGGCCGGGTTCCACCAGCGGTCGAAGTGCACCACATGACCGGCGCGGGTGAGGTTGAGCCCGGTACCCGCGGCCTTCAGCGACAACAGGAACACCGGTGCCTCGCCCGCCTGGAAGCGGTTCACCATGGCCTCACGCTCGGCGACCGGGGTGCCGCCGTGCAGGAACTGGTTACGTACCCCGCGCGTCGCCAGGTGCTGCTCCAGCAGGCGTGCCATCTGCACGTACTGGGTGAACACCAGCACGCTCGCACCCTCGGCGACGATCGTGTCGAGCAGTTCGTCCAGCAGCTCCACCTTCCCCGAGCGGTCCACGATCCGGGGCCGTTCCTCCTTGAGGTACTGCGCGGGATGGTTGCAGATCTGCTTCAGCGCCGTCAGCAGCTTCACGACCAGCCCGCGCCGCGCGAATCCCTCCGCCCCCGAGATCTCGGCGAGTGTCTCGCGTACCACCGCCTCGTACAGGCCGGCCTGCTCCGGTGTGAGCGACACCGCCCGGTCGGTCTCCGTCTTGGGCGGCAGCTCCGGCGCGATACCGGGGTCGGACTTGCGACGGCGCAGCAGGAACGGGCGGACCAGCGAGGCGAGCCGCTCGGCGGCGGCGGGGTCGCTCCCGCCCTCGACCGCGCTCGCGTACCTGGCGCGGAACGTGCCGAGCCGCCCGAGCAGGCCGGGTGTCGTCCAGTCCAGGATCGCCCACAGCTCGGACAGGTTGTTCTCCACCGGGGTGCCGGTGAGCGCGACACGTGCCCCGCCGCCGATGGTCCGCAGCTGCCTGGCGGTCGCCGAACGCGGGTTCTTGACGTGCTGCGCTTCGTCGGCGACGACCATGCCCCAGGCGACCTGGGCCAGGCGGGCCGTGTCGAGGCGCATGGTGCCGTACGTGGTGAGGACGAACTCGCCGTCCGCGAGGTCGTCCAGCGAGCGGGAGACGCCGTGGAAGCGGCGCACCGGTGTTCCCGGGGCGAACCTCTCGATCTCCCGCTGCCAGTTGCCCATCAGCGAGGTCGGGCAGACCACGAGGGTGGGCCCCGCGGCCGACCCGACGCCCTGGCGGTGCAGATGGAGTGCGATCAGGGTGATGGTCTTGCCGAGTCCCATGTCGTCGGCCAGGCAGCAGCCGAGGCCGAGCGAGCTCATGGTGACCAGCCAGTTCAGGCCACGCAGTTGGTAGTCGCGCAGGTTCGCGTCGAGTGCCGCCGGCTGAGCCACCGTCTGCGCCGTCCGCGACTCGGGGTCCGCGAGACGCTTGCGGAGTTCTTCGAGCCGGCCCGTCGCCGTGACCTCGACCCGGTGTCCGTCGACGTCCGTCGTCCCGGTCAGTACGGCACTCAGGGCGTCGACCGGCGTGACCTTGCGGTCCTGGGTACGCCGCGCGCGGCGGGCCTCCTCCGGGTCGACGAGCACCCACTGGTCCCGGAGCCTGATCAGCGGCCGGCCCGCCTCGGCGAGCCGGTCGAGCTCCTCCCGCGTCAGCTGCCGGTCGCCCAGCGCGAACCGCCAGTCGAACGTCAGCAGTGCGTCGGGCGAGAGGAAGGACGGTGCTCCCGTGCGATCCCGTGACTCCTGCGCCGTGCCGTCGTCCGCCGGGCCGATCACGGCCCGGGCGGTGAGCTTTCGTGCCAGTTCCCTCGGCCAGTGCACCTGTACGCCCGTCGCGGCGAGCGCCCGGGCGGCGGGCCCCAGCAGCTCCGCGATCTCCTCGTCGGCCGGCTCGACCGCGTCCGGGACCGCCGCGGACAGCAGCGGTGTCAACGGCGGCCAGGCGCGCGCCGCGCGGCGCAGGGCGAGCAGGGCGTCCATCCGCACCCGTGGACCGGACAGTGAGGCGGCGGGGGACCGTTCGGCCCAGACGTCCGCGGCGTCGGCGACCGTCGCGGGATCCCGGACGCTGTGGATCTGCAGCACCGCACGGAAGGCGGGGGCCGCGCCGGAGCCCTCCTCATCCCACTCCGCCTCGGTCAGTCCCGAGACCTCGATGCGCAGGGAGAGGCGTACTCCCGCGTCGTGACCGGCCGCCACGTCGGCCGCCCACGGCCGCAGCCCCGGCAGATGGTGCACCCCCGGGGCGGCGAAGGCCGGAGCTCCCGCGGCCGACTCGGCCCCGGGTGCGCGCGGCAGTCCGTCCACCACGGCGTCGACGAACGACCTGAGCAACGACTCGGGTTCGGCCAGCAGCAGCGGATCGGCCGCCGCGTCCAGCGGTACGGCGTGCGCCGCCGGCGGCATGGACGCGGCCAGCACCCGCATCCGTTCGAGGTCGTCCGCCGTCAGAGGGCCGGCCCGCCACGCATCGTGGTCCGTGGCGCTGAGCCCCGGCAGCAGCAGCCCGCGTGCGGCGAGTTGGAGGGCCAGGACCCCGGCCGCGCCCCAGAACCTGGTCGAGGGCGAGGCGCCGGCATCCGCCCGCGCCCGCGTCAGAACGGGCAGCGCGTCCTTCACCGGCATCACCAACGCCGGGACCGCGTAAGGGCGGACGTCGCTCCCCACGACCGTCAGTTCCCTCGGACTCCCGGGATCGCCGGGCGGGGTGCTACCGTCCGGGTTCCAGAACGCGATCAGGCCGGTACGGGCCGGATCCGCGGGGAGGAAGACTGCGGAGCAGCGGGACAGTTCAGAGATCTCGTCAGGTGTTGCCGCAGGGAGCCTGTGCACAGCGATGTCGGATTCCTCAAATTTGACTAGTGAGCCCGGGGTCGCCGAGGGTACTCCACCACGGCCCCTTCCGGGAGAAACCCACAGTGATCCACCTCACTGCTTTCTGCCTTCTGAAGCTTGGGGTACATCTCGCCCCACCACCGGACACGGGGGATTCCCCCCGCACTTCCGGGGTGATGGCGCCATGGCTGCCACAGGCCCGCTCTCCGTACGTTTGACGAGGTCAGAGCAGATGCCCAGAAACCGGAGACGTCATGCCCCAGGCGGTAGCAGCGACCGTTGCGCCACACCCCCGCGACGGATCGGAGAGCCCGGCGGAGCCGCAGGCCTCCGGCAGTGACTTCGCGCCGCTCCTCAAGGCCGTCAAGGGGCAGGAGCTCCTGGCGCGGCGGACCGGCTGGTACGCCGTCGGGATAGCCACCAACCTGGCTGCCCTCGCGGCCGTGATCACCGGCATGGCGCTCCTGGGCGACACCTGGTGGAACCTCCTCCTCGCCCTGCCGCTGGCCGTCCTGTGGACCCGTACCGCCTTCTTCGGGCACGACGCGGGCCATGCCCAGATATCCGGCGACCGCAGGTCCAGCCGGATGATCGGGCTCGTGCACGCCAACCTGCTGCTCGGAATGAACGAGGCGTGGTGGAACGACAAGCACGTACGCCACCACGCCAACCCCAACCACATCGACAAGGACCCCGACGTCGGAGTCGGTGCCCTGGTGTGGACCCAGAAGCAGGCGGCGCAGCGCGAGGGCCTCGCCCGCCTGCTCACCCGGAACCAGGCACGGCTGTTCTTCCCGATGCTGCTGCTCGAAGGCATCGCCCTCAAGATCTACGGATTCCAGTTCCTGCGGCGTCAGCCCGTCCGCGAACGCGCGCTGTCCGGCCTGCTCCTCGTCGGCCACCTCGCCCTGTACGCCACGCTGCTGCTCACCACGATGTCCCCCGGCAAGGCCGTCGTCTTCGCCCTCGTGCACCACGCACTCTTCGGCCTTCACCTCGGGATGGCCTTCGCCCCGAACCACAAGGGCATGGAGATGCCCGACCCCGACGGCGACCGGTGGGGCCACCTGCAGCGCCAGGTCCTCACCTCGCGCAACGTGCGCGGCGCCGTCCTCACCGACTGGTTCCTCGGCGGCCTCAACTACCAGATCGAGCACCACCTCTTCCCGAGCATGCCCCGGCCCCACCTGCGGCTCGCGCAGCCTCTGGTGAAGGCGCACTGCGCCTCGATCGGCATGTCCTACGCGGAGACGGGCCTCGTCGAGTCGTACCGGCAGGCGCTGCGGCACATGCACGAGGTCGGCGAGCCGCTGCGCTGAGACCTGGGCCTGTGCCGCTGGAACCAGGACCCGTTGCGCCGGGGCGGAACCCACGGGCCCGCATACGCGTTCTCCCAACAGGAGCGGCTCGGGCCGCGAAGGAGGCACAGATCATGTCGAACGGTGCGAAGATCGCCATCGGGGGAGTCGTCGCGGCAGTCGTCCTGATTCCGTTCATCGGATTCTGGTGGTCGCTGCTGGTGCTCATCGGGGTGCCCGTCGTGGGTTACCTGATGCTCGACCCGGCACAGAGGCGCAGGCTCCGCAGGATCAGCCGCAAGGAGATCGGGCGCTGAACACCACCGTCTCGGCAGTGAGCAGCAACGGCGTGTACTCGTTCACCAAGCCGAACAGGGACAGCATCACCCTGCTGGCCGGCCTCGGTGTCGAGGGCGACGTGCACGCCGGTGTCACCGTCAGACACCGCTCGCGGATGGCCCAGGATCCTGCGCAGCCCAATCTGCGTCAGGTCCACCTCATCCATCAGGAGCTGTTCAGCCAGCTGCGCGGAGCCGGATTCGCGGTCGCCCCCGGTGACCTGGGGGAGAACGTCACCACCAGCGGGATCGACCTGCTCGCGCTCCCGGTCGGGACCCGGCTCCATCTCGGCGACGAAGCGGTCGTCGAGGTGACCGGCCTGCGGAACCCGTGTCTCCAGATCGACAACTTCCAGGGCGGACTGCTCAAGCAGGTCGTCGGCCGGGCGGACGACGGCACGCTGGTCCGCAAGGCCGGGATCATGGGAGTCGTCACGACGGGCGGCGTCGTACGGCCCGGTGACCCGATCGAGGTCGAACTGCCGGCCGAGCCGCACCGTCCACTCGAGCGCGTGTAGCAGCGGGTGCGGTGCTGCGTGCGCACGGCCGGCCCCACTTCGGCCGTGCGTGCTCGCGGTCGGCTCCTCGGCGCCCAGTGCGCGCCCGAGCGGTCAGTTCGGCCGGACGGCGAGTTCGTCGAGCGACTTGAGCAGCCCCGGAAGCTCCGGGCCGCGGCCGACCGTCATGATCTCGCCCGGCTCCTCGTCCAGCAGGACGAACGCGATGTCGTCGGTTCTGGCCACCAGGGACCATCCGGGGCCGTCCGCCCGTAGCGTCCGTGCCCCGCCGGGGGCGAAGGCGGACCGTATCCGGCCCGGCGGAGGCGGAGCCGTGACGTACGCGCGAGCCGCCTCGAGTGCTTTCCTCACCCCCGGGTGCTGACCGTTGCCGGCGAAGGTCCCGGCAGGGGGACCGCCGTCACCTGCGGACTCTTCCTCGGCCGTCCGCTCCGGGGAGGCGGCCGCTCGGTCGCGGGCCCCGTCCGAGCCGGTCCCATCCGACGTGGCGTCGTCCTCGAACGGGCCGAAGGCGGTCTCGTCGTCGATCTGGTCACGCCACGCCGACCACTGCAGCGCTATCTCGTCCGCCCCCAGCCGCCGCTGCGGCGGCCCCCACACCTCGGTGTCCGGCGGCTTCAGCGGTGCGGGGCCCTCCGTGGCCGGATCGGGCAGCGGGTCGTGCGGCGCCGGCACTCCTGGTGCGGCCACCGCCAGTGCGAGCGGCCAGCCCGGCAGAGCGCACACCACCGAGCGGTCATCGGGGGAGAGGTCGTACTCCATCCCGCAGTCCCACGAGGCGATGGCGACGGCCACCAGGGAGACGTCCTCGACGACCACGGTCCAGCGCGCGCCCGCGCTGTCCTGACCCAGCACGAGACCGTACCCCTCGGCATACGGCTCCAGTCCCAGCGCCGAGCACGCGGCCACGTAGTCGTCGCCGAGCACGCTGGGGAACTGTGCCGGGGTCAGCAGCACCGCGGTCAGCACAAACAGCGCGTCGTCGGCGACCGTGTCGTCCGTCCCTGCCACAGCACCCACCCTGATCCCTCGTCGCTTGGTCCGTCGGCGCACCTTAACTACTCGGTAACCCTGCCGTCGAGGCCCTGACAAGCGATAACAGCCACGTATCTCCCCGGCTTCGACAGCCGGACGGGCACGCCACCACACCCCTCGGGGAGCTGATGACGGTCCGCCCCGCTCTCTGGCACCCGATGGCCGCGCGGGTACCCACCGGGTGCCGTGAACCCATCAGTACTTCGAACGCGCCCACGAGGGCGACCACTTCGGCCGGCACGCATGCGGCTGTCCTGATCAGCCGGTTCGCACGGCCAGCGCCAGGAACCGGTCGTCCTCATCGGTGTAGGAGTCCAGCCGCCACCCCGAATCCGCCAGCAGGGACGCGAGACGGGGCTCCGCCCGGAGATCGTCGTCCGAGAGTGCGCGTCCGTGCCGCGCGGCCAGGGCTGCCCTGCCGATGGGGTGGAACAGCGCCAGCCTGCCCCCCGTGCGCACCACCCGTGCCAGCTCGGCGAGCCCCCGGCCCGGGGACGGCAGATGCGAGATCAGCCCGGCGGCGAACACCCCGTCGAGGGATCCCGCACGCAGCGGCAGCCGTGAGACGTCCGCGAGGAGCAGCGTTCCGTTCGTCCCGCGCCCTGCCAGTAGCGCCGCTTCGAGCATGGCGGACGTCAGGTCGGCCCCGAGCACCTTGCCGCCCGGGCCGACGGTGGCGCGCAGGGACGGGAGCGCCCGTCCAGTGCCGCAGCCCGCGTCGAGCACCGTCCCACCCGGCCTCAGCCCGAGTTCACCGACGGCCGCGGCGTAGGCCGGTCCGTCGTCGGGGAAACGGCTGTCCCAGTCCGCCGCCCGAACGGAGAAGAAGTCCTGGATGTGTGCGTGGTCGTCGGCCATACGGACATGATCGCCCGGTCCGCAGCCGAACGAAACGACAGGAAGCTGTGCGCATGTCCGAACGCCGCCAGCCACAGGAGGAGGTGCGGCTCCGCACCTCCGCCTGTGGCGGCACGACCGCCGGGCCGCCGTTCCGCGCCTCGGCGGTCGTGCCGCGTTCTCCACCCCCTTCGCGGTGCCGGCCCTCGAGAAGCGCGCGCCGTCCGGCACGCCGCCGGCATCCGAACCCGCTCCGATCGCGACGCTGCACCGGAACAGCGGCAGCGGGCCCCGCCGACGACGGCCGAGGCGGCCGGGGCGGTGGCGCGAAGGGGCGCCCCGGGTACGGGGAGGTGCTTGCCCGCAGGGAAGCCGTGCGCGAGGCTTGCGTGGGACGCGGGGAACGTATGAACGGGGAGGACGAGCACATGGCACTGGACCGGAGACTTGACTGGCTCCTTGACGACCTCACCAGCAGGGTGGAGCAGATAGAGCATGCCCTCGTGCTCTCGAACGACGGCCTTGTGACCGGGGCCAGCACGAGCCTGGCCCGCGAGGACGCGGAGCATCTGGCGGCAGTCTCGTCGGGCCTGCAGAGCCTGGCCCGCGGGTCGGGACGCCACTTCGGGGCGGGGAAGGCCCGCCAGACCATGGTGGAGTTCGACGAGGCGATGCTCTTCGTGACGGCGGCGGGTGACGGAAGCTGCCTGTGCGTGCTGAGTGCCGCGGAGGCCGATGTCGGCCAGGTCGCCTACGAGATGACGCTGATGGTCAACCGGGTGGGTGAGCATCTCGGTGTGACGGTGCGGCAGGAGGCGGAGGTCATCAACAACGGGGCCTGACCTGCATCTTCAACGGGCTGTCCGGAGTTGTCCACAGGCTCGTGTGCGATGTTCCTTTCCCGACTACCGTGGTCACGCAGAGTATTCGACCTCACGGGGGAGGACGGTCATGACCGTCAAGGAAGTCGCCCGCACGCCCGCGGTGGACCAAGCGCGCCAGGTGTTCGTGTCAGCGGCGGGCGCGGCTGGGGAACTGGACCTGAAGCGAGGGGAATTCGATCTCGCCGTCCATCTGGGGCTTATCGCTACGGACGCGGCGGTAGGGAGCACCCGTCCGCGGGTCGCTCGACGGGAGATCGAGCGGCTGCGTGCGCTGCCGGGGTTTCCCGCGTCGCTGCGGGACAGGGTGCGAACCGCGGGCACGGCTGAGTGCGCCACCCTGCTCGGCGTCAGCCCCCTCCGCTTCACGGGGCTGGCCCGCGTCGGGTGCGTCTCACCGGTCGCGTTCCATCTGAACCGGTATCGGGCGGTGGTCTGGGTCTATCTGGTCGAGGAACTCCTCGCCTTCGCCGCGAAGGAACCCGACCTCGTCTCGGGCGGGAGCCCGGCGGGGATGCGGACCATGCTGGAGGCCGGCACGGACTGGCGTGCGCGTAACTGGCGTTCACGCAGGATCGACAGAGCGCTGAAGCGCACGAAGGACCCGTGGGCCCGCGCCGCGCTCCAGGCGTCCGCCCTGGACCCGGTGCAGATCGCGGAGTTGGTGGACGACCCGTACGAGCGGGCCCATCTGGCCCGGATGCAGCAGTCGCCGGTGTTCGGGCGCCCGGGCTCCGTGTCCGGCAGGGAGGTGATGGCGAGACTGATGCTCGCCGATGATCCGGACGAGATCCTCTGGCGCCGGGTGAACCTGATCTCGGAACTCGACATGGCTCGAGAGGTCAGCTCCGCACCGCGACCAGGTCGCGACCTCGTTCCCCGGCCGGTGCCGGTGCAGGCGGCGGTGCCAGTGCCCGGGGCGGAGCCGGTCGCCGGTCTCGTGACAGGGCGGACAGCGCTCGGAGCTGCGCCGGACGCGACCCGGCCTCAGTCGGAAGGGGCTGGGCCGGCCCTCGGCCGCCCGGGCCCGCGCAGCGGCGGTGGACGGAGGCTGCTGGCCTGGATCAGCCTGGGCAGGCCTGAGCGTAAAGGTCCCTAAACGGATTGCGGGAGGGCTGCCGGGCGGGGCATCTTGGCCCGCATGTTGATCAGAGAGGCCACCGGCCAGGACTGGGCCGCCATCTGGCCGTTCTTCCGTGACATCGTCGCGGCAGGCGAGACCTTCACCTTCCCTGCCGAACTGGCGGAGGAGCAGGCCCGGGACGAGGCCCAGGGGTGGTGGCTCCTGCCGGAGCCGGGCCGCACCGTCGTCGCGGTCGACGAAGCCGACGTCGTGCTCGGTACGGCCAAGATGAACCGGAACCACATGGGCAACGGCTCGCACATCGCCAGCGCCAGCTACATGGTCGCGCCCCGGTACTCCGGCAGGGGCGTGGGCCGGGCCCTGTGCGCGCACACCGTGGACTGGGCGCGGGCCGAGGGCTATCGGGCGATGCAGTTCAACGCCGTGGTGGAGACGAACGTGCACGCGGTACGGCTCTACCAATCCCTCGGCTTCGAGGTCATCGGAACCCTTCCCGAGGGTTTCAACCACCCGACCGACGGCTATGTGGGGCTCCACATCATGCACAAGAGGCTCTGAACCCCTCCACTGCCATAGGTGCGGCAGCAGCGGGTACGGGGTGTCGTGGGGCCCTCGGTCGCAGGGTGTCTTCCGGCCATCTTCGGACCGGCTCGGGAACGCGCCGCGGCAGGTGCCCGGCACGGTGCGCGGTCATGACGAACCATGACGGACCGCAAGTAATTGCCCCGCTCTCGCGCGGAGTCGGATTCCGCGGTGCCGCCGAGGGCGGGAGGGCAGGTGCGCCCCTCCGTCGAGCCCGCGGAATGCCAACGTCCGATTCTTGTGTGTCCGGCATGTCACAAGTAGCGGTGTTGTGGGTGTTGTTGAGGAGTCGGTGACGCCTGGGGCGGTTGCGCACCCGCTCGTGGAGGGCAGTACTGTGCGCCCCATCGCTATTCAGCGGTGAACTCATATGGAGGAAGAATCCATGACCATACCCAGGAGATCGTGGCAGGGCGCGGCAGCATTCGCGGCCGCCGCGGTTGTCGGCCTGGCAGGCGGGGTCATGACCGCCGCTCCGGCCGCAGCTCACACCCCCACCTGGGCCGTGACCTGCTCCGAGGTGACGCTCAACCTGACCGCCTACTCGGACAAGGTCGCCAACACGGTGACCGTTTCCGTGGTGGACGGCGACGATCTGCTCGCTACGACCGAGTTCGGCCGTAGCTTCAGCACGAAGACCCCGCTGCAGCTCCCCGAGCACAGCAAGGAACTGACCGTCCGCCTCGTCGTGAAGGCCGGCGACGGCGACAGGTACTCGGTCGACGAGACCAAGCAGGCCCCCGTCTGTGAGGGCAGCACCCCGTCGCCCGAGCCGACGCCCCCGAGCACCGAGCCGCCGGCCTCCGAGACGCCCGAGCCGAGCGCCACGCCGAGCGAGACGGCCACGGAGACCGCGCCCGCCCCGGCCAAGCCCAGCACCAGCGCGCCTGAGGACCTGGCCGAGACCGGTTCGTCGTCCGCGACGCCCGTCATCGGTGGGGCCGCTGTCGCGGTTCTGCTCGCCGGCGGTGGCATCCTGTGGTCCGTCCGCAAGCGCCGCACCGCGCAGCACTGACGTACTCCACGCGGCCCGACGGCGATCCACGCCGACGTGCCTGACAGGGGTGCACCGCATCGATTCCGATGCGGTGCACCCCTGTCGCGTACCGGCCACGACACGGCGCTACCGGTCATGGACCGGGAGACGGACCGATCTCGCACCAGACGGCCTTGCCCTCGCCCCGGGGTTCGATACCCCAGCGTTCGGCCACCGCGTCGAGGAGCAGCAGCCCCCGCCCCGAGGTCGAGGTCTCGCCAGGCGCGCGGCGCCGCGGCCAGACGCTCGAACGGTCCTGGACCGACAGCCGGATGCGGCGTACGGGCTCCGGCAGAACCTCCAGGGTGAGGACGGCCCCGCCCTCCGTATGGAGCAGCACATTGACCAGCAACTCGCCGGTGACCAGCTCCGCGTCGTCCGCCAGCCCGGCCAGGTCCCAGTCCGTCAGCGCCTGACGCACGATCGACCGGGCCTCCGAGAGCCCCTCGGGGTCCGCCTGATGGATGTACTGATGCAGCCGCGGAGCACGTGGCGAGCCCAGGTCCGGGCTGCGTCTCAGCACCAGGAGCGCCACGTCGTCCCCCGAACCCCAGCGTTCCCACAACCGGTCGGACAGATGGTCGGCCAGCGGCTCCGCACCATCGGGCCCCTCGCTCACCTCGTGGATCAGTGCCGCGACGCCCGAGTCGACATCGGCGCCCGGCTCCTCCACGAGCCCGTCCGTGTACAGGACCAGGGTCTCACCCGGCACCAGGTCGAGGCGGGTCTCCGGGAACTCCTCGTCCCAGAAGTCCGAGGAGATGCCCAGCGGCAGGCCCCCGCGTACCTGCGGCACACCGACGCGCCCGTCGGTGTGCCTGATCAGCGGCCCGAAGTGCCCGGCCCGCGCCACGCGCACCGCGCCCGTCGCGAGGTCCACCTGCGCGTACGTGCACGTCGCGAACCGGTCGGTGTCCAGCTCCGCCAGGAAGCGCGAGGCCCGGGCCAGCACGGTCGCCGGAGGATGCCCCTCGGCGGCGTACGCGCGCAACGCGATGCGCAGCTGGCCCATGATCGCGGCGGCGTGCGTGTCGTGCCCCTGGACGTCGCCGACCACGACGCCGTATCGGTTCCTGGGGAGCGTGATCACGTCGTACCAGTCGCCGCCGACCTCACGTCCGCTCCATGCCGCGTGGTAACGGACCGCGATCTCGCCGCCCTCGATCTCCTGGATACGGCGCGGGAGCATGGCCGACTGCAGTCCGGTGGCGAACTCGCGTTCCTCGTCGAACAGGATGGCCCTCTGAAGCGACTGCGCGACGATGGCGGCCAGCCCCAGGCAGAGAATCCTCTCGTCCTGGCTGAACACCGTGCGATCGCGGTAGAAGAGGGCGAGGCCGCCCAGCGGTCGGGCCTGGGCCACCAGCGGGAGATAGGCCGCGGCACGGAAGTTCAGCTCGCCTATGTGCGGTCGGAGCACCGGGTACCGCTGGATCAGCGAACCGAGCGAGGTGATGAACCGAGGGCGTCCGCTCAGGATCGTGTCGCCCAGGGGAAGCGCGGCGTCGAGATGCCCGGAGCCCAGGCCCTCCAGCACCTCCACCGAGTCGCCGCTCAGCGCGATGATCCTGAGCGCGGAATCGTCCACCAGGCCCAGCGCCAGCCCGTCCGCACCGATGCCGACCAGTCCGCCAGGGCCGGTGAGCGCAGCGGTGACGTCGTCCACCGTGACTGCCCGTGACAGCGCGTTCGTGGTGCTTTCGACGATGCTCGTCTGGCGCCTGCGCCGTTTTTCCAGATCCAGCACGAAGGCCGAATGGGTGAGCTCCGCGGTCGCGTCCCGCACGACACCGATGACGCGGTGCGCCCGGCCGTCCCCGTCCCGCAGAATCCTCGCCTGGGCGTGCGTCCACTGGAGGGTCCCGTCCTCCAGCGGCACCTGGAAGTGGATGCTGTACGAACTGCTCCCACTGGTGATCGCCTCTTCGATGGTGAGGTTGAGACGGGCGCGCTCCGCGGGGTCCAGCCGCTCGATCACGGTTGACGGCCGCGCGTCGAACGTCGCGGGATCCAAGCCGAAGACCATCAGCCCGGACTCGTCCATGTCGAGAGTCCTGGCGTCCAGGTCCCACTCGAAGCTGCCGGTGCGGTTCAGGGCGAGGCGTTCCGCGATTCCCGTCTCGCCGTTGTGGCGCCCGTCGAACCGCAGCCCGGACGCCGCGTCGTCTGCTCGCCGTGATGAGTCGGTCATGCGCGCTCCGGAGGTAGTCCGGCGGGGCTGCCGGACGGCGCGGCCCGTAGTTCTCAATTGTCGAGCCCGTGGTGCGGCAGTGCCACAGCGGTTTCACCGGAGACCCGGCGCGAGTGCCCCGCGGGGGCCGTCGCAGAATGGCACGCACAGACCGTCCACGGCTGACCGGAGCGCATACATGAACGACGACGAGCCCGTCCTGCTGCACACCGCGGGCCGTGTCCTGCACATCACCCTCAACCGCCCACGCGCCCTGAACGCTCTCACCCACACCATGGTGCGCGGCATCGACGAGGCGCTCACGCGGGCGGCCGGTGACGACGACGTCACCGCCGTCGTGATCGCGGGATCCGGCGACCGAGGCCTCTGCGCGGGCGGCGACATCCGGTCCATCTACGAGGACGCCCGTGCCGGCCGTCGCGCATCCGTGGACTTCTGGCGGGACGAGTACCGGCTGAACGCGCGGATCGCCGGGTTCCCCAAGCCCTACGTGGCGCTCATGGACGGCATCGTGATGGGCGGCGGGGTGGGGATCTCCGCCCACGGCGACGTACGTGTCGTCACCGAGCGGTCGCGCGTCGCCATGCCCGAGACCGGCATCGGCTTCGTGCCCGACGTCGGCGGCACCCGACTGCTGGCCGGGGCACCCGGTGAGCTCGGCACGCACCTGGCGCTCACGGGGAGGGCGGTCGGCGCCGCCGACGCGGTCCTGTGCGGACTGGCCGACCACTTCGTCCCCTCGCACCGCCTCACCGAGCTCACCGCCGCGCTGTCCCGGTGCGCCACCCCCACCGAGGTCACGGACACCGTGCGCCGGTTCACCACCGAGGCCCCGGAAGGGGAACTCGCGGGCCAGCGGGGATGGATCGACGAGTGCTATGCGGCGGACACGGTGGAGGAGGTCATCGACCGCCTGCTGGACAGCGGCCTGCCCGCCGCGAAGGAGGCCGTCACCACCCTCCAGGCGGTGTCACCCACCGCGCTCAAGGTGACCCTGGCCGCCCTACGCCGCGCCAGGCACCTGACCAGTCTCGAAGCCGTCCTCGACCAGGAGTTCCGCGTCTCCTGCCGCGCGTTCGACGGACCGGACCTGGTGGAGGGCGTCCGCGCTCGGATCGTCGACAAGGACCGCAACCCGCGGTGGAGCCCCGCGGAGCCCGGAGATGTCACCCCGGCCGACGTCGCCCGCTACTTCGAACCGCTCGGTGATCAGGAGCTCGGCCTGTCCGCACACTGACCCGCGGAACGCCCCGCAGCTCCGCCGCCCCGCAGGGGGCCGGTCCCGGTCGGCGCCGGACCTGCGGGGATGCTCGGCCGTGGGCCGCAGGGACCGGTGCGGGCGGGTGGTCAGCCGCGTACCGCCAGCCGGTCCTCCGCCCTGTCCCAGGCCGACGGGTCCCCCTGAGGGACGTAGTGACGCAGTTCCTGGGTGCGGGCGACCAGCCCCCGCATGTCCGCGAGCCCGCCGACCGACCCGTGGGCCCGCGCCTGGAGCAGTACGTTGCCGAGCGCTGTGGCCTCGGCGGGCCCCGCGGTGACGGGCAGCCCGGTCGCGTCGGCGGTCCACCGGCACAGCAACTCGTTGCGCGAGCCGCCGCCGACCAGATGGACCCGGGTCAGCTCCCGGCCCGCCAGACGCGCCGCCTCGCGCAGTGTCCTGCGATGCGCCAGAGCCAGACTCTCCAGCACGCACCGCACGTATCCGCCCGGGCCGTCGGGCAGATCCTGTCCGGTCCGGGTGAGCGCGGCGTCGATCCGCGACGGCATGTCACCCGGCGCGAGGAACGACGGATCGTCTGGGTCGATCACCGCGGCGAAGGGCCGGGCACGGGCCGCGGCCCCGAGGAGGTCGGACAACGACGTGGAGACACCGTCGCGTGCCCAGGAGCGCCGGCACTCCTCCAGCAGCCACATGCCCATGATGTTGCGCAGGTAGCGGACCGTCCCGTCGATCCCGCGCTCGTTGGTGAAGTTGGCCGCCCTCGATTCCTCCGTCAGTACCGGCGCGTCCAGTTCGAGGCCGGCCAACGACCAGGTGCCGCACGACACGTACGCGAACCCCGGCTCGGTGGCGGGTACCGCGGCGACCGCGGACGCGGTGTCGTGCGAAGCGACCGCGACCACCGGCGTGCCGGCCGGAAGTCCCGTCGGCCCGGCGACCTCGGGCAGCAGGGTCCCCGCGACGCAGCCCGGTTCGCGCAGTGGCGGAAACAGCGACCGGTCCAGCCCCAGCCGCCCGATCAGCGCATCCGACCAGGTGCCGGTCCTCGCGTCGAAAAGGCCGGTCGTGGACGCGTTCGTCACCTCCGCCCCCACCGTCCCGGTCAGCCAGTACACCAGCAGATCAGGCATCAGAAGCAGCGTCCTGGCC
This sequence comes from Streptomyces sp. NPDC049970, assembly GCF_040660235.1. Taxonomy (NCBI): domain Bacteria; kingdom Bacillati; phylum Actinomycetota; class Actinomycetes; order Kitasatosporales; family Streptomycetaceae; genus Streptomyces; species Streptomyces sp. NPDC049970. Next base: position 183,620 of record NZ_JBFALP010000006.1, on the reverse strand, counting down.
GTGTTCCACTGGGCGGTCGTCCGGTGTGCGGCCAACTGGAAGAGGGTGTTGAACGGCAGGTGCTGCAGTCCGGTGATCCCGTACAGTTCCCGCGCGCCGATGTCCGCGAGCACCCGCTCGGCCGCGGCGCCGCTGCGCCCGTCACGGTAGTGGTACGGGATCCCGAGGAGCGACCCGTCGGCGTCGAGGAGGCCGTAGTCGACCGCCCAGGTGTCGATGCCCACCGAGATGACCGGGCCCGTGCGCGCCGCGGCGCGCAAACCGTCCAGAACGCCCTGGTGGAGGGCGAGGACGTCCCAGCGCAGCCCGTCCGGGAGCCGGACCGGGGTGTTGGCGAAGCGGTGTGCCTCGGTCAGCACCAGATCGTCCGGTCCGACCCGGCCGGTGATCACCCGGCCGCTGGTCGCCCCGAGGTCCACCGCGGCGAACACCGGGTCGTTTCGTGAAGTCGCAGGCATGGAAGTCTCATCCGATCAGGGCGGAGCCGCGCCCCGGGAGCCCGCCCGACAGGCTCCCGGGGCGCGGCGGCACGTCAGGTGGTCAGCGCAGGAACGCCGCCGCCACACCGGCGTCGACGGGGATGTGGAGGCCGGTGGTGTGGGTGAGGTCTCCGCCCGTCAGAGCGAACACGGCGTTGGCGACGTGCTCCGGCAGCACCTCGCGCTTGAGGATCGTGCGCTGTGCGTAGAACTCGCCCAGTTCCTCCTCCTCGATGCCGTACGTCGCAGCGCGTTGCGCGCCCCATCCGGCCGCGAAGATTCCGGAACCCCGCACCACTCCGTCGGGGTTGACACCGTTGACCCGGATGCCGTGTTCACCCAACTCGGCCGCCAGCAACCTGACCTGGTGCGCCTGGTCCGCCTTGGTGGCCGAGTACGCGATGTTGTTCCGGCCCGCGAACACGGCGTTCTTGGACGCGATGTAGACGATGTCGCCGCCGAGGTCCTGCGCCCTCATGACCCGTGCGGCCTCGCGGGACACGAGGAAGGAACCGCGCGCCATGATGGCGTGCTGCACGTCCCAGTCCCGGGCTGTGGTCTCCAGGAGTGGCTTGGAGATGGAGATCCCGGCGTTGTTCACGACCAGGTCCACACCGCCGAACGCGAGGACCGCGGCCTTGAAGGCGCCGGTGATCTGGTCCTCGTCGGTGACGTCGACCGTCACGGCGACGGCCCTGTCCGGACCGCCGAGCTCCTCGGCCACGGCCGCGGCGGCACGGGCGTTCAGGTCGGCCACGACGACGCAGGCGCCCTCCGCGACGAGTCGGTGCGCGATGGCCCTGCCGATGCCCGACCCCGCGCCGGTCACGAGTGCCACCCGTGTGGCCAGCGCCTTCGGCTTCGGCATCCGGCGGAGCTTCGCCTCCTCCAGCTCCCAGTACTCGATGCGGAACTTCTCGGACTCCTCGATCGGGGCGTAGGCGGACACGGACTCGGCGCCCCGCATCACGTTGATCGCGTTGAGGTAGAACTCGCCGGCGACCCGGGCCGTCTGCTTGTCCTTGCCGTAGGAGAACATGCCGACACCGGGCACCAGCACGATCGCCGGGTCCGCTCCCCGCATCGCGGGTGACTCGGGTGCGGCATGGCGTTCGTAGTACGCGCGGTACGCCTCCCGGTACTCTCCGTGGAGCACCTCCAGCCTGGCCACCGCGTCCTCCAGCGGGGCGTCGGCCGGCAGGTCGAGGACGAGCGGGGTGACCTTCGTGCGGAGGAAGTGGTCCGGGCAGGACGTGCCTAGCGCGGCGAGCCGGGGGTGCTCGGCCCGCGACAGGAAGTCCAGTACGGGGGCCGTGTCGGTGAAGTGACCCACCTGCGGGCGGTCCGTGGACGCGAGCCCCCGGATCACCGGGGCGAGCGCCGCCGCCCGCTCGCGGCGCACCTGTTCGTCCAGGGCCTCCCGCCCGGCCAGTACGGGGCCGAACGGTTCGGTCCTGCCGTGCTCCTCGATGAAGCGCTCGGCGGTACGGATCATCCAGAGGGCGTTGCGCTCGCACTCCTCGGAGGTCCCGCCCCACGCCGTGATGCCATGGCCGCCCAGGATCACGCCGACGGCCTGCGGGTTGGCCTCCTTGACGGCGGCGATGTCGAGGCCGAGCTGGAAACCGGGGCGCCGCCAGCCGACCCAGGCCACCCTGTCACCGAAGCACTCGGCGGTCAGCTTCTCGCCGTTCGCGGCGCAGGCGAGCGCGATACCGGAATCCGGGTGCAGGTGGTCGACGTGTGCGGCCTCGACCAGCGCGTGCATCGCGGTGTCGATGGACGGGGCGGCACCGCCCTTTCCGTGCAGGCAGTAGTCGAACGCCTGGACCATCTCGTCCTCGCGGTCCACCCCCGGGTACACGTCCTTCAGCGCGCGGACCCGGTCCAGCCGGAGCACGGCGAGCCCGGCCTCTGTCAGCGTTCCGAGATCACCGCCCGAGCCCTTGACCCAGAGGAGTTCGGCCTCGCCGCCGGTGACGGGGTCTGTCTCCGTCGCCTTGGCCGAGGCGTTGCCCCCGGCGTAGTTCGTGTTGCGGGGATCGGAGCCGATCCGGTGGGCGCGCTCCAGGAGCGCGGCGACCTCGGCGTGCGTCGCGGACGTCATGAGGGTTCCTTCGGGAAGACGGGACGAGCGGCGAGTGCTTCGGAGGCGGGCAGGACGGTCTCAGGCGCCCCAGCCGGCCTGTGTGCCTCCGACGCGGTCGGCGGCGATGCGCTCCTGGTTGCCGGAGGCGAGATACGCCGCGAACGGGTCACGCGCCAGGCCGAGTTCCTCGCGGACCTCGGCGAGCAGCGGCCGCACATCGGTGTTGAACGCATCCATCAGCACGCCGTTGGAGGCGAGCACATCGCCGGAACGCTGCGCGGCGGCCAGCGCCTCGGCGTCGATCAGCAACGCCTTGGCGGTCGCCTCCTGGACGTTGGTGACCGAGCGGATGACGGCGGGGATCTTGGCCTCGATGTTGTGGCACTGGTCCAGCATGAAGTTGACGTTGGTCGAGGCGTCGAGGCCGCCGTTCTTGACCACCTCGTGCATGATCCGGAACAGCTGGAAGGGGTCCGCGGCGCCGGCCATGAGGTCGTCGTCGGCGTAGAAGCGGGAGTTGAAGTCGAAGGCGCCGAGTTTTCCCTCGCGCAGCAGGAAGGCGACGATGAACTCGATGTTGGTGCCGGGCGCGTGGTGTCCGGTGTCCACGACGACCTGCGCCTTCGGGCCGAGCTTCAGGCAGTGGGCGTACGAGGTGCCCCAGTCCGGGACGTCGGTGGTGTAGAAGGCGGGCTCGAAGAGCTTGTACTCCAACAGCATCCGCTGGTCGTCGCCCAGGCGTTCGTAGATCTCGGCGAGCGCCTCGGCCAGCCTGTCCTGGCGGCCCACGATGTCGTCCTGGCCCGGGTAGTTGGTGCCGTCCGAGAACCACAGCTTGAGGTCGGGGGAGCCGGTGGCGTCCATGATGTCGACGCACTCGAGCAGATGATCGGTCGCCTTCCGGCGGACCTTCGGGTCCGGATGGGTGACGGAGCCCAGCTTGTAGTCGTCGTCCTGGAAGACGTTGGAGTTGATCGCACCGATGCGCAGCCCCAGACCCTCGGCGTACCGGGTCAGCGCCGCGTAGTCCTCGACCCTGTCCCACGGGATGTGCAGCGAGACCTTCGGCGCCACTCCGGTGTGCGAATGAACCTGCGCCGCGTCCGCCAGCTTCTCGAACGGATCGCGAGGGACCCCGGGCTGGGCGAACACCTTGAATCGCGTCCCGGAGTTCCCGTAGCCCCAGGACGGCGTCTCGATGACCTGGGACCTCAGAGCTGCCTTGACGGCCGACACATCAGACATGAACACCTCGTAAGCAGAGTCATCCGGCGACCGCTCGGGATCGGGATGTGAATCGTTTCATCCGGAACGTACGCTAGGTTTGGGTGGTGTTGCTAGTCAAGCAGCCCATCAAGTTTCTTCTTTGATTTGAATCAATTCATCGCACCCGATCCGAGGCGGTCGGAGAATCCGTCCGGATTGACAGGTGACCAAAAGGTCACATATTTTGGATGTATGGATGCGGTGTTCAAAGCTCTGGCGGACCCGACGCGGCGAAGTCTTCTCGACGAGCTGTTCCGCGACGACGGGCAGACACTGGGTGCGCTGGAGGCCCGCTTCGACATCACGCGGTTCGCCGTGATGAAGCACCTCAAGCTGCTGGAGGCGGCGGGCCTCGTCGTCACACGACGGCGCGGCCGGGAGAAGCTCCACTTCCTGAACCCGGTGCCCATCCGGCTCGTCCACGACCGGTGGGTGAGCAAGTACGCGGAGCCCTGGACCGCCGGGCTCAGCGACCTCAAGAGCCGACTGGAGAGTCCCATGGAGAAGGTCTTCGAGATCTACATCCGTACCACTCCCGAACGCCTCTGGGAGGCGATCACCGATCCCGATATCAGAAGCAAGTACAACTTCGGCGCCCGCGTCACATCGGACTGGACCGAGGGGTCGAGCTTCGAGATGGGAGCCCCCGGCGCTCCGGGTCCGCTCGGCGAAGGCCGGAACCTGGAGGTCGACCCGCCCCGCAGGCTCGTCCAGAGCATGGTCGCGCTCTGGAGCGACGAGGTGAGGAGCGAGGGCTCCACCCGCATCACCTGGGAGATCGAGCCCGTCGGCGACTCCTGCCGGCTGACCGTCACCCACGACGAACTGCGCGAGGGCGCCAACGACGAGCTGTACGGTGGTTGGCCGATGATCCTCTCCGGCCTGAAGACATGGCTGGAGACGGGCGAACTGCTCACCACACCTGGTTCGTTGATGTACAGCGGCGAATAGGCGGAGGCCCGGCGCCGAGACCGGTCACGGGTGACGCACGGCCGGAACCCCGCCCCCATCCGGGAGCGGGGGGCCTTCCCAGGAACGCGCCCCGTCAGCGGTCGGAGCCGGACAGGGTCGGCCGAAGCTTCCGGACGAGATCGAAGAATTCGTCCTCGTTCCCGGCAAGGCCGGCACTCCGCAGGGCATCGTCCGCCTCCCGTATGGGCGAGGCGAGCAGCGGCATGTACAGCGGGGCATCGGCCGGGTCGGCGAGGGCGGCGCGTGTGGCGGCGAGTAAGCGGACGTACGCCTGGGCCGCGGCGATTTCGGCTTCGTGCATCTCAGCATCTCCCGGTCAGAGGTGTCGGACCGTCAAGCATCCCCCTTGGGTCCGACAACCCGCCCTTCCCGGCGTGGACAAGCCGCTCACACGCGAGCGACGGGCGGTGGCTCGACCTCCAGGAAGCGCCGTCGGCGCGGCCCCCGGTACAGCAGGGCCGTCCAGCCGAGTCGCCTCAGCACTTCGACGCAGCCGGCCAGTGCCTCCTCCTCGTCGTGGGCGACTCCGCTGCCCGGCGGACCGGCCCACTCCACGCGCACCGACCCGGGAACGCCGCTCTCGCACACGCGGTAGCCCGTGGCCGTCCGCTCCCCGGACGGTCCGACCGCCGAAGGGGGTATCCCGGAGGCCTCCAGCGCCAACGCCACGGCACGCACCGGCCGGTGACGCTCCCAATCCGCGGGCGCGCCTTCCGGTCCGGCGCATCCCCCGCCGGTCAGGCGTCTGATCTGGAGCAGCCCCTCGAACGCGGTGCGCAACTCCCCGGCACGTCCGCCCGGACATTCCCCCGCCGGTGCCGCAGGGCCGTCGCCGGTCGCGGGCTCGAACCCCCCTTGCTCCGCCCCGCTCATGTGCTGCCCCCTCCACCGATGCCGAGCCGATGCGGCCAAGTGTGCGCCCGGCCACTGACATCGCCACTCGTCACCGCTCCGGCGGTCGTGTCCCCGCCTTTGCCGGAAACCTGTCGAGTGCCGTCCGCGGCCCTGTCCGACCGGGCGCGCGGCTAAACTCACCGGGTTACCGCACCCACCGGAGGAACCACCCTCGTGTCCGACACAGACGACCCGTCCGCGGCACCTCTCGCCGACCGGGTGGCTCTGCGCGCCGACTGTGCCGACTGCTTCGGACTGTGCTGCGTCGCCCTCACCCTGACCGCGTCCGCGGACTTCGCGATCGACAAGGAGCCGGGCACCCCCTGCCCCAACCTCGCGGAGGACTTCCGCTGCGGGATCCACACCCGGCTGAGGCCGGAAGGCTTCTCCGGCTGCACCGTGTACGACTGCTTCGGTGCCGGCCAGAAGGTCTCCCAGGAGACCTACGCCGGCCGGGACTGGCGCTCGGCACCGGACGTCGCCCAGCAGATGTTCCAGGTGTTCCCGGTGATGAGGCAGCTTCACGAACTGCTCTGGTACCTGACCGAGGCCCTCGGCCTCCCCGCTGCCGCAACCCTGCACGCCGAGCTCCGCGTTGCCCGCAGCACCACCGAACGCCTCACCCGCCTTTCGGCCGACGAACTCGCCGAGCTGGATCTCTCCCCGCACCGCGACACGGTCGCTGTCCTGCTGAAGCGGGCCGGTGAACTCGAACGTGCCACCGTGCCCGGGCGCGGGAAGCGCGGTCGACGTGGTGCCGACCTCATCGGTGCCCGGCTCACCGGGGCGAACCTGCGCGGGGTCGACCTGCGCGGTGCGTATCTCATCGCGGCCGACCTCCGCGGCGCGGACCTCCGTAGCGCCGACCTCATCGGTGCGGACCTCCGTGACGCCGACCTGTCCGACGCCGACCTCACCGGGGCCCTCTACCTCACCCAGACCCAGGTGAACGCGGCGAAGGGGAACGCCGCCACCCGGCTGCCGCCCTCCCTGACCCGGCCCGCGAACTGGGCGGGCAGCGGGCTCCCTGCGGGCTGAGTACCGGCGTGACCAGACAGATCCCGGGGAAGCCGGTCCCGCAGGCCTCCACGGCGACGGCGTGCTGCCTGGCGACCCTCACGGCGACGGTGTGCGGAACGGCCCGACGTCCGGCGGTCCGTGTCGCGGCGCCGTACGTCCGACTCCGGCCGGACCTCGCGTCACCCACGAACCGGGTCCTCCGCCGTGCGGCCGTCCGACTCTCCGGTGTCCTGCTCCATGGCAGCCTTCAGCCGCTCCAGCGTCGTACGGATGTTTCCGCGCTGGAACTCCGCGAACGTGTGCCCCCGCGTCGCGACCCGGTCGAACGCGTTGGCGAGGAAGTCCGGCCACGACCGCCTGTTGTCCGTCCAGGTCTCCGTGACCCGTGTGGAGCCGTCGACCCCTTCGAAGCGGTACTCCCACAGGGCTATGGCCCCCGGGAGCCGCGGGCGTCGTGCCCCGATCGCGTGGACGCGGAACGCGAACCGCTCACCGGGGTCGGCGGCCGTGACCGTGCACCTCGTCGTCCAGCGGAAGGAACCGCGCTTGTTGCGGCCTTCGAAGACCATGCCGACATAGGCTCCGCGGCGCTCCCCGAGCACCCGTGCGCCCCTGTTCTCCGGACTCCAGCGACCCATCGCGGTGGGATCGCTGAGCTGTTCGTACACCACGGACGGCTCCGCCCGGATCAGGATGCTGTCCGACACTGACATGGTGCGGGGCATGGGGAGACTCCTGTCCTCGGCCGACCGGCGCGACCCGAGGGAAGCCGGACGGATCATCTGCGAACGCTCGGAGGCGCTGGTTTCGTTGGACAGTGTGTCCCACACGCACCACGGTCCAGGCACCGGACCTCGCAAGCCCGCACTGCCGGACGCCGCCGGGCCAGGTGTCAGGCACGCCACTCGGCGCCGCGCTCCGGCGACGCTTCGGCCAGCGCCACGGTGATGGCCTCGGCGTCGCCGCGGTTCCCGTACACGGGTGTACCGGGCTGCTGACGCCAGGAGTCGTCGAGGCCGCCGGCGTCGACGGTGTCGAAGCCCAGTTCGTCGATCAGGTCCCGCACCGTCCGCTTGGCCGCCAGGTCGTCACCCGCTACCGGTAGGGCCTGCCGGCCCGGGGCGCCGTGGGGGAGCGGCCTTTCCAGGATGTCCTGTGCGTACGTCCCGTTGAACGCCTTGATGACCGGGTGGCCGATGTGCTGCTCGGTCCACCTGCTCTCCGTCAGCCCGTCCTCGATCGCCGGGATCCGCCCGTCGCGCTGCGGGTAGTAGTTGCCCGTGTCGATGACCACGACGCCCTCTGCCGCACCGTCGAGGATGCCCGAGGGCAGGTCGGGCACCGACCCCAGCGGAACGGTCACCACGACGATCTCGGCATCGCGCGCCGCCTCCGTCGATGTGACCGGTGTGGCCCCCGTCTCCTCCGCCAGGGCCTTGAGGGTCTCGGGCCCGCGGGAGTTGGCGACCGCTACGTCGTGTCCCAGAGCGGTGAGACGCCGGGTCAGATTGCCGCCGATGTTGCCTGCCCCGATGATGCCGATCTTCATGGTCCTGGCCTTTCTGTTGCGGGTGCGAGACCTCGAGGTGTCTCGCCGGATCATCAACCGGCGACGGCCGGAGACTATTCCGTTCCGTGTCTGCCGAATCGATTCAGCGATCGTGCGGAGGATGAGAGGGCCGAGCAGGGGCACGTATGGAGCAGAAGAAGCGGAACAACTTTGCCCCATTTGGAGGTGGCGTTCGTGCTGCACGGCGTCGACGTCAGCTCGTATCAGACCGACTTCGACACGGACGGTCTGGACTTCGTCTTCGTCAAGGCGACGGAGGGCCGGACCTACGTCAATCCGAGACTGACGGGTCAGGTGAAGCGTGCCCGGGATGCCGGTTGCATCATCGGTTTCTATCATTTTCTCTGGCCCGGACACGCGAAGGAACAGGCCGCGCATTTCGTGGAGGGGACGCCGGAACGGGCCGGTGACCTCCTCGCCGTCGACTGGGAACAGACCGGCGACGGAACGCGTGCCGGCAGCGCCGACAAGGACCTCTTCATTCGTGAGGTGAAGAGACTGAGGCCGGATCGCCGCGTCCTGCTCTACTGCAACCGTTCCTTCTGGCGGACCCACGACACCAGTTCGTACGCCGGTGACGGGCTCTGGATCGCCGACTACGGCACGGCCGGCGAACCACGGATCGAGGCCGCCTGGCGTATTCACCAGTACACCGACCACCCGCTCGACAGGAACGTGGCCGACTTCCGCTCCAGGGAGGCGATGCGGGCCTGGGCGGGGGAGGCCTGAGAGCGGGACGCGCGTCAACGACGGCATCGTGGCCATCGGCCAGTGGAGTGTCCTTTGACAGCCACTGGTGCAGTGCGCAGGGAGATGACCTGCGCCGTGGCCTGGGGGAGTCCATTCTGGTCGCCGAGTCAGCAATCGGCCGTCGACCGAAGGAGTGCCGCAGTGACGACGAGGGGCCCCTCAGTATCGGTGGAAGCCGATGACGCCTACCAGGACGAACTGCCCGTACGGCGTCGGGAGCCGGGGAACGTGGTCATCAGGTGGCTGACCACCACCGACCACAAGACGATCGGCACGATGTACCTGATCACGTCGTTCGCGTTCTTCATCCTCGGCGGTGTGCTGGCTCTGGTGATGCGCGCCGAACTGGCCCGGCCCGGTATCCAGATCGTGTCGAACGAGCAGTACAACCAGGCGTTCACGATGCACGGCACGATCATGCTGCTGATGTTCGCGACGCCGCTGTTCGCCGGGTTCACGAACTGGATCATGCCGCTGCAGATCGGCGCGCCCGACGTGGCGTTCCCGCGGCTGAACATGTTCGCGTACTGGCTCTACCTCTTCGGCTCGCTCGTCGCCGTGGCCGGGTTCCTCACCCCGCAGGGTGCGGCCGACTTCGGATGGTTCGCCTACTCCCCGCTGTCGGACGTGGTCCGCTCGCCGGGTGTCGGCGCCGACATGTGGATCATGGGTCTGGCCTTCTCCGGCTTCGGCACGATCCTCGGTTCGGTCAACTTCATCACCACGATCGTCTGCATGCGCGCCCCCGGAATGACGATGTTCCGTATGCCGATCTTCGTGTGGAACGTCCTGCTGACCGCCGTCCTGGTACTGCTGGCGTTCCCGGTCCTGGCGGCCGCGCTCTTCGCGCTGGAGGCAGACCGCAAATTCGGTGCGCACGTATTCGACGCGGCGAACGGCGGAGCACTGCTCTGGCAGCACCTCTTCTGGTTCTTCGGCCATCCGGAGGTGTACATCATCGCGCTGCCGTTCTTCGGAATCGTCACCGAGATCATCCCGGTGTTCAGTCGCAAGCCGATTTTCGGCTACGTCGGCCTGATCAGTGCGACGATCGCGATCGCGGGTCTCTCGGTCACTGTCTGGGCGCACCACATGTACGTCACCGGCGGCGTGCTCCTGCCCTTCTTCTCCTTCATGACCTTCCTTATCGCGGTGCCGACCGGTGTGAAGTTCTTCAACTGGATCGGCACGATGTGGAAGGGTTCGCTGTCCTTCGAGACACCGATGCTCTGGTCGATCGGATTCCTGGTCACCTTCCTCTTCGGGGGTCTCACCGGCGTGATCCTCGCGTCACCTCCGATGGACTTCCACGTCTCCGACTCCTATTTCGTGGTGGCGCACTTCCACTACGTCGTCTTCGGCACTGTGGTCTTCGCGATGTTCGCCGGATTCCATTTCTGGTGGCCGAAGTTCACCGGCAAGATGCTGGACGAGCGGCTCGGGAAGATGACCTTCTGGACGCTGTTCGTGGGGTTCCACGGCACCTTCCTTGTGCAGCACTGGCTCGGCGCCGAGGGCATGCCGCGCCGTTACGCGGACTACCTCGCCGCCGACGGCTTCACAGGGCTGAACACGATCTCCTCCATCGCCTCGTTCCTGCTGGGCCTGTCCATGCTGCCCTTCCTCTACAACGTCTGGAAGACCGCCAAGTACGGCAGGAAGATCGAGGTCGACGACCCCTGGGGCTACGGTCGTTCGCTCGAATGGGCCACCTCCTGCCCGCCGCCGCGCCACAACTTCCTGACGCTTCCTCGGATCCGCTCCGAATCACCCGCGTTCGACCTGCACTACCCCTCGATCCAGGGCGTCCAGGAGGCGATGAACCGGCCCGCCGAATCCATCACGGTCGCGCCCGGGGACAAGCAGGCCTGAGGGCCGGGCTGCCCACGGGGCGGCCTTCGGACCCTCGTACGGATCGTTCCGGGCTCGCGCACCCGACGCGGGCCCGAGAAGAGGAGGACCGTGTGAAGCCGGACAAGGAGAGCGCGCGGGGCCTGGCCCAGGTCGAGGGCTACCTCCTCTGGAACGCCGAGGTCGAGGAGGCCGGCCGACAGGCCCGCAGCTTCACCGAGGCACTGCCCTGGCTCACCACCGCCCAGCGGGAGGACGTCGAGCGCGTCTACGTCACGTACAGGATGGCCGTCTGCCGGCAGACCCTCACGAAGATCGCCGACCGCGCGGTCGAACTCCGGGGCGAGTACACCGCTCGCTACGACCGGCTCAGAGTCCGGTGCGTGGCCCTGTCCGTGTTCACCGTCGGTGCGGTGGGCGGCAGCTGCGCCGTACTCACACTGATCAGCCGCTGACATCCGGCCTCGGGCGCCGCATCCGCACAGGGGCGCCCGACGTCAGTGTCGCAACAGGCAGAACGGATGCCCCGCGGGATCCGCGAAGATCCGCCAGCCACGGGAGTCGGGGCCACGGTCCAGCAACGTCGCCCCCATACCCAGTACCAGCTCTTCGGCGCGGTCCAGATCGGGGACACCGAAGTCGAGATGGAACTGCTGCGGCCTGGCGGGATCCGGCCACTGCGGCGGCAGGTGGTCCCTTACCCGCTGGAAGCAGAGGACGAACCCGCTCGGGGTGTGGACCGTCGACCAGTCCTCACCCAGGGTCCACCGCCTGTCGGGCTGGTCGGTTCTGCCGCCGAGCAACTCCGCGTAGAAACCGGCCAGCAGGGCCGTGTCGGGACAGTCGAGTACGACGCACTGCAACTCGGCGATCATGTACCGCATCCTAGGAGCGGCCGGAGCAGCAGGAGCGCGCGGGGAGCGGCCTCATTGTGCAGGGGCCGCCCGTGCCCGGTCGAGTTCGGACAGTCGGCGTACGAGCAGTTCCGCATGCGACGGGGGCAGCTCCGACGACGGACGGTCCAACTGCACCGCACATGCCGTCGTCGTGTCGATGAGCCGTTCCAACGCCTCCGCCACGCCTGCGGATCCGGCGGAGTGCCGTGCCACAGTCGGGAGTTCGGCCGCCGACAGCTCGATGACCGTACGCGCGGCAGCCAGTGACCGGTACGCGTCGCGGCGCAGAGCGCCCTTCCCTTCGTGGTCCTGGGGCGAGTCCAGTACGTGTCCGAGATAGCGGTGGGCCGCGCCCGCCGCCGTGTCGAGCGCGGCCCGCACGGAGTTGCCCCGGTTCCCCGGCAGCGGGATGTGCCCGACCAACAGGACGGTCGCGCAGGCGAGCAGGGACTCCACGACGCGCCCCCAGGTCGCAGCGGGTTCCCCGCCCAGCAGGACGAGGCAGAGCACGAGCACGGTGACGACGGCTGTCTGTACCGCGAAATGACGGGTCGCCACAGGAAGGAGCGCGCCGCAGAGCGCCACCGACGCGACCAGGGGGAGCGGTCCGGACAGCAGCAGGGCGAGCAGGCCGAACACCGCCGCGCCCGCGACGGTGCCCGCCGCCCGGCACACCACCCGGGAGGCCAGCGGCCCCAGATCGGGCTTGACGAGGAAAACCGTGGTGGCGGGCAGCCAGTACCAGTGTTCGTGATGCAGCAACTGGGCCACGACGGTGCTCGTCGCGCAGCACACCGCGACCCGCAGGCCGTACTCCCGCCCCGCGGCACTCCACGCCCGGCCGACGAGGGAGGGGACGGACTCACCCTTCGGTCTGCCCGAAGGCGCGGCGGCGGGATGGTCGAAGACCGTGGCGGCCCGCAGCAGCGCGTCGTCCAGAGCGCGCAGCCCGGCATCCGTCCGCGCCGGCGCCGGCACCGGTCCGCACGGCTCACCCGTGCGCACGGCGGCTGCCAGCCTGTGAGGTCCCTCCGCGATCCTGGCCGGCAGCGGGACGCCGGCCCAGGCCAGCGCGGTCGCGGCCTCGGCCAGCGGGAACGCCGCCGCGTACTGGGAGTGCAGTCGGCGTTCGGCGGCCGAACTCGCGTAGCGCCGCAGCCGCGGCCCCGCCAGCGCGTCCTGGGCGTGATCCAGCGCGGCGCTCAGCGCGGCCCGTTCGGCGAGGGCCCGGGGCCCGCCCGTCGCCCGCAGGAGCCGGGCCGCAGCCTCGTACACCGCTGCGACCGCCGCCCGTTCTCCGTCCAGCCGGTACGGTCCGTGGCCCAGCCCGCCGGGTGACGGCAGGAGCAGCCGGAGCAGGAGGAGCCAGCCGGCCCCGGCGAGAAACAGCAGCGCGCGCACCGGCCCCGGCTCCGGCAGGGGCATGCCCGCCCCGATGACCGTGGCGACCAGCACCTGGGTGCCGGACGCCGACGCGACGGGGCCGGTCGAGCTGAACGCGCCCGCCACCAGGCCCAGCAGACCGATCGTCAGCGGCAGGACGGCCAGGGACCTGCCGCTTCCCGCGGCGGCCGCGACCAGGGTGCCAAGCAGCAGTCCTGCCCCGCCTGCCACGGCGGGAAAGCCCAGCCGCGCGACCGAGGCACGACGGCTGCCCGGACGGTCGTTGATGCCTGCCAGCATCGCGCCGAGCGCCGCGGGAACCCCTGCGGTGGGCCGGTCCGCGAGTACCGCCACGAGCAGCGGTACGGCGGCCAGGGCCCCGCGCGTCACCGCGTTCCACGGGACGGGGCCGCGCTGGGTCCGCATGACGTGGGCCAGCCACGGAGGCAGCGCGAGGGGCGGACGAAGAGGTGGGGACACCGGTCTCCTGAGTGCGAGGGGAAGCGTCGTAACTGCCGGCGGACGCCTTCGGCCTGGGCACGCACCCAGGGTAGATCCCTCACGTGGAGCGGGCGCTACCCGCGCGTTTCCGGCGTATGACAGCCGGGCGGACCCGGGACGTCAGAGCGCCGCACCGAAGTTCTGCGTCCACACCGGGCCACCCGGCGAGTCCTCCCTGCCCACGCCGATCTCCTTGAAGTCGCAGTTGAGGATGTTCGCCCGGTGCCCCTCGCTGTTCATCCAGGCGTCCATCACCGACTCGGCGGTCTGCTGGCCCTTCGCGATGTTCTCGCCGTACGTGCTCCACCGGTAACCGGCTGCGGTGATGCGGGCGCCCGGGTCCGTGCCGTCCGGTGAGGTGTGGGAGAAGTAGTCCCGCGCCACCATGTCGGCGGAATGGCGGGACGCGGCCGTCGCCAGCTTGCTGTTGCCGCTCACCGAGGCGCAACCCGCCTTGGAGCGCTCGGCGTTGACCAGACCGATGACCTCGTCCGCGACGGACGGCGCCGACGGGGGCTTCGGGGCGGCAGCCGGTCTGGACGACGCAGTGCGCGGCTTCGGCGCCTTCTTCGGCGTGGGGGAGGCGCTGCGGCTCCTGGACGCCGACGGCGACGCGGACGCGGACGGCGACGGCGAGGCCGACGAGGGGGAGGGTGAGGGCGATGCCGAGGGGGACTCGGGCGGTGTCACCGGAGCGGACGGGCCGGCGAGAGGGGTGACGGCGGTCGCCGGTCCCTCGTCGCCGTCGTCGGTGTAGAGGTGGACGGCAGCTCCGCCGCCCCCCAGGACGCTGACCGCCACCAGTCCCGCGACAACGGTGGTGCGCCGGCGGCGCCGGGCACCGTCCCTGCGGCGTTCGGCGCGTCCCGGCCCGGATGCGGCGCCCGTAGCGGCCGCGGGAAGAAACGCCGTCGGCAGGAGATCGGTCCCGGAGCCACCGGCGGACGCGGCGACGGGTACCAGGGCGAGCCCGACCAGGAGTCCCTCCGCCGGAACCAGCCCCGACCGGTGCCCCGCGCAGACCGTGCACTCACGGGCGTGGCGGGCCAACCGCTTTCTCCAGAGGGCGGAGGGCACCCCGTCCCACCGCGCCGCCAGGTCCTCCAGCAGGACGCAGCGCGGGTCCGCGGTGAGCGCGCGGACCACGACCCGAGAGGCCTCCAGCCGCTCCTTCATCCGCTGGACCCGTACCGCGGTGTGCTGGGGCGACAGGTCGAGGGCGTCCGCGACCTCGGCCCTGGTCAGCTCGCCGGCCGTCTCCAGCCACCACAGCGACGCCAGCTCGCGGTCGTCGTCGTCCAGCCACCGGGTGGCTTCGGCCGCCTCGCGGCGCTGCCCGGTCAGGCCGAGCCGCACGATCGTCAGCTCGACGAAGTCGGCGGCGGGATCGACGACGTCGTAGGCGTCTCCCAGCGGGTCGGCGGATATGTCCCCGGTACCGCGCTGACGCCGGTAGCCGCGTATCTCGTTCATGGTGATCGCCACGAACCACGACCGGAAACTCTTCGGGGAGCGCAGCGACGGCAGCCCCCGGAGCATGCGCAGCACGCTGTCCTGAACGACGTCGTCGACGTCGGTGTGACCGTTCAACGCGCGGCCGACGATGTTGTAGACGAGCGGCAGGTAGGCCGCGACGAGCCGGTCCTGTGCCTCCGTATCGCCCTTCCGAGCAGCCTTGATCAACGCCGTCTCGCGTGCCTCGCCCATGCTGTGCTCACTCTTCCGGGGTCCTGTTCCGTCACTTCCCACACTCGGGAGACGCTGTGCGGCGGGGACGATAACAGGAATCCGGGCGCATGCTCGAGATCCGCTCCTGATTCCGTACGTCCCGAAGGCAGGGCACGGGCGCCGGAGGCCCCGGCCGTCGACGGGCCAGGGACGCGGGACCGGAAGGGCGGACGAAGCGCCGCCCGGCGGGACCGGGCGGCGCGATCCGCTGTCAGGTGCGGGGCGGACCGTCCTGGTCGCGGTCGGTGCCGAGCTGCTGCTTGAGCTTGTCCTGGCCGGTGTCGACGTGCTTGGCGTACTTGCCCCCGGTCCGGTCGTCGATCATGTCACCGGCCTTGTCGACACCCTTTCCGGCCTGGTCCTCGTGGCCCTTCAGCATCTTCTTGATCTTGTCCATCGCGGACATGGCGGATCCTCCTCAGGCTCGGCTTCCCCCACCCACCCAGGGTCACCGCACATGGCCCCGTCCGCATCCCCGAGGACAGGCCGACGGCCCAGAGACGGCTCGCGACGTGTGAAGGGCGGCTGGATGGGCAGATACCGGGTTACCAGGAGGAGGTGGTGGCCGTGGGCCGCATCCAGATCGTCCGCCGTCCGCGACCCCCCACGGGGCCGCCCCCGCTCGATCTGCGCACACCGTCCGGACGGCCCCTGCCGTACTGAGCCCCCGGGCAGTGCACGCGCCCGGGCGCGCGCCGGCTGCGCGGGGTCGAGGTGTGTGAGGGGTGTTCGCACATGACCGCCGACCGAAGGCCGCCCGCCGACCCGCTACGGACGGACGAGGCGCACTCCGCCCGCGTCTGGAACTACCTGCTGGGCGGGAAGGACAACTACCCCGCCGACGCCGAGGCCGGCGAGATGATCATCAGCGCGTTCCCCGACATCGCCGGAATCGCGCGTGACCAGCGCGCGTTCCTCGCGCGAGCCGTCCGGTACCTGGCGGGCGAAGCCGGAATCCGGCAGTTCCTCGACATCGGCACCGGTCTGCCCACCGCGAACAACACGCACGAGGTCGCCCAGCGGACGGCACCCGGGTGCAGGGTGGTCTACGTCGACAACGACCCCCTGGTCCTGACGCATGCCCGCGCGCTGCTCACCAGCACCCCCGAGGGCGCGTGCGCGTACGTGGACGCGGATGTGCGCGATCCCGGCCTCATCCTCCGGGAGGCCGCCCGGACCCTGGACCTCGACCGTCCCGTCGGTCTGACGATGCTCGGGATCATGGGACAGCTGCCGGACGAGGAGGACCCGTGGGCCCTCGTCACCAGGCTGATCACCGCGCTGCCGTCGGGAAGCCATCTGCTCCTCGCCGACGGCACGGACACGAGCGCCACGATGAGCCACGCGATCGAGGCGTACAACGCCCGTTCCGCGAGCTCGTACCACCTGCGCAGCCCGGCGAGGATCGCCGAGTTCTTCGACGGCCTGGAGCTGGTCGAACCGGGTGTGGTCCGGACATCGCGGTGGCGGCCCGACCCCGGCAGGAGCGGGGGCGCACCCCCGAGTCACGCGGTCAGCGGCGTGGCACGCAAGCCCTGAGGCCGCGAACCGGCAGAGCGTAAGCTCCGGAGCCATGATCGACCATTCGGCGCCCGCCCCGTCCGCCCGGCAGACGAACTGGGCCGGCAACATCACCTTCGGCGCCAGACAGCTGCACACACCCACCTCGGTGGCCGAGCTCCAGGACGTGGTGGCCGCCGGTACGGCGGTGCGGGCGCTGGGCACGGGCCACTCCTTCAACACCGTCGCCGACACCGCGGGCGACCTCGTCTCGGTCGCCGGACTGCCTCGTTCCGTCCAGATCGACGAGGGTGCCGGGACGGTGACGGTGAGCGCCGGGCTGCGCTTCGGTGAGCTGACCGGGACCCTGCACCGCAGCGGGTTCGCCCTGCACAACCTCGGCTCCCTGCCCCACATCTCGGTAGCAGGCGCGTGCGCCACCGGGACGCACGGGTCGGGCGTGGGCAACCGGGCTCTGGCCGGCGCCGTGCGCGCCCTGGATCTCGTCACCGCGGACGGCGGCCTGGTGTCGCTGGAGCGCGGCGACGCCGATTTCGCCGGTGCCGTGGTTTCCCTGGGCGCACTGGGGGTGGTGACCCGTCTGACCCTGGATCTCGTACCCGCGTTCGAAATGCAGCAGTGGGTGTACGAGGGCCTCCCGCAGGATCAGCTTCTCGGCCGGTTCGACGAGGTGATGTCCGCGGCGTACAGCGTCAGCCTCTTCACCGGCTGGCACGGCGGCGCGATCGACCAGGTGTGGCTCAAGGCACGCGTCGCGGAGGCCGGGCCCCGCACCCTCCCGGACGTGTGGCACGGAGCGAAGCTCGCGGAGGGGCCCAGGCACCCGGTCCCAGGCATGTCGGCCGAGCACTGCACACAGCAGCAGGGCGTGCCCGGCCCCTGGCACGCCAGGCTTCCCCACTTCCGGCTCGAATTCACCCCGAGCAACGGGGATGAGCTGCAGTCCGAGTACTTCGTCGCCCGGCGTGACGCGGTGGCGGCCTACGAGGCCCTGGACCGCGTCCGGGAGCGCTTCTCGCATCTGCTCCAGATCGGCGAGATCCGGACCGTGGCCGCCGACGACCTGTGGCTCAGTCCTGCCGAGGGCCGGGACTCCGTCGCGTTCCACTTCACCTGGGTGCCCGACACCGCGGCCGTGACGCCTGTCCTCGGGGTCGTGGAGGAGGCTCTCGCGCCCTACGGGGCCCGGCCGCACTGGGGCAAGGTGTTCACCACCCCGCCCGGCACACTGCGGGATCTGTACCGGCACCACGCCGACTTCGAGCGGCTGGCCGAGCGGTTCGACCGTGCCGGAACCTTCCGGAACGACTTCATGGCGCACCACTTCCCCCGTACCGCCTGAGGCCCTGGCTCGTACCAGCCGAGCGGAAGGCGGCGCTCGCGGGCCGAGTGGGCCCGGTGGCGTCGGCCGCGTGCGTCCTGTTCAGCCCGGCTCGCCCTGCGGCTCGTCCGGCCGGCCCCCCTTCGACGGACGTGGTGCCAGCTCCTCCACCAGCGCGGCCAGCTCCTCGCACGCCACCTCCGTCTCGTGACGGATGTTGTTGTGCTCGGTCACGATCGCCGCCAGCAGCAGTGCGGTGAGCGCCACACAGCCGTTGAGAATGCACAGGTTGAGCATCACCTCGAGCACCGAGTCGTCGGAGAACGGCCCCGCGCCGTCGGTCCCCGCGATGATCGCCATGACGGACATGAAGAGGGCGCACGGGGCGCTGCCGGCCAGTTGGAAACGCAGGGCTGCCCAGATCAGCACGGGGAAGATCACATAGATCATGGGGAGCGGGCTCCTGGTCGCGACGATCGTCGCCCCGACCGCGACGACCGCGAGTGCCGAGGCCTCCGCCCACCGGGCGTCCCGGCCGGGCGGACGTGCCCGGCGCAGGACCAGCAGCAGGGGGGTGACCATCAGCACGCCCATCGCGTCGCCCGCCCACCAGGCCGACCAGACCGGCCAGAACTGGTCGGCCGGCAGCGCGCCGCTCAGCATCCGAGTCCCGGCGCCGACCGTGGCACTGATGAGCATGCCGCCCAGGGCCCCGAGGAACACGAGGGCGACCCCGTCGCGCAGCCGGTCGAGCTCCGCACGGAACCCCACCGCGCGCAGCGCCAGGAAGGAGCACAAGGGGGCGAGTGCGCTGCCCGCCGCGATGACGACACCCCACCAGGTGAGACCGTCACTGATCGAGATGATGGTCAGCAGGGCGCCGAGGGCGATCCCGGGCCAGATCCGGAGTCCCAGGTACAGCAGCGCCGCGACGGCGATCCCGCTGGGCGGCCACAGCGGGGTGACGACCGAGCTCCGCACCTCGACCTGTCTGAGCAGACCGAGCTGTCCGGCGGCGTAGTAGGCGGCGGCGATGCCCAGCATCTGCAGAACGATCACGACTCGGCGTCTGGTTCTCTCCCTGCGGATCACGCATCTCATCAGACACCGCCCGCGACTGCGGGCCGCCGTGACACGCGCGGTGGCGTGTCCGCGTGGTCAGGCTGTCACGGCGCCGTGCCGCAGGACGAGGACGGCGGCGTCGTCCTCGTGCCCCGTGAACACGGCCGCCTGGAGCACCCGGTCGGCCAGTTCCTCGGCGTCGGCCAGCACGTGGGCGCTCACCAGGCGCCTGATCCGGTCCAGCCCGTCGTCGATGGTCAGCGACGGTCCCTCGACGACTCCGTCGGTGAGCAGGACGAAGGCTCCGTCGACGTCCAGGTCGCGCCGGGTGACGGGGTAGTGCTGATGGAGTTCTATGCCCAGCGGGAGGCCGCCGGCGTCGGCGGTGATCCCCGAGCGGCCGTCGGCGGTCGCCCAGACACACGCGACGTGACCCGCGCGGGCGCTGCGCAGCTCCCGGGTCCTGGGGTCCAGGCGGAGGAACGAGCACGTCGCGAAGAGCGTGGAGTCCATCGACATGATCAGGTCGTTCGTACGCCCCACGACCTCACCCGGATCGGCGGCCGAACTGGCGACCGCGCGCATGGCGATCCGGATCTGCCCCATGAAGGCCGCCGCCTCCACGTCGTGGCCCTGGACGTCACCTATGGCGAGCCCGAGAGACCCGTCCGGCAGCAGGAAGCCGTCGTACCAGTCGCCGCCGATGTCCAGTCCGTCACGTGCCGGTGCGTAGCGGGCGGCCGTCCGGAGCCCTGGGAAGGAGGGGAGCGTCGCGGGCAGCATCTTGCGCTGCAGGGCCTGCGCCAGTTCGACGCGGGCCTGGTGCAGTTCCACTTCCTGGCGGGCACGCGCGGTCAGGTGCTGCAAGGTGCTGAGCAGGTCCTCGGCGCTCGCCGACCGGGGAGTTCGACGCCGATTCATGGGCCGCTCCGCGTTGCGATTGGTCCCTGCATCATATTTCGGTGGTGAAGGTCCGGCGAGCGCTGCGCCCCGGCCCTCCCGTACGGCCCGTGCGCGGCGCCCCGGCCATACGTACGGGGCCCGGTCAGCCCGCGCGGCCGAGCGACTCCGTGAGCCGTCCCAGGGTCTCCTGCAGCGCGAGCACCTCCTCGACCGAGAGACCGGTCGCTCTCAGGATCGACCGGGGAACGGGGAGCGCGCGCTCCCGCAGGCCGGTCCCCGCGTCGGTGAGGTGGACGGTCACCGACCGCTCGTCCTCGGGACTGCGCTCGCGCCTGACGAGGCCGGCCGACTCCAGCCTCTTCAGCAGCGGGGAGAGGGTGCCCGAGTCCAGGTGGAGCCGCTCGCCGATCGTCTTGACCGGCAGCGGTCCGTGCTCCCAGAGCACCATCATCGCCAGGTACTGCGGGTAGGTGAGCCCCAGATCCTTGAGCGCTTCCCGGTAGACGCCGCCGAAGGCGCGGGACGCCGCCTGCAGGGAGAAGCAGACCTGGTGGTCCAGCCGGAGCAGCTCGGTGTCCGGCAGGCCGGTCAGGTCGGGGGCGGCGGATGGCGGTGGCCTCATAGGTCCAGAGTAGCTTGCCGTCCATCATTCAGTTGTGTGCAATTGAATTGTGTGGCACTCTTTTGTGGGTGGCCGGTCCTCGGTCACCGTCGTACGAGAGAGGGTCTCCCCATGGACGCGCTGTACACCGCCGCCGCCACCGCGAACGGCCGCGAGGGCCGGGCCGTGAGCTCGGACGGCCGGATCGACCTCGCGCTGGCACTGCCGCCCGCCCTCGGGGGCAACGGCGAGGGCACCAACCCGGAGCAGCTCTTCGCCGCCGGGTACGCGGCCTGCTTCGCCAGCGCGATGAGTTCGGTGGCCCGCGAGATGAAGGTCGACACCAAGGACGTCGCCGTGACGGCCGAGGTCTCGATCGGCAAGGACGGGGAGGGTTTCGGCCTGGCCGTCGTCATGCGTGTCGAGCTGCCCGAGGCGCTCGAGGGTGAGACCGGCCGCCGGCTGGTGGAGGCGACGCACGCCTACTGCCCCTACTCCAAGGCCACCCGGGGCAACATCGAGGTCGAGCTCGTCATCGAGTAGTGGATCGTGTGCCCCCACCCGCACGGGGTGGGGGCACACGTCGCGCAAGGGAGGCGGGAGCCGGACCTGCGGCATCCGGGTCCGGAGGTCGACGCTCCGGGCGCTGGGCTCCGCCTCTTCGGCGGAAACGGTCTCGCAGTCGCAGTCCCCGCCGACAACGGGATTTCCGAGGCCTCGGCCCGTTCCCCGGGGTCCGCCCCGAGGCGGCTGCTGGGCGACGCGTACACTCAGCTCCCGTTTCCGCTGATTGGCGGGGATAACCGATCGTTAGGCAGTTTCACGTGAGTTTCGCAGAGGCATCCGAGGCGCCGATCTACGCCGGACTGGTGGAGGAGCAGGGCGACGTTCCGGCCGAGGTCCGGCGGGTGGCCGAGGCGACCCTTGAAGAGGTGGACCGCGTGCTCGACTTCAGCACGATGAGCGTCCCGGCCGCCGCGCGTTAGGCCTGGTCCGGTCTCCGGCGGGCAGAATCGGCACGGTACCTCTCGATCCCGACCGTACGGAGCACCGCGTGGCCATCAGCCTGCACGATTCGGCAGTCGTCCTGTTCCAGGGGGACAGCATCACCGACGTGGGCCGGCTGACGGAACCGGACAGTCCGCTCGGGCTGGGCTACGCGCGCAGAGCGGCCGATCTCGCGCGATCCGCCCGCCCGGACAGCGGCATCACCTTCGTCAACCGGGGGGTCGGCGGTGACCGGGTCTCGGATCTGCGCGCCCGCTGGCGCGAGGACACGATGGACCTCCGGCCGGACGTGGTCTCCGTCCTGATCGGCGTGAACGACACCTGGCGCCGCTACGACTCCGGTGAAGCCACCTCGGTCCGCTCGTACGAGAACGACTACCGAGCCATCCTCACCCAGGTGCGCGACGGCCTGGACGCCCAGCTGATCCTCGTCGAGCCCTTCCTGGTCCCGGTGCGGGACGAGCAGTGGGCCTGGCGCGAGGACCTCGATCCCAGGATTCAGACGGTCCGCAGGCTGGCCGAGGAATTCGATGCCGCCCTGTTGGCCGCGGACGGTCTGCTCAACCAGGCCGCGCGCACGGCGGGCGGGCCGGAGCACATCGCGGGGGACGGGGTGCACCCGACGCCGCTCGGGCACAGGCTGCTCGCCGACGCCTGGGTGGCGCTCGCCGGGCTGTGATCCCCGGGCTCCCGGGGTACGGCGATCCTGGCCCAGACGGTCTTGCCCGCGCGGGTGGGCCGTGACCAGCCCCAGGAACTGCTCAGCGCGTCGACGATGCGCATTCCCCTGCCGCGTTCCAGGAACTCGTCCTCGGCCCGCAGTACGGGCAGCTCCGGACTGGGGTCGTTCACCGCGCAGACCAGCGTGCTGTCCTGTCGCGCGAGGCCGAGTCGCGCCGTGGACGCGGCCGCGGGAGGAAGTCCGTGGCACACCGCGTTGCTCATCAGCTCACCCGCGACGAGGGCGACCTCGTCCGCGCACGACCTCAGGCCCCACCGTTCGAGCGAATCGCGGACGAACTCCCTTGCCTGCCGCAGGCTTTCGGGATCGGGCCCCAGGCCGCGCGTGGTGAATCCGGGCGCTCTGATCCCGAGATCGCGGGCCAGCTCGTCGTGAGGATCTCCGACCGCCCGACAGGGCGCGGGGGTGACGGTCACGTGGCGTGGTGGTGTGTTCTCCGAGTGCATGAGCGCTGATCACCCTCCGGTGAAGGCCGGTGCGAGGTTCCGTGGGGGCCCGACGGCCACTAGTATCCTCGCCGTTCGCGTTCCGTGTGCAATTGCATCGGAAATTGCACACGGGGGTGTGAGCGGAGGACATCTGTTCACCCGGCGCGGGTAGGCGCCTCGGCGCGCACGTGAGGAACAGAGCAGACAGTCGAAAAGGAATGAACCGCATGCAACACATCGACAACGGTGTCCCCGCCAACTCCCTGACCGGCGTGGAGTGGAGGAAGAGCCATCACAGCAATCCGAGCGGGAACTGTGTCGAGATGGCACTGCTGCCCGGCGGTGAGGTGGCGGTGCGCAACTCCAGGCATCCGGAAGGGCCCGCCCTCGTGTACACCGGGGCCGAGGTACGTGCGTTTCTGGCCGGTGTGCGGGACGGCGACTTCGACGGCATAGCCGGCTGAGGACCCACCACCAGGAGGGCTCCAGAGCCTGAGTGGTTGGGCCCGCGCGGCGCCGACCGGCTGAAAATCCGCCGTACTTCGCACCGAACGGCCTTTCCTGGGGCTCCTGATGGCACACTGGCGTCAAGACGTCCGCCTTCAGGAGCCCCGCATGCCCGGCATCGAACCACTGCAGCCGTCACCGAGGCCCGCGCTCGCCACGGCCTCGGGGGCAAGTCCCACGGCACTGCGCCTGGTTCTGGGTGCGCAACTGCGGCGGCTGCGTGGCGAGGCGGGTCTCACGACCGAGGCCGCCGCCACCCGTATCCGGTGCTCCATCGCCAAGATCAGCCGTATGGAGACGGGGCACTCTCCGTGCAAGGAGCGCGACGCGGTCGATCTCCTGGCGCTCTACGGTGTGTCTGATCCCGCTCGCACCGACGAGTTCATCGACCTGGTGCGCAGGGCCGGGCAGCGCGGATGGTGGCGAAGCTTCGCCGACGTACTGCCGGACTGGTTCGAGCCGCTGGTCGGTCTCGAGGAGGCCGCGGCCTCCATCCGTACATACGAGGGCCACTACATTCCAGGCCTTCTCCAGACGGCTGCCTACGCCCACGCCGTGGTGCGTTCCGGGCACGCACTCGAATCGGAGGAGCTCACCCGGCGCAGGGTCGAACTACGGCTCAAGCGACAGGAGTTGCTCAGCCGCTGCGACGCACCGAAACTCTGGGTCCTGCTGGACGAGGCGGTGTTGATGCGCCCGACGGGCGGCGCCGCCGTGATGCGCGAACAGCTCGCCCATCTCCTGGAGATGACCGAACTGCCCCATGTGATCGTGCAGGTCGCCCCGTTCGATGTGACTGCTCACACCTCTCCGGGCAACGGCATCACGTATCTCAGGTTCGCGATGGAAGGGCTCCCCGACGTCGCGTACATCGAGCACCTGACCAACGCCACGTCCGTCAACAAGCCGGAGAGTACGGACGAGTACCGGTGGATCCTGGACTCCCTGAGCGCCCAGTCCCCGAGCCCGGTCGCGAGCAGGGAACTGCTGAGGCAGGCGCTCAAGCGTTACGCCTGAGCGCCCACCCCGCCCGGAGCCGTCACTCGGGGCGCGTCACCGTTTGCGGCCGACACCGCCGTACTCGATCCACTCCTGGGTCTCCTGCTTCGGCGCGAGATCGGAGTCCGGCCGCCAGGTCGAGACCTCCACCAGGCCGGGCTCCAGTACCTCCAGGCCTTCGAGGAATTCCCGGACGTCGTCCTGGCGGCGCACCCTGCCCCACTGGTTTCCGGTGCTCTTCGCCATGAAGTCCGTGACGAAGTCGCGCGTCGCCTTGTCCTCGCTCACCAGCTGACACACCACCAGGAAGCTTCCAGGCGCCAGTCTGTCGGCGACCCGGCGCACCAGGGCGGCAGGGTCGTCCTCGTCCGGGATGCAGTGCATCACCGAGACGAACAGGGCGGCCACCGGCTTGTCGAAATCGATCAGCCGGGTCACCTCCGGGTGGCCGAGGATACCGTCGGTGTCCCGCATGTCCGCCTGGATCACGGCGGTCCTGTCGTTCTCCTCGAGTATCGCCCTGCCGTGTGCCAGGACGATGGGATCACTGTCGATGTAGATGACCCTGGCGTCGGGATCCACGAGCTGCGCGACCTGGTGGACGTTGTCCTGGGTCGGCAGGCCGGATCCGTGGTCGATGAACTGACGGATCCCGTACTCGGACGCCAGATGGTGGACGACACGGCGCAGGAAGCGCCGGTTGTTCACCGCCAGGACCTTGGTGCTCGGTACGACCTCCAGCAACTGCTCGCACGCGACGCGGTCGGCGGGGTAGTTGTCCTTTCCGCCCAGGTAGTAGTCGTACATCCGCGCGACGCTCGGCACGTTCACATCGATGTTCTTCGGAATGGAGGTGTCCCCGTTGCTCATCCAGCCCCTCGCGGTTCATAGAGAAGAAGTCGGTTGTCGAAACGCCATGCTAGGTATCTCGTGGTGCGGCTGACAGTCCTCGGGGGAGTGAGGCAAGACCGCAGGGCGAGATATCGGCCAGCCGGGGCGTTCGCAGGACACCCGCACCGACGGGAGATGGTGCGCGGTCTTCGGGGCAAAGGCCCCTTACTGATCATGCGGATGAACAACTCTGCGTGATTGAAGCCCTTTTGCCGCGTCGTGGGGCGGACTGTAATGCTCTGCGCAGACCTCTGCGGCAGCCCCGTAACGCGGCTTGAAATCGATGTCGATCGTCTTCTTCTGCCCCTGGCCGCAAGCGTGACGTGCGACGGTCAACGACTCGCGTCGGACGATCGGCGCTCGAGTCCGGCGGACTATCGTGGACACCATGTCCGTCCCTGAGCTGATCCGTATCGTCTCGCGCGACTCACCCATGGCCCTCGCCCAGGTCGAGCGTGTCCGGGCCGAACTCGCCGTCCTGCATCCCGCGACCGTCACCGAGGTGGTGCCCGTCAGCACCACGGGCGACCGGTGGCTGGGGGACCTCTCGCAGGTCGAGGGCAAAGGGGCCTTCACCAAGGAGGTCGACGCCGCACTGCTGGCCGGTGAGGCGGACCTCGCCGTGCACTGTGTCAAGGACATCCCCGCCGACCGCCCGTTGCCGGCCGGCACGACGTTCGCCGCCTTCCTGAAGCGCGACGACATCCGTGACGCCCTCGTCCATCCGGAAGGGCTGACGCTCGACCAGCTTCCCGACGGCACGCGCATCGGCACCTCCTCCGTCCGCCGGGTGGCGCAGCTCGCGGCCTCGCACCCGCAACTGGAGTGTGTTCCCTTCCGTGGGAACGCCAACCGCAGGCTGGCGAAGCTCGCGGCGGGCGAGGTCGACGCGCTCCTCCTGGCGGTCGCCGGCCTCCACCGCATCGGCCGCCCCGACGTGATCAGCGACGTCCTCGGCCCTGAGGTGATGTGCCCGCCGATCGGAGCGGGCGTCCTCGCCCTCCAGTGCCGGGAGGACGACACGGCGACCATCGACGCCGTCGGTGCGCTCAACCACCCCGGCACCTACCGGGAGATCACGGCCGAGCGCATGTTCCTCCACGTCCTCCAGGGGCACTGCAACTCCCCGATCGCGGGGTACGCCACCGCGCACCGCAACGGCGATCTCTCCCTTCGGGCCTGTGTGTTCACACCTGACGGCAAGACCGTCCTCAACGCACACGAATGGGCGGGGCCGCTCGACCCCGCCACTCTCGGCACCTCGGTCGCCGTGGCGCTCCTGCGCCAGGGGGCACGCGACCTGATCGACGGCATCGCGCACTGAGATCGTGGGGATGCCCGGAGTCCGGGCATCCCCACGCACCGGCCGCCCGGGGACCCCGTGAGCCCTGGTCGCCCGGCTGCCCAGGGAGCCCGGACACCCGTTTGCACGCGGAAGGTGCCCGACCGGCTGCCGACGGGGCCCCCAGCCCGGATCCTTGGAGGGAGCACCCGGCACGGGTGGGCCGCGCCGCGTCCGCACCCGTCCCGCGAGAGGAGAAGGCATGGCCAGGTTCGAGGTGGCGGTCGAGGTCGACCGCCCTGTCGCCGATGTGTACGCGTTTCTCGCCGACGGTGAGAACGACAGGAAGTTCAGCCCGCGTGTGCAGAGCATCTCGAAGACACCGACCGGGCCGACGGCGGTGGGCACAGTCTTCCGGAGCACGGTGAAGGACGCGGGCATGACGACCCGGCGCGAGTTCAGGATCAGCGAGCTCGTCGCACCGACCCGGATCCGCTGGCAGGAACAGTCGACGAACCTGGTGACGGCGAGGGAGGGCGGGTACGACCTTGAGCCCCTGGCCGGTGACCGGACCAAGGTTCGAATCTTCAACGATCTGGAAGGACATCGTCTGGGCAAGCTCCTGGTCGGCTTCGCCGCCGCTGCCGCGCGGAAGGACGCTCCGGCCTTCGGGCAGCGGATCAAAGCCGCGGTCGAGGCCTCCTGAGCATCGCGCAGCCTCGACGTCGCACATCCTTTGAACGGTGCCTGCCTGGCAGACGCGCCGGGGGAGGGCTCCGGCGCCGCCGTCGACGTAGGGTCTCAGCCATGCACGTACTGAGCAGCCGGATTCTGCTGAGGCCCCGTGACCCGGAGGTCTCCCGCGACTTCTACGGCCGTACGCTCGGGCTGGCCGTCTACCGGGAGTTCGGCACCGGGCCCGAGCGCGGAACCGTCTACTTCCTCGGCGGCGGATTCCTCGAGGTCTCGGGACGCTCGGACGCTCCGCCGACCGAGACCCTGCGGCTGTGGATGCAGGTCGCCGACTGCGCCGAGGCCTACGAAGAGGTGTCACGGAGTGGGGCCGTCGTGCTCCGCCCGCCTGTCCAGGAGCCTTGGGGGCTGATCGAGATGTGGATCGCCGACCCGGACGGCCACCGCATCGTGCTGACCGAGGTACCCGCGGACCACCCGCTGCGTTACCGCCCCTGACGTTCGCGGATCAGCGCTCGGACCGGTCGCGGAGTGCTTCTGGACGTGGCCGGTCCCGAGGACCGCCGTGGTGACGCGGGGGGAGCGCTGCCGCGTCCCCCGTGCCTCACGGTCAGCACCCGCGACGCTTCCCCGCCGCCGCGTGCGGGGCCTGCGTGGCGGAGCCCAGGCGTATCCGGGTCAGTCCGTCCTCACCCTCCGGGCCCGCGGCGGACTTGTCGAGGACGTAGGCGGTGCCGGTCCCGGTCGTCCTGACGTGGTTGGGGAGGGCGTCGGTGGTCACCGTCTCCACGACGGTTCCCGTACGCGGATCGACCACCGACACCCCCGCTGCCAGCCGGTTCACGACCAGCACGCGGCCGGAGCACGGCTCCGTGGCAACGGACTTCGCGCCTTCGCCGGTCGGCACCGACCTGGTGACAGCGCCCTTGCGCAGGTCGACCACGGAGAGGGTTCCCGAGGTCTGGTCGGCGGTGTAGGCGGTACGCCCGTCCTTGGACAGGGCGACCGAGAGCGGTCCGCCGCCGGTGGGTATCAGCCGCGGCGTCCGGGAGCCAGGAGTGACCTCGATGATACGGCTGTTGGTGAAATCGGCGGCGTAGACCGCCCCGGTCCGTTCGTTCACCGCGAGCCCGGTCGGGCCGCTCCCCTCCACGGTGACACGCTCGACCTCCTCGAACGTGCGGCTGTCGAAGGCGACGAGGGCGCCGTCACCGAAAGCGGTGGCCCACACGACGTCGCGGACCTCGTCCACGACGACCTCGCGGGAGTGGTTCACATCCGGACGGGTGGCGAGGTGCCTGCCGGTCCTCTGGCTGTAGACGGCGACCGAGTTGTTCCGGGTGTTGGTGACCCAGACGGTGTTGTGCTCGTCGTCCACGTCGATTCCGTACACGGCTTCGACGGTGCCGTTCGTGGGAGGTGTGTACGCCGCCTCCACTTCGAGGGTGCCGGGGTCGATCCTCAGCAACCGGGACCCGGTCACCGGGGCCGGCGGCTGTCCCATGGCGGAAGTGGCCCACAGCGTGTCGTTGCGCGCCGAGTAGGCGGACTGGTAGAGACCCTGCGCGAGCGGCACCGAAGTGACGTGCGAGCCGGCCTGTGAGCCGGGGGCCACCGCCGTGGCGGATCCGGTCAGGGTGAGGGCACTGCCGACCGCGAGCGCCACGGCGGTCGCGGCCGCTCGGCGGACACGGCGATTGAGCGAGGACATGTGTGCTGTTCTCCCTGGAGGCGCGCCTCCGTCGAGGCGCACGCGGTCTGGGGCGCGAAGCCGCCACGCCGCGTGTCCACTGGTGGCCGGGGTGATGGGGCCGTGGGGCGTCCCGCCGATGCGCACCGTCGGCACGCGGCCGGCACGCGCGGACGGTGCGCCCCTCGGACATCGAGTAAAAGTTAGGTAACCCTAAGCTCATTCTTCCTCAAAGGGCAACCGGTGATCAGGTTGGGGAGGGGCTTGGTGGCGGTCTCACCGCCGCATCGAAGCGGTTCGCCACCGCGGCAGTTCGGCCTGTCGTACCGCAGTCGACGTCAGGGCGATGATCACGCCCGGACCGGCGAACGCACCGCAGTCGACGAACACCGGAGCCACGCCCCAGGTCCTGTGCGCGGCGATGCGTGCCTT
This sequence comes from Streptomyces sp. NPDC049970, assembly GCF_040660235.1. Classification (NCBI taxonomy): domain Bacteria; kingdom Bacillati; phylum Actinomycetota; class Actinomycetes; order Kitasatosporales; family Streptomycetaceae; genus Streptomyces; species Streptomyces sp. NPDC049970. The sequence goes on along the minus strand of NZ_JBFALP010000006.1, from coordinate 154,141 downwards.
GTTGGGGTTACGGGGGAGTGGGGGCATCGCGGGCGCCCGTCAGCCGTAGTCCGGGGGGAGCTTCCGGTTGTTCCCGGACCGGCCGATGTCGAGGTCGAGGAACGAGGTGAGCGCGGTACCGCTGTTCCAGAATCCGAGCAGGTCGACGTCGATGAGGGTCAGGCGCTGTGTGTCGGCGAACTTCCTGGCCGGGGCGGTGAAGACGCAGGAGGCGACGAAGAGCGGCACGTCGGCGCCGTGGTGCGCCCGGGCGGTCCCGTTGAAGGTCTGGATGTCCCTGCTGCCGACGGTCCGGTGCTTCGCGTAGCGCTTGCACTGGACGACCAGTCTCCTGCCGTCCGGCAGGAGGCCGATCACGTCGGCGCCCAGGTCACCGGCGCCACCCACGCGCCGCACCTCGGTGCATCCGTCCCGGCGGCACAGTTCCGCGACGTACTCCTCGAACTCGCGGTCGTCCATCTCCCAGACCGTGTCCAGTGTCCGTCGTGCCCGCCGTCGTGCGTCCTCGGCCAGCCGCACCTTCTCGGCCCGCGCCTCCCGACGTCCGGTACGCACCAGTCCGGTGACGACGGCCCCGGCGACTGCGGCCACCAGGGCCATCAGCAGTGCTGTGCTCACGCGTGCGCCTCCCCGTCGAGTGATACCGCCTGTTGCTCCCCATCGGGCGGCGGTTTCATCCGGGCGTGAGCGGCCGGAACGAGCCGTTCTCCCGGCCGGGGCGGTGGACGCGGGTACGGCCCTTCGCGCGTACGGCGAGGATTCGGCGCCCGGACCTCCGAAGAGTCCGGTCGGTCCTCGTCGACAGGGTCAGCTCGTGCTCGGCGGCCGTGAGCCGTGCGCACCTGGCCGTTGTCCTGCGGGCACGGCGCAGGCGGGTGTGCCACCGGGCATCCGTTCGCGGTGGTCGGCGACGAGTCGGTAGGCGCCGTGGGCGATCCATCGGACGGGCGGCAGCGTGAGCAGGGCGCCCAGGACGCTCCACCCTCCTCCGGCGCTCAGCAGCAGCTTTGCGACGGCCTGGGCCCCGCCGTGCACCGTCCCGGTCGGGGTGATCCACAACAGTTCGTACGCGGCACGCTCTCGCGTGACGCCGAGGGGCGCCAGGTCCGCGAACTGCCAGGGCGTGCTCTCGCAGTCGGGCCGCAGACGGCGTTCGGCGAAGACCACCGAGGAGGTGCAGAAGGCGCAGTCTCCGTCGTAGACGAGCACAGGTCGGGTCCGCATGACCTCATGATGCCGCATCGCCTACAGGGCCGATCCGTCGCGCGGGCCCACCTCCCGCGCCCCACGCCACCTCCCCGATGGCGTCAGGGCTGTTCGCTGTGCACGATCTGGATGAGGTTGCCGCAGGTGTCGTCGAACACGGCCGTCGTGACCGGGCCCATCTCCAGCGGTTCCTGGGTGAAGCGCACTCCGAGCCCGTGCAGCCGGTCGAACTCCGCGTGTACGTCGTCCACGGCGAAGGAGGTGGCCGGGATGCCGTCGAGGACCAGAGCCGTCTTGTAGGGCCTCACCGCAGGATGGCTGTCGGGCTCCAGCAGTAGTTCGACGCCGTCGGGGGCCTCCGGCGAGACCACGGTCAGCCACTTGTCCTCGCCCAGGGGGACTTCCGTCTTCTTCACGAAGCCCAGCACCTCCGTGTAGAAGCGCAGGGCCTTGTCCTGGTCGTCGACGAAGACGCTCGACAGGTGAATCTTCATGGGTGCTCTCCGTCGTGTCGGGCCGTCTTGTCGGGCCTGAGCCATCGGGTCACGATCTGTTGCAGTGGTTCGGTGTCCAGATCGTGGAACTTGTAGCGTCCCTGGCGTCGCGAACGGACCAGGCCCGCCGATTCCAGTACGGACAGGTGCTGGCTGACGGCCTGGCGCGACAGCCCGAGTCCGTGTTCGGTCACCAGTCGCGTGCAGATCTCGAACAGGGTCTGGCCATCGCGTTCGGACAGCGCGTCGAGGATGCGCCGACGGGTCGGGTCACCCAGCGCCTTGAAAACATCCTCCGCCACGGAACCACCATAGGCAAGTATCTGCTTGCCTATCAAGCGTCGCGTCGCGCGTGGAGCATGACGGCGACGGACGAGTGCCGTTCCCGGCGACAGTCCGCACAGGAGGAGAGCCCGGCCGGGTGGTGCCAGCCGTCACCGGTCCGACTGGCCCCAGGCCGCTCGGTGGACACCGTTTCGCGCGCGTTCACCACGGCCACACGGCTCCTGTGCCTACCGGTCGCCCTCCTTCGATTGGCTTCCCGGCATCCGGTACGACAGAGACGAGGCACGCATGCCCCTCAAGCGCACAGTCGCCGCCCTGGCCCTTCTTCCCGCCCTCGCCGTCCCGGCGACGTCCGCCGGGGCGGACGCGGCCCATCACGACCACCAGCCCTCTCGGGGCGCTGCCTTCGACCTCCAGGCACACCGCGGAGGCCTCGGCCTGACCACGGAGGAGTCCCTCGAAGGCTTCGGCAAGGCCATACGCCTCGGTGTCAGCACCCTGGAGCTGGACACCCAGATCACCAGGGACCAGAGGGTGGTCGTCAACCACGACCGGCAGATCAGCGCCCAGAAGTGCAGGGACACCGGGCCGGTGGCCCCGGGGGACGCCCAGTACCCGTACGTCGGGAAGTACGTCAAGGACCTGACCCTCGCGCAGATCAAGAGCATGGACTGCGGGTACCAGCAGCTGCCCGGTTATCCCGAACAGGAGCAGATCAAGGGCTTTCGCATGGTCGAGCTCAAGGATGTCCTCGGCCTGGTCAAGAGCTACCGTGCGAAGCGCGTCAAGCTGAACATCGAGACCAAGGTTGAGGCCGGAGCGCCCGAGCAGACCGCACCCCGCGAGCTCTTCGTGCGGCGGGTCTTCGAGGAGATCCACCGCTCCGGCATCGAGAAGCAGGTCACCGTCCAGTCCTTCGACTGGGGTGCGCTGAAGGAGATGCACAGGCTCGCGCCGGCCTACCCCTTGGTGGCGCTGACCAACTACGACTTCCTGCAGGTGGGCCAGGCCGGTGCGTCGCCCTGGCTCGGTGGTGTCGACGCCGATGACTACGACGGTGATTTCGTGAGGGCCGCGGCGTCGATCCCCGGAGTCACCGCTCTGTCGCCCAATTACGGCTTCCCGCAGAACGGCACGGTCGCGGACCCGGACTTCCGGTTCTACCCGGACAGGAGAATGGTGTCCGATGCCCACCGGCGCGGACTGAAGGTCATTCCGTGGACGTGCGACGACCCCGCCACCATCGAGGCGCTCATGGACCTGGGTGTCGACGGGGTGATCACCGACTACCCCGACCGGGTACGCGCCGTCATGGCCGGCCGCGGGATGCGCCTGCCCACCTCGTACCCGGCGCCGCGGCACTCCGAGGGGGAGCGGGGAGCGCGAGCCTGAGCGTAGGCCGGGAGAGCCGTCGTGAACCAAGCCCCCCACATGCGAGTTGGACAGCCCCCGGTGCGAAACGGCCCGCAAGGGCCGGCCGCGATCACACCGAGGGCTGTCGAACTCATGGGCGTTCACCCGCAGATCACCGTCTGCCGGGCCGGCGTCCGTTGCCGATTCCCGCGACGTGCAGAGCCAGCAGGCCGAGGCCGATCAGCATGACGTTCACGGACGAGAAGATGTCGTTCGTCGCGATGTCGGCTGCGTTGATCAGGAAGGAGATGAAGAACAGTACTGCCGCGGCGATGGCCAGCATGAGGTAGCTCCTTAGTAGGTTGGAACACGTGTGCCCAGCCGCGCGGCAAACAGACCTGGGTGCGCAGGAGCAGTCCGAGGCGGCCACGGGGACCGGCAGAGGGGTCGCGCCCGATCGAGGCGTCCGGTCCGCGGGGCGCAGCGCATTCCGAGGCCTCGGGTTCCGCCGTACACATCCCGCGGGCGCGGCACCGGACTCGGCAGGAGCCGACTGGTGACTCCTCAGCCGTGCAGCCAGATCCGCAGCGGGCCGACGGGCTCGAAGCCATGGCGCACCGCAGCCGCCAAGGTGTCACCGTGTTCGTAGCCGACCGCAGGCAGGCCGGGAAACAGGCGGTGCAGTGCTCCCGACACCAGAGGCCAGGCTGTGTCGGGGCCACCATCCAGGGCGAAGACGTTGGAGACGCCGACCGCCTGGGCGCTGCGACTCGCCACCGCTCCGGCCGTCACCCGGCCGACCGGCGAACGCCCGGCGAGCACGAAGGTGCACGGGTCGTCGAGCAACTCCGGCCTGAAGAGTCCCGCGTTGCCGTCCCCGTCGTCCCAGGCGGCCGCCCAGGCGCCCAGCGCCGCCGGGTCGTCCACGACGTCCCATACGAGATCGGATGCCTTGGCCGGCGCACCGGCCGGGCGGTGGATCCACTGCGCCTCGAACAGGACCTGGTACCCGGCGGCCGTGAGGTCGAGGTCGGCGAAACTGTCCTTGACGGAAGCGCCCGGCACGCTGGTGTCGATCCGCCGCGCCAGCTCGGCAGGGGCGGCGCCCGGCGCCAGCGTTACCGCGTCGGGGTAGAACAGCGGGGTACGGACCGGAGCGCTCCAGGCGTCCGCGCCGAATTCGCCCGGCACGCCGTGGGAACGGCTCATCGCCGCGCACCACTCGGCGTTGTTCCGGGCGGCGGTCCGGACCAGGAGCTGCTTCTGCGTCGTCACGAGAGCGGATCATGGCCCGATCGGGCAGGCCTGTCGAACGGTTTTCCACTGCCCGGTGGTCCGGATGTCCGGGCGGGGGAGGAGGCCGGTACCCGCTCCGCCGGGACGCCGGAGGCGCGCACTGCCTGAATCCGTCGGGCCGGTCAGCCCGTGGTGGGACGGCCTGCCGCGCGGGCCCACAGGTAGAGGGGGAGCTGCAGCGGGAGCCGGCCGTAGGCGAGCGCCCGCACCGGTGCGGGCCGGTTGCGCCAGTCGTAGGCCATCTTGACGTTGGCGGGGAAGACGCCGACGAAGAAGAGCGCGGTGGCCCGGGCGCTGAGACGCCGGGTTCCCGGCAGGGCGAGTCCCGCCGCGAGCGCCAGCTCCACGGCACCGCTGGCCCGGGTCCATGCCCTGGGGCTACCGGGGAGCGCTCGCGGCACGAGTGCGTCGAACGGCTCGGGAGCGGCGAGGTGCGCGGCCCCGGCGGCGGCCATCAGACCGGCGAGCAGCAGGGGCGAGCTCGGGATACGAGGGGCGCGTGCCATGGAGATCTCCTGGGGCTGGGACAGCGGTTCGGGAGACTGAGGTTACTTCGGAGTAAGAAAATCCCGTCGAGCCGGGGAGGAACCTGCGGCGCCTGTTCGCGCACCGTCGGCCGGCAGGGGCGGTGCCCCGCGCCTCCCGTGGCGGGGCCGGCCGGCCTGACATCCGGTCAGATCGCAAGTGCGCTCCGGTGCCCGGGCGCCGGCCTCCCTTGTCGGCGTACCGCTGCCCGCCGGCTCCGTCCAGGTGTCCGCGGTGCGTACCCGGGCCGACGGCATCGGCCGGGCAGGGACTCCCCGCGCGCCCTCCGTGGCGAAGTGGCCGCCGACTGCGCGAGGTCGGCTCCCCCTGAAAACGGGGGGTGCGGTTCCCGTGGGCATTAGGTGAGGCTAACCTAATGCCCATGAGAGCTGGTGAGAGCACTTCCGGTGCTGTGCGTGCCCCGGTGGCTGAGGGTATGCCACTGACGCGTGGCCACGGTCTGTCCGCCGACGGAGTGACCGTCGCGTACGGCAAGGTCGACGTCGTGCACGGCGCGGCCATCGCCCTGCGGCCCGCCGAGGTGACCGTCCTGGTAGGGCCCAACGGCAGCGGGAAGTCGACGCTGCTGCGGACGCTCGCCCGACTCCAGACAGCTCGCACCGGCTCGCTCACCGTCGACGCGGGGACCGACCGGGCCGCGGACGGCTTCACCCTCGGTGCCCGCGAGTTCGCGCGGCGCGTCGCCCTTCTGACCCAGTCCCGGTCGACGCCGGGCGGGCTGACGGTGCGGGACGTCGTCGACTTCGGCCGCTACCCCTACCGAGGGCGCTGGGGCCGACCCGACCCCGCAGGCGCGGCCGCGGTCGACCGGGCGCTCGGCCTGACCGGTGTCGAGGACCTGGCCGGGCGGGGCGTCGAGCAGCTCTCCGGCGGGCAACTCCAGCGCGTGTGGCTCGCGAGCTGCCTCGCCCAGGAGACGGGTGTCCTGCTCCTGGACGAACCGACCACCTACCTCGATCTTCGCTACCAGGTCGAACTCCTCGACCTGATCCGCGATCTCGCCGACGACCACGGGATCGCGGTCGGCGTCGTCCTCCACGACCTCGACCAGGCGGCGGCGATCGCCGACCGTGTCGCACTCCTGCACGAGGGACGCATCGTCGCCGACGGTGCGCCCGAGGACGTGTTCACGCCGCAGCGGCTGTCGGACGTCTACGGCATCCGCATCGACGTCGGCACCGATCCCTCGACCGGCCGCCTGCGCACCCGCGCGATCGGCCGTCATCACTCCAGAACCGAAAGGCTCAGCACCTCCCCATGAGACGCCACCTCCTCGCCACGGCCGCCGTCGCCGTCGCCGCTCTCTCCCTGGCCGCCTGCGGAACAACCGAGCCGTCCTCCGACGCCTCCGCCGCCGCTGACAAGCCCGCAGGAAAGATCACCCTCACCGACGCCACCGGCACGAAGGTGACGCTCGACGGCCCGGCCACGAAGGTCGTCGCCACCGAGTGGAACGTCGTCGAGGACCTGGTCTCCCTCGGCGTCGCCCCGGTCGGTGTCGCGGACGTGAAGGGCTACACCGCGTGGAACACCGCGGCTCCGCTCACCGGCGCCCCCAAGGACATCGGCACCCGCGGCGAACCGAGCATCGACACCGTCGCGGCCCTCGCACCCGACCTCGTGGTCGCCACCAGCGACCTCTCGCCCGCCGTCGTGAAGCAGCTCCGCAAGGTCGCCCCGGTCCTGGAGCTGACCGCCGCCGACGCGGCCGACCAGATCGGCACCATGAACGACGGCATCGACCTCATCGCGAAGGCCACCGGCAAGGAGGCCCAGGCGGACACGCTCAAGAAGGACTTCGAGACGAGCATCGCCGAGGGCAAGAAGGCTCTGGCGGACGCCGGACTCGGCGGCGCCGAGATCGCCTCCGCCGACGGCTACGTCCAGTCCAACCAGGTCTCCATCCGCGCCTACACCGGTGGATCCCTCCTCGGCGCGGTCAACGAGAGGCTCGGCCTGAAGAACGCCTGGACCGTCGAGGGTGACAAGAGCTACGGCCTCGCGACCACCGACGTCGAAGGCCTCACCGGCCTCGGCGACGTCCGGTTCACGTACGTCGCCAACGACGCCGACGGCGACGCGTTCACCGGCCTCGCGAAGAACGCCGTGTGGAAGTCGCTGCCCTTCGTGAAGGACGGCCACGTCCACCGGCTGCCCGACGGCGTCTGGATGTTCGGCGGCCCCCGCTCGATGGAGGCGTACATCGACTCCCTCGTCGACGCCCTGACGAAGAAGTAGTCCGCCGTGGCCGTCATCGACGACACCGCGGTCGGCCGTGACCGCACCGCGGCGGCCACGACGGGCGCGGTCGCGGTGGCGGCCACGCTGGTCGTGCTGGTCGTGGTGCTCGCCGCCGTCGACATCACCCAGGGAACCGCGGACGTCGGCGCGGCGGAGGTCTGGAACGCGTTCACCGGCCACGCCGAGGCGGGGGACGCCTCCGTCGTCGTCGCCTCCCGGCTGCCGAGGATGGTGGCAGCCGTCCTCGTCGGACTCGCCCTCGGCATGTCCGGCGCCGCCCTCCAGGCGGTCAGCCGCAATGTGCTCGCCTCGCCCGACACCCTCGCCGTCAACGCCGGTTCGTATCTCGCGCTCGGTGTCCTCGCGGTCGCCGGCACCAGCCTGCCGCTCCTCGCCTCCTCAGGCGCCGCGTTCGTCGGCGGACTCGCCGCAGCGGCCGTCGTGCTCGGACTCTCCGGGCTCGGCAGGGGAACCGTCCGCCTGGTCCTCGCCGGCACCGCGCTCGCCCTCGGCCTGAACGCCGTGACCGAGGCCCTCCTCCTCCTGTTCCCCCAGAAGACCGAAGGCCTCTACAGATGGGCCCAGGGAGGCGTCGGACAGAACGGCTTCGACGGGGTCCGCCAGATGGCGCCGGTCATCGCCGTCGCCCTCGTCGGCCTGCTGCTCGTCGCCCGTCGCGTCGACGCGCTCGCCCTGGGCGACGACGCGGCCCGAGGCCTCGGCGTACCCGTACGGGGGACCCGGGTCACCACCGTCGTGCTGGCCACCCTGCTCGCCGCGGCCGCGGTCACGCTCGCCGGACCGATCGGGTTCGTCGGCCTCTGCGCCCCCGCGCTGGTGCGCCCCTTGATCCGCCGGTTCCGAGGGCTCTCCAGGTCCCGGGTGAGTCTGCCGGTCGCCGGACTCGTCGGTGCGGCGCTCGTCCTCGGCTCGGACGTCCTGCTTCGCGCGGTCGTGCCCGCCGACACCGCGGTGGAGGTGCCGACAGGGGTCGTCACGACCGTGGTGGGCGGGGTGTTCCTCGTCGTGATGGCGATCCGCACCCGCGACACCGCGACCTCCGACGCGCCCGACCGGCTGCGGATCCCGGGACGTTCGGCATTCGTGGCGACCCTGGTCGTCCTCACCGTCGTCCTCGTCGGCGTGACGGTCGCCGCGGTGCTGCTCGGCGACGCGAAACTCCTGCTCGGCGACGTCGTGAACTGGGCGCAGGGCCGGGGCGGGCGGATCGTCACGTACGTCCTGGACACCCGGGTGCCCCGCGTCACCGCGGCGCTCCTCGCCGGGGCGGCGCTGGCCCTGTCCGGCACGATGGTCCAGGCCGTGACCCGCAACCCGCTCGCGGAGCCCGGCGTCCTTGGGGTCTCCGGCGGTGCCGGCCTCGGCGCCGTACTGCTCGTCACCGGCGTGCAGTCACCGGGTTCCTGGGCGATCGCGGGAGCGGCGTTCGGCGGCGCGGCCCTCGCCGCCTCGATCGTCTTCGGCCTGGCCGCGCGGGGTGGCTTCGGGCAGAACAGGCTGGTCCTGCTGGGCGTCGGGGTGTCCGCCGCCGCGGCCGCGCTGATCAGTCTGGTCATCGTGCTCAGCGACCCGTTCGACACGACCAGGGCACTCACCTGGCTGAGCGGATCGACGTACGGGCGGAACATGCCCGACGTACTGCCGGTCGCCGTGGTGCTCGCCCTCGGCGTCGGCATGGCCGTGACACGGCGACGGGAGCTGGACCTCGTCGCCCTGGACGAGGACACCCCGAGACTCCTCGGTCTCGGCCTCACCCGGGCCCGGCTCGGCTTCCTCGTCATGGCGGTCCTGCTCGGCGCCACCGCGGTGGCCGCGGCGGGCACGATCGGCTTCGTCGGGCTGGTCGCGCCGCACGCCGCGCGCGCCCTCGTCGGGCGCAGGCACGTCCGGGTGGTCCCGGTCGCACTGCTGCTCGGAGCTCTCCTGGTCTGCCTCGCGGACCTGGCCGGCCGTACGGTGATCGCACCTGCCCAGCTGGGTGCCGGCCTGATGACGGCCGTCATCGGCACCCCGTACTTCTTCTACCTGCTGGTCCGTACACGCCGCTGACACCGGGGGAGGGGCGGGGCCCTGCTGCCGGGCGGGAGGCCCGCCCCTCCCACGAGTCGTCACAGCAGGACCAGACCGGTCGCGACCGCCGCTGCTCCGACGGCGAGCAGGGTGACGATCGTGCCGACGGCCTGCGCGTTCCCACGGCGGTCGGCCGCCGGGTCGGCCGTCCAGACGGCCGGGTCGGTCGGTGCGTAGTGGACGGTGAGGGCGCGGTCGAGGGACGGGCCGGGGTCGGGAATGCCGTCGAGCGACAGGACGGTGACCTCGGTTCCCTCGCGTGTGGTGAACCGGACGACCGGCGCGTGGCTCACGAACTCCTCCCCCTCCCCGTCGGTGTGGACGTCCATGGTGACGGCCACGACACGCGCCGGGACAGCGACGGCCGAGGCCATCAGGGCGTCTCTGGCGCGTGCCTGGCGGATGTCCGGGCTGGCCGCCGCGAAGGCGGCGAACAGGGCACCGAAACCGACCAACGCCCATGGGTAGCCCCGCACGACGGCCGCGTGGACGACCGACCCGACGAGAAGCAGTGCGACGGCACAGTTCGAGCCGATGCGGCCGTGCTTCTCACCCGCGGTGTCGAGCACGATCCGGAACCGGTGCGGATGTCCGGGTGGATAGCGCACCTCGAACTCACGGCCCACCCAGGCCTCGTGAACGACGTCTCCGTGCCTGCCGGTGTTCGGCAGGACGAACTCCCGCCGGGTGGACGGATCTCGGAACGTGATCGCCACCGGCAGCCCGGATCGCTTCGAGGCCCCATGGGCGAGCCGTCCCACCCGGACGACGCGGGCCGACACCCACACCGCCCGCTGAGCCCGGGTCAGGCCGGCCAGCGACAGCGCGTAGCCCGACAGCGCCACTCCGGCGGGCAGCACCCACCACAGGCCGAGCACCTCGTACGCGGACAACGGAACCCCCTCTCTCCATGGAGCCGACCCACGGGAGCCGGCGCGTGTGCGGCCGACCGGGTCATGCCGGGCGCCGTGTGGCCGAGAGCGCGTCCCCGTGTCAGCGTCCCCGCCTCGCCGACAGGGTCCGCTCCACCAGGTCGGACAGCGCCCGGAGGCCGGCGAGCCGGTCCGCGTCGTACGGGATGGAGTGGCGCCTGCCGCTCCGCACGGTGATCGTCATCCGGCGGAACCGGCCGGAGCCGAACTCCAGGCGGGGCTCCTCCCAGATGTGGTAGCGGGCCGCGTCGGCGTATCCGAACACCTCCAACACCCGCCCGTCGAAGGACAGCAGCACCGAATCGCCGGTCGGCGCCTCGTACGGCGGTGTCGGGGTCACGGCGCCACACCGTCCCCCGCGTAGAGGTAGCCGCCCGGCCGGGCGGGGTCGGCGACGAGCAGCACACGGTCGCCGGCGCGCGGACTACGCAGCTTCGAGACCAGGGTCTGAAGGGTGATCCGGTCCGAGGCGCCGGACGGTTCCCGCACGAGGTCGACCACCAGGTCGACGACCGGGTCGAAGTTGACCAGCCTGCCCGTGTCGGTGACCGACACGACGACGGCAGGGAAGGCCGGCGCCCCGGCGGCCAGCAACCCCTGCGCGCTCACACCGGAGTTGTACGCACCGATCGACTGCTGGACCCTGGCGAAGTCCTTGTCCCCGAGGAACGCCCGCGTGGCGCGACCGTAGAAGCCCTTGCCGTCGGCAACCTGGCCGACGATCTCCGCGGCCCGCTCCTCGCGGCTCCTGCGCTTTCCGAAGAATCCCATGGCGTCTTCCCTTCCGGTGATGGCGGGCGCGGGGGCCTGCCCACGTGGTCGTACGAGCTTGTGGAGGCGGGTGTCGGGTCGACGGGTTTCCCGGTCGCGGGCCCGCTCCGCCGACTCCACAGGCCCGACGCCGAGGACGCTAGAGGCCGGGCATCGCCTACCGATCCCAGGTTGGCCGACGCGAATCCGGGCGGCGTACCCTCCTGACATGGCGCCTCCGAGCCGGTCGACCGGCGAGCAGCGACCCCGCGCACTGGTCATCGACCGTGCCTGGCGTGCTCTCGGACCGGGGCTGGAATCGCTGTCCGGCCCCGGTGGCGCACCGCTGACCCGGTCGGTGAAGCTCGTCGTGCTACCGCTGGTCGTCAGACCCGCCATGCGTCCCGAGCTCGCGGTGGACTTCCTCGGGCCCGCACAGGTCGCGCGTCTCGACGGGCTGATCCAGGAGGCCGGCACGCGCCTCGCGGCGACGGCCCAGTGGTTCACCCTGCTCAAGAAGGCCCGCCGCGCACTGGGCATAGTCGCGGGCAACCCCCAGGACCTGTACTTCCAGCGCTGCTTCGAGCTGGCCACCGAGTACGGAGCCCCTGCGGACGGCGCGGACCTGACGGCCCGGGCGGTGGTCGAGGAACTGGCGGTCACGGCCGGAGACCGCACGGTCGAAGCGCTGAGGAACCATCTGTCCGACACCGTCCGGCGCTCCCGCCTCGACGGAGAACTGGCCACGGCGTGGGAGAACCGTGCTCCCGTGCCGGTGGCCGAAGCCGCCGCGGCGATCAGGCTGGCGGGCGAGGTGCTGGACACGTGCGGGACGCCCGAAGCCCCGGTCGACTCGGCCGGGTACGCCGCCATGGTCGGGGCGGGACACGGAGGCCTGTTCGGACGTGCGCTGTGGGCGCACACGACCGGCGTCTGGGGCACGCACGACCTGCCCGCGCATCTGGGTCTGACGGCAGGGCAGTTGCCGCCGCGTCCCGAGGTCGGCAGCGCGGCCTCCACAGCCACGCTTCCCGCACCGCTGGACCGGTCGCTCTTCGAACGGCTCTTCGCGGTCCTGCAGTCGTCGGCCCGGCGGGAGGAGCTGCCGACCGTCACCGAGCTCGTAGGCCGGGAGGCCGGACGCAGTTGCGCTCCGCTCGGGCTGCACGACGAGAGCCTGCGCGTCGCCCTGGTCCTCGGCGGACGACTCGCCGCAGGGCTCGATCCGCTGGGGACGGAGGAGCCCGCCCCGGGGCGGACCGCGGCACACCGGGCCGTGAACAGCCGCTGGCGACGGGAGGCATCGGTCCTGCGCGCACGCAGGATGACCGTCTCCTCGCACCCCGACCCCGACGGAGGTGCCCTGGACGCCCTCGCCCAGGATCTCCGCACCCCGTGGGCCACCTACATGCGGCGGCTCTGGGTGCGGCTGCACGGGCGCGACGTACGGGACGCGCCACTGGACGACCTCGCGTCGGCCTGGGAGGTGCTCGAAGGGGTCGCCCGCTCGGTGATGATGGACCACCGTGCCAGGGTCCGGTCCGCGCTGCGTCACCTGGCGTCGGCCCGGCCGAACACTTCCGGACCGAGGAGCGCGTCGTGACGCCGACGTACACCGGCGTCCACGTCCGGAGGGACGCCGACGGCGCGATCCGGATCACCACCGACCGGGGCTCGGGTCCGGGCGGTCCGGTCCCTGACCGCGCGGGCGACGCCGCGGACCCCGGCTTCGGCCTGGCCGTCCTCGACGCCGCTGGTGCGGTGCTGACCTGGCCGGTCCTGCACGGCTCCGGCCTGCCGTCGGCGGAGGTCCACGACACGCGACGCGCACAGCAGTGGCTGTGGGCCCTCTACGGAGAGAGTGTCGCCGCGGCCGTCCAGGACCTGGCGTCGGGAGAGCAGGGCGGCGTCCGCGTGACGGCCGGCGTGACCGCCCTCGCGGACGGTGCCGCACGTCTCGCCTTCGGGCACTGGGCGGCCAGATGGTGGCCCGCCTCGTACACGGACGGGATACCGGCCCTCGACCCGGGCGTACTCGGCCTGGAACTGGCAGCGCTCACCCACCGATGCCATCAGTTGTTCGACGACCGCTCCGACCAGCCCGACGACTGCGCGGCCGAACTGATCCAGGAGCACCTGGCCGCTCTCGATCCGCTGATCCAGTGGTGGCGTGCGCCGTCCCCGCACCGGGACGCGGGCCGACGGCTGGGAGACGTACTGCGTCTCATCGACGACGCGGCGGACAGCACCGGACTGGACGGGCCCGAGCTGCGCCGTCTCCGATCGGCGCTCGACCGGCCCGGCCCCGCCGGCGCCACGGCCGATCCGACCGCACTGTTCGCCCGACCCGACGGTTACGCACTCGCGGCGGGTGAAAAGCCCGCTGCGGGCGGCCGGGTGATCGCCCGGGGCTCGGGAGTCAACGACTGGCGCCGATACCCACCCGGTTTCGTCGACGCCGCCGAGGACGCGGTGTCCTGGACCGCCCGCGCTCTCGGTGCCCGGCGACGGATCGAGGTCGAGGTCCTGGCACACGCCGCGGCCCCTGACGGCGGGGCGTCCCTCGTGGCGGAGATCCAGGTGGACGACGGCCGTCCGGACCGGATACCTCTGGCCCGACGGGACGAGGTGTGGGAAGGCCGGGCGGGCCTTGACCTGCCGGCGGAGTCGACGGAGCCGACCGTCGAGGTCGGCATCCTGCTGCCCGGATTCGACCCCGGCCCAGGTCCCGAGCACCCCGCCGGGCCGGATGGAGCCACGGACCGCGCCCGGCGCGACGCGATCCGCGCACTGGCCCGACACCGCCTGGCCGCCGCGGACCGGCCACCCGCGCACGACGCGGCGCGGCACCGCCCGTTCGCCCCGGAACCGCTGCTCGCCGAGACCGCCGCCGCTGCTACCGACGAGGACTACTGACCGATGCCGGAGCGCACCGAGGGGGACCATGAGGTCCCGAGGCTGTACGGGGAACCGTTCGACAGCGGTTTCGCAGCCGCCGAGGCACACCGGTCGGCCGCGGATCTCACGGCCGCGTGCGAGGTCTACGAGGAGTTGCTCACCTCGGCCGGCTCCGTCGAGGACTCGCCCGACGCACGGTTCCTGCGGGCACACCTCCTGTCCGACCTCGCCGCCGTCCGTCTCGCCGCGACGGACCCGGCGGGTGCGGAGGACGCCGTGGAGCGCTCCCGGACCCTCCTCGACGGCCTCGCGTCGGCGCCCATGGGCCCCCGTGGGCGGCAGCTGTGGTTGGAAGTCCTACTCAAGACGCTGCTCGCCGCAGCCGACCTTTTTCGTGGCACCGGACGCCTGGACGAGGCACTGGCCAGTCTCGACGAGGCGGCGGTGCGGCTCGCCGAGTTCGATGATCCCGAGGGGCTGCGCGCCGCCGAACTCGGTCTGAACCGGGTCCATCTCCTCATGGAGCGAAGCGAGTGGGGCGCGGCCGAGGAACAGGCGACCACACTGCTGTCGACCCTGCCGGAGACGGTGGTCGAGGCGGTGCCGCGGCTTCTGACCGCCCTCGGCGTGATCTGCGCCTCGACCGGCCGGTTCGATCCGGCCGATGACTACCTGGCCCGCGCGGATGAGCGCTTCCGCGCGGCGGGGGACACCGGCGAGCGGCAGTCGCTGCTCGCCCAGCGGGCCTACGTCGCGATGCGCCGTGGGGAGCACGGCCTCGCGGAGAGCCTGTTCACCGAGGCGTCCACGTTCTTCGAGCGGCAGCGACGCTTCGGCGATCTCGCTGTCTGCGAACAGGCCCGCGGCTTCCTCGCGGGCCTGCGCGGCGACAGCACCCGTGCGGTGGAGCTGACGACCGCGAGCCTCGCCCGGTTCGAGCGGCTCGGGGCGGCGGTCGCGGCAGCCGACACCATGCTGCTGAGCGCCCAACACGCCTACGTCCGCGGCGACACCACCGAGATGAAGCGGCTGGCCCAGACGGCCCGCGACGTGTACGAGGAGCGGGAGGTGCACGAGCGGTGCGCCCAGGTCGACCTCATGCTCGCGAGAACCCTCGAGGACAACCTCGACCGGACGGACCACGGCGGCCACGAGCGGACGTCCATCGACACGGCGCTCTCGCTCGCCCTCCCCGCAGCCCTCGCCCTGGAGGCCGCACGGTACGACTTCGCCACCGCCCACGCACGCAGCCAGTGGCTGGAACTGGCCGACGACGCCATGCGGTTGGCCTTCCGCCTCGCCGTACGCCGACAGGACCAGGGGTTGCTCTTCGAACTGGTCGAGCACCGATGCGCGGGCGCTTCCCTGGCCTGGGACCGTACGCCCCGGTCGGCGGCGAGGCCCCTCCACCCGGACCCGTCGCAGTCCTCCGACCGCCCGGAGGCCGGGGGGACCGCGGCATCCGCCCCCGGGGAGCCGGTGTCGGTCTTCCCGGCGGCGGCGTCGAAGGCGTACGGGCGGGTCGACGGGGCCGGCACGCTCGGCGGAGCGGCGGCGGAGGCCGCGGCCTCGGTGGGCCTGCGGGTCGGCCCGCCACCGAAGGTGCGGATGGCGCCTGACACGGGCCGCGTCGCGCTCCAGGAGTACATCGCAGCCGCCGAATTCCGGTATCACCGACGGATCGTGGACCAGGACGAGGTGCCGTACGGGGTACCCGGCGACCCGGGCGGCCCTCCGGTGGTCCAGGTCCGACTGGCCGACGCCGGCGACCTGTTCATGACATGGACCTGGGTCGTCGGCGCCCGGGGATTCGGTACCGGTCACGGGCCCGCCGACGAGGTCGACCGTGCGGTGCGTGAGCTCGCCGACGCGCTGCCGGGGGCCGGCGAGGGTACGGAGGGCCTGCGGCGCGCCTTCGACTCCGGAGCCATGGCGGGCCACAGTTCCGAGCGCCGCCTCGCCCGGCAGCTCGCCGAAGCAGTGTGGCCGGAGGGGCTGACAGCCCAGATACGCCACGTGTCCACGCGTGCGGGCAGGCCACTCGTGCGGATCCAGCCGTCTCCCCGCGTAGCGCAGGTGCCCTGGGAGCTTCTCGCCGTCGATGACGAGGACGTACGGCTCATCGACCTGGCGGACGTCGTCACCACCGCGCCGGCCTCGCTGCGGGTGCACGGCCCGGCCGCGGCTCAGGTCGCGAAGACGGACGCGGCCGACGGGGCGGATGCCGTCGTGCTCGTCCTCGACCCCAGGGTCCCAGGGTTCCGCGCCGACTCCACGCTCGGCTCGGTCCTGGGGCGGCCCGGCTCGGACCCCGAGTTGCTCTCCCTCGTACGGACCCGTGTCGACACGGATGTGGCCGTGCCGTCCGTCACCGATCCGGCGGAGGCCTTTCGCCGAACCGACCTGGACCGTGACTGGCTGGGCGGTGTACTCCGCGGAGGGGCGCGGAGACTCATGTACGTAGGGCACGTCACCGGCGCACCTGTCGAAGGGGGCCGGAGTGAGGACGGTGCGCTCCACCTGTGCTGTGGCCGGGGAGCCGCCGGTCTCGCCGAGCCGGTCCGCGACCACCGGCCCCTGTCGGCCAAGGACCTCCTGCTCGGGACGCTCCCCCTGCGCGCCGACGGGCAGGCGGGCGCGCTGATATGGCCCGCGCCACCGCGGGTCGCCCTCATCGGCTGCGAGAGCGGCGGCGACCTCCGGTTCGCGGAGTCGTTCGGCCTGGCGACAGCGATGATCCACAACGGTGCCGAACTGGTCACCGTCACGCGCTGGGTGCTGCCGACCAGCCTCGCCTTCCAGCGACTGGCCGGTGTGTCCGAGGACGTACGCCCGCTCTCCGAAGCGGTCGTCGCCGTCGACACGGCCCACGAGCACAGTGATCCCGTGCGTCGACTGGGCCAGTGGCAGCGAGAGCAACTCGACCGTTGGCGGGACGGCGGCCGCGTCGAGCACTCGCCGCTGCTTTGGGCAGCCATGACCTGCGTCGTGGTGTGACGGCCGCCGGTGCGCCGCACCTCCTCCGCGAACCCGTCGGTCGGTCTCCCGCCCTCCGGCCGGCCGGAGACCGGCGCCGCCGCGTCGTCCTGGCCGGCGGACGGCGGCGACCGACGGACTCGCCGACAGGGCGTCCGGAACGCCGGCCCGCCACGCTCCGACCTTCGGGAAAGTGGGCCGAACGCGTCGCGGCCGTACGGCTACTGGGCGGGAGCCTCGGCTCCGTCGCGGGCCGCATCGGCGGACGAGCTGGGTGAGGCGAGGCTGTAGAAGACGGAGCGGCCCTGCTTGTGACGCTCCAACAGCCCCTGCGCGACGCCTTGTTCCAGGGTGTTGCGCACGACCGCGACCTGCACCCCACGCTGCGGATGGGCTTCCGTCAGGCCCGCGGCGACCTCGGCCGAGGCCTTGGGCTCCCGCTGACCCGACAGGTACTCGCCGACCAGCTCGCGCCACGTCGGCTCGGCCGCGGTCCTGGACCCGGTGTTCTTCCCTGAAGTCGGCTTCTCCGCCTCGGTCTTGGACTTGGTGCTTCGCTTCCGGGGTGCCGACCTGCCCTTGGCCCGGCGCGCCGCGGGGACGGTGGCCGTCGTACGGTCCTTGGCCTTCGGGACGACCGGCTCCGCAGTGGTGTCCAGCACTGCCTGCATCTTGGTCAGAACCTGTTCGCCGGTCTCCAGGTGAACGAGTTGATCCTGAAGATGCGTCAATTCTTTACGCACACGCTCCTGTTCGGACCGATTCGCTGCCAGGTCGTCGGTGATCCGCTGCGCGTAGTCCGCACTGATGCCGGCTGAGGGAATACTTTTGGCCACGTGGTCCTCGTCTTTGGCTGGGTCTCAATGTGTGTGATCGTTGATGCTACTCACTTCAACAAGGCCGGGGGTCATTCCTTTAAGCAAAGTGTGACCGACTCGAACACAGAGCTGGTCGCGTGCACCGGCTGCGCACACAGTTCGCCCACGTGTTTGCCTATTCGGATCCGCCGCATCCCGTCAACCGCGTCGCATGAGGCGGGCAAGGCCCGGCCGACTTCGACGGCCCGTTCGGGGAGGTGTGTGATTCAGCCATCGGTGCGGTTGCGGCGACGATGTGAATCCTGCTCCGGGGATCGGCGCACCCCTTCTCCGACGTTGCCGACCCGCGAATCCCACGGTCCGCTCCGACCGCTTCCGTATCGGCGTTCGTATGCGCTGCCGGTCCGGTCGTCCGGGGGTCCTGGACGCTCCAGGAAGAGCGATTGATGAGCGATTGCTTGAGCGAACCGCTGTCGGGCGCTGCGGTACGGTTGCCCGACGGAGGTGACCTGGATGTCGGATGCGGAGAAGCTGTTCGGCGCGGTGGACGCGTTGCTGGAGCAGGTGACACAGGAAGAGCTCCCGGACCCCGCCGAGCGCAAGCGACTGCGCGAGGCGGCCGGACTGAGCCAGGCCCAGATCGCCAAGGCGCTGGACGCCCGGCGGGAGGCAGTGGGCAACTGGGAGGCCGGGAGGACCGAGCCCCGGCCGCCGAAGCGCGCCGCGTACGCCCGGCTCCTGGAGGGCCTCGCCGCACGGTTCCCCGAGACCGCCTCCGGGACGCCCGGGGCCACCGCCCCCGCGACGCCCGCCCCCGGGGCCGCAGTCTCCGGCACGCCCGCGACCGAAGTGCCGGACGGTGCCGAAACGTCGACCGGGCAGGCGGACACGTCTCCGCCGTCGCCCGGACCGTCCCGGGCGCCTGAAGCCGCGCCCGCACCAGCCGCTCCGTCCGCGCCCGCCGGTCGGCCGCCGAGGGAACCGGCCCCGCGGAAGGCGACCACGAAACCCGGCCCCGCGCAGGCCCCCGCCGACGCGCGGTTCGAGAACGGGCCTCTCGCCGTCGTCGACGTCGAGGACGGCCAGGTCCTCGCCCACTGTGCCGGTGGCCTCCTCCTGGACGTGCCGGCCAAATCCCTGCCGGCGCTGGTCGAGTGGACCCTCGCCGAGTCGAAGCTCGGCGCGCCCCGGCTGAGCGGCCCGGGCAGGGACGCCGATCCGCTGCTGGTCCTGACGGAGTCCGCCTGTGAACGGTACGGCCTGCCGGTCCGGCTCACCAAGGAGGAGCGCCTCTCAGGGCGCCTGCCCGAAGACCACAAGGCCGCCCGGCAACTGGCCCGCGCGGAGTGGAAGCTGACGAAGCGGGGCCTCGGTCCCTGGGCGCGGATCTACCGCCCGGCGCGGGACGGCAGGCGCGCGTGCGTCCAGCTGTGCATCCCGTCCTGGGACGCCCTCGAGAGCCGCCACTGGGGGAACGCCGCGGGCCTTCCGGCGCCCGACCTCGTCCGAGTGCTCGGCACCTACGCGACGCGCGTGCTCACACCCCGTGGATCGACCGCCGTGACCGGCCTGGAGCTGATGACGGCACTCCACCCACCGACCCGGGCCGGCAGACCGGATGCCGCAGGCAAGCGGCACGGGGAGCCCAACCCCGGCTCGCTCGGGGAGGATCCGGTCGACTGCGCACCGTGCGAGGCGCCCGACGGGCACCCCCTGCTCGCCCACCTGCCGAGGTTCCACGAGCGCACCCCGGCCGAGAAGCTCGTGGAGGAGGCGTACGACTGGGCCCGTCCGCTCACCGACGACGAGTACACCAAGCGCTACGTCGTCGGCATCGACGTGAACATGGCCTTCGCGGCGGGCGCCAACGGCACGATCGTGGGACTGGGTGCTCCCACGCACCTCCGGCGTCCCGACTTCGATCCGAAGCTTCCCGGTTCCTGGCTGGTCGACCTCTCCCGGCTGGAGATGGACGAACGGCTGCCGTCCCCGTTCACGCCGAACGGCGAGCGGCCCGAAGGCCCCGCCTGGTACGCGACTCCCACCGTGGCGTACGCGGTGGAGCTCGGCTGCCGGGTGGCGCCGGCCGAGGCGTACGTGAGGTACGAGAACGGGCGGTACCTGGACGGATGGTACAACCGGCTGCGCGACGCCTACATCGCCACGATGGCCGACCTGGGGGTCACCTCCGATCTCGGCCCGGGGGAGTTCCTCGCGGCGATGGAGGGCCACCGGCACCGTGACCCGCAGATGGCAGCGGTGCTCTCCGCGGTCAAGGCCACGGTCAAGGGCGGCATCGGCAAACTCCGCGAACGCCCCCGGGGCGAGCGGTGGAAGCCGGGCGAGCCGTGGCGGGCGCTGTCCCGCCCGACGTGGCGGCCGGACATCCGCGCCGCCGTCATCGCCAGGACCCGGACGAACATGCACCGCAAGATGTTCAAGCACGCCGCTTTCACCGGCGAGTACCCGGTCGCGGTCCTTTCCGACTGCGCCGTGTACGCCGCCGACGGGCCCGGGCCCCTGGACTTCCTCCCCTACCGGCAGGACAAGCCGCTGCCCGGTGGCTTCCGCCTCGGTGTGTCGCCGGGCATGGTCAAGCACGAAGGCACCCAGACCGTGCTGTGGGCTGAGGGCGTGCGCGAGGAGCACGGCCAGGAACTCAACCTCGCCCGCTACATCAAGGACGGCCAGGTCACCTCTGCGGACACGGGGGAGTAGACCGCGATGAGCATGTTCTCCGAAGGCCTC
Organism: Streptomyces sp. NPDC049970; assembly: GCF_040660235.1. Taxonomy (NCBI): domain Bacteria; kingdom Bacillati; phylum Actinomycetota; class Actinomycetes; order Kitasatosporales; family Streptomycetaceae; genus Streptomyces; species Streptomyces sp. NPDC049970. Next base: position 133,507 of record NZ_JBFALP010000006.1, on the reverse strand, counting down.
GACAAGGCGGTGGAAAGGGCGTTCACCCGGCCCGTCCCCAGATCGGCCGGCGCGCAGATGCGCTACCTCGTCAAGCAGTACAAGGGCACCAAGGCCGTCGCCCAGATGCTGCGAGTCTCCCAGCGCACCGTCGAACGGTACGTCAAGGACCAGATCAAGCATCCTAGGAAGGATCTGGCCACCCGCCTGGAGCGGGAGGTGAGGAGGCGCTGGCAGCCCCGGGTCCGGGCCAGGGCCAAGCAGTCCGCGGCCACCAGTACCGGCCTCGTCATCGACACCCGCGCCCGCTTCGGCTACACCGCGGCCCCGGGCACCACGGACGACGCCCGGCTGCGCCACCTCACGGTCGCACTCCCACCCACCTACGCGGCGCGGCTCTTCGAGGCACGTGACCAGGGGGCCGACGACCGGCGGCTCCGGGACATCGCCGCGGAGGGCCTCCAAGAGGTGTACTTCAAGGACGGTGGCCGCCGCGCCGCCGGGCTGTCCGTCGAGTACACCGACCTCGAACACATCGAGTTCGACCTGTAGGGAACCCGGCCCGGCCCGTCCGCGGTCCCCGTCCGCCCGGACGCGGTGCGCCTGCCCTTCTCCGCGGATCTCCCTCGCGCCCGTGTCCGGTGTCCGACAACTCGGTGTGAGTCCGGCGCAACCATCCGTGCCGTTCGTGGGTCACATGAAGTAGGAGCAAACAGCTCTGAGGGACACAAGGGGGAAATAATGGGAATCAGGCGCAATATCGCGACTGCCGGTGCGGTGACCGCACTGGTGGCGGGTGCCACGGCCGCCTTCGGCGGGACCGCCCTCGCCGCACCCGGCGTCACACCGCAGGGTGTGTGCGGCAGTGCCTACAAGACCGTCAACTCCGTGCCCGTCGGCTCGCTGGGAACCGTCTACCTGACCTACAACTCCTCCAACGGCAGGAACTGCGTCGCGACCATCCGGGCCACGCCGGGCAAGGCCAAGTCCATGTCCACGTACATCTACGTTCCCGCCACCGACGAGTACGCCGGGGACTCCGGGAACTACACGTCGTACGCCGGGCCGGCCCGCGTCTACGGCAAGGGCTACTGCGTGGGCTGGGGCGGCAACATCGACAACGTGTACGTGTCGGTGGAGAACTCCAACTGCGCGACGCTGAAGGAGCACAGGGTCACCGAGATCCGCTGACCCCGTTCATGACCCGGCCGTGAGTTCGGGGTGTCAGGCGCTGTCCGCCCTGCTCGGCGTCGCCCAAGCACCCGCAGCAGGCCTGGCCGGCATCCGCTGGGACGCGGATGCCGGCCAGGCCGTGCCGTGCCGTTCTACGCTTTCCGGGCTTCCCGCGCCGACGAGGTCAGGGGACCTTCACCCAGTCGAGGGTGCGTTCCACAGCCCGCTTCCAGCCCGCGTACCCCTCCGCGCGCTGCTCCTCGGACCACTGCGGCGACCACCGTTGCGACTCGTTCCAGTGGGTGCGCAGCTCGTCGGTGTTCTGCCAGAACCCCGTTGCCAGCCCCGCCGCGTAGGCTGCGCCGAGGGCGGTCGTCTCCGCGACGACCGGACGGCTGACCGGCACACCGAGCACATCGGCCTGGATCTGCATGCAGAGGTTGTTGGCCGTGACACCGCCGTCGACCTTGAGCACGTCGAGATGGACACCGGAGTCCTGCTCCATGGCCTCCACGACGTCACGGCTCTGGTAGCAGATGGCTTCCAGGGTCGCCCGCGCCAGATGGGCGTTGTCGTTGTACCTGGCCAGGCCGACGATCGCCCCTCGGGCGTCGGAACGCCAGTACGGCGCGAACAGGCCCGAGAACGCGGGCACGAAGTACATGCCGCCGTTGTCCTCGACGGAGCGCGCGAGCTCCTCGCTCTCGCCCGCCGTCTTGATGATCTTCATCTGGTCGCGCAGCCACTGCACCGCGGAGCCGGTCACGGCGATGGAGCCTTCCAGTGCGTAGACCACCGGGCTGTCACCGAACTGGTACGCCACGGTCGTGAGGAGGCCGTGCTGTGAACGGACCAGTTCCGTGCCGGTGTTGAGCACCAGGAAGTTGCCGGTTCCGTAGGTGTTCTTGGCCTCTCCGGGAGCGAAGCAGACCTGCCCGACGGTGGCCGCCTGCTGGTCGCCGAGGACGCCGCCGATGGGAATCGCGGCTCGGAGCGGCCGGGAGGTTCGCGTCGAACCGTAGGCGTCCGGGTGCGACGAGGGGTTGATCTTGGGCAGCATCGCCCGGGGGATGCCGAAGAAGCCCAGGAGTTCCTCGTCCCAGTCGAGGGTCTCCAGGTCCATCAGCATGGTGCGGCTCGCGTTGGTGACGTCGGTCGCGTGGATACCGCCGTCGGGACCGCCGGTCAGGTTCCACAGGACCCAGGCGTCGGTGTTGCCGAAGATGGCGTGACCTGCCTCCGCCGCCTCCCGTACGCCGTCGACGTTCTCCAGGATCCACTGGATCTTGCCGGCGGAGAAGTAGGTCGCGGGCGGCAGTCCCGCCTTGCGGCGGATGACGTCGCCGCGCCCCGTGCGTTCGAGGTTCGCCGCGATGGCGTCGGTGCGGGTGTCCTGCCACACGATGGCGTTGTAGTAGGGCCGGCCGTTGCGCGGGTCCCAGACCACCGTGGTCTCACGCTGGTTGGTGATACCGATGGCCGCCAGGTCGCTCGGCGAGAGTCCGCCGTGCCGCATGGCGTTCTGCATCACCGAGTTGGTGCGCTCCCAGATCTCCACGGGATCGTGCTCCACCCAGCCGGAGCGGGGCAGGATCTGGGCGTGCTCCAGTTGGTGCTTGGCGACCTCGTTGCCGCCGTGATCGAAGATCATGAATCGGGTGCTGGTGGTCCCCTGGTCCACCGCGCCGATGAAGTCCGCCATGATGTGTCGCCTCTCGGGCCGGGTTCGTCAGTCCTTGGGGGCCGGGATACGTCCCGGCGGCTCGGGTACCGCGGACGGCAGGAAGCGTCCGACGAAGCCCTTGTACAGACCCGCGCCGAGCAGACCGCCGACCAGTGGGCCCAGGATGGGCACCCAGAAGTAGAGATTCCCGTACTGATCGCGCCAGGCCCCGTTGTACCCGGTGATGAAGCTCGCGAGCCGGGGGCCGAAGTCACGTGCCGGGTTGATCGCGTAGCCCGCGTTGGTCCCCCAGGCCATGCCGATCGCGACCACCACCAGGCCGATGATGAACGGGCCCATGTTCGAGCCGGGCGGTGTGTTCAGCAGGTCGGTGATGGCCATGATCAGCAGCAGCAGGATCGCGGTGCCGATCACCTGGTCGCGGAACGCGCCCCACTCGTGGACCGGCAGTGCGGGGTTGCCGTTGGCGGGCAGGGTGGAGAACACCGTCTGCGTCTTGATGGTGTGTCCGGGGTCGGCCTTCGCCAGCGCTTCGCTGTAGTTCCAGCGGACCAGGAGTGCGGCCACGAACGCACCGGCCGTCTGGGCCAGCGCGTAGGGCGCGACCTTGCTCCAGGGGAACCCCCTGAACGCCGCGAGCGACAGGGTCACCGCGGGGTTGAGGTGGGCGCCGCTCAGCCGCGCCGCCACATAGACACCGAGGGTGACACCCAGCCCCCAGGCCCAGGCGATGCTGTCGTGGTCCCCGAGCCCGCCGGGGGGATCCGTCAGAGCACCACCGGCGGCCACCTGTGCCACCACACCGCACCCGAAGAGGATGAGGATCATCGTGCCGGCGAACTCGGCCGACAACTCACTGATCAATCCGGACTTCATACGTCGCTCAGCCATGGAAGCTCGCTCTCTCCGCCGGCTGAACCGGCCGTCGACTGTCCGAGCAGTGTCAGTAGGCTAGAACGCGTCGCAGAAGACCGCATATCAAGACGAATCGCCCCCGGGGGCTGCGTCTGTCGGTTCATCACCACGCGGATCTCCCGGAAACCTCAGGCCCCGGGCGGCCGACGGGCGGCTCTGGAGGCCCATCCGCTCGTTCAGGGACCGTCGTCCACGCTGCCGCGATCGGGTGAGACCGCGCCCGGCGCGGCGACGTCCACCGCTTCGTACGTACGGGAGACCGGGCGCCGGTCACGGCGCTACCGTGCGCAGACCGACGTACACCCGCCCAGGAGTCCTCGATGAGTGAACAGCCGGCCCCCACCGAGGCCCGCCGGCAGTTGGAACCCGCGACCGCGGACGCGGTCCGCGCCTACGCGGCCAAGACCCGTGCCGATGCCGACCGGCTGGCCGCCGTCCTCGAGGACATCGCGGCCAACGGGCTGCCGCCCGTCGACGAGTGCACCCCCTGGGAAGAACTCCGCGACGCACGCCTCTCCCACTTCGCCGCCCAGCGTCCCGCGGTGGCCTGACGGCCCCCGGGCGCGCACGCGTCGCCTTCAGAGATTCGGCGGCCAAGCAGCTCGAAGAGCTCTCCGAGAGCGCCGTACACGCCTTGAACCGCACGCTCGTGGTCATCAGTGTCAGCCCGGACATCGGCGACCCCATCCCGACGACCGGCGCGCAACCTCCCCTGCGCCTGTACGCGGACGAGATCGAGGACGTCCGGGTCCTGTACTTCGTGACCGCGCTCCGCACCGTGGCCGTCGTCGCCTACATCGAGGTCTGACCTTCAGGGGCGCTGCGTCGGCGTACCGGCGGGCACACCCGTGGCGCGTATCTGTGCGGTGGAGGAGGGGGACCGTGCCCCGCCGGGCGTCACGAGGCGACCTGGCCCGGCACATGGCAAAGGCAAGGAGTTGTGCCCCTCCTTGCCACTCTCAAGGTATAGCGCACAGGGGGCCTTGCGGCAAGACCCGGGTCGTGACGCAGAATCTCCGACCGGAGCCGGCCCCGCCGACATCACGCCCGCCCGTGGTTCGTTCGCATCCCGGGTGCCGCGGTTCCGCGGAACGCCTGGTCGCCCATGGCCTGACCACGCGGAGTGACCGGCCTGGACCGACATCACGCCCTGGGGGTTTTCATGATTGACGTCATCGTGGTCGGCGGGGGGCCGACCGGCCTGATGCTGGCAGGCGAGTTGAGGCTGCACGGCGTCCGGGTGGTCGTGGTGGAGAAGCTGACCGCGCCGACCTCGCAGTCCCGCGGGCAGGGCCTGCACGCGCGGAGCGTCGAGATCATGGACCAGCGGGGACTGCTGGACCGGTTCCTCGCGGTCAGCGAGAAGTTCCGGGTCGGCGGTCTCTTCGGTGGCATAGCCAAGCCGTGGCCGGACCGGTTGGACACCGCCCACCCCTTCGGGCTCGCCACCCCGCAGCCGGTCACCGAGCGGCTGCTCGACGAACGGGTGCGCGAACTCGGTGCCGACATCCGGCGCGGCTGCGAAGTCACCGGGGTGAGCCAGGACGCGGACGGCGTGTCCGTCGAGCTGGCGGGTGGGGGCACCGCCCACGCGGGAGGCGCACACCTTCGGTCGCGCTACCTCGTCGGCTGCGACGGGGCCCGCAGCGTCGTGCGCAAGGAGTCCGGGATCGGTTTCCCCGGCGAGCCGGCCACGGTCGAGACACTCCTCGGTGAGATGGAGCTGACCGAGGATCCGGCGACGATCGCAGCCACTGTCGAGGAGGTCCGCAGGACCCAGCTGCGGTTCGGGCTCATCCCCCTCGACGGCGGTGTGTACAGGGTCGTCGTGCCCGCCGACGGCGTGACCGAGGACCGTACGGCCGCGCCGACCCTCGACGATTTCAGGCAGCGGTTGCGGGCCGTCGCGGGCAGTGACTTCGGCGCGCGTTCGCCGCGCCGGCTCTCCCGGTTCGGCGACGCCACCCGGCAGGCGGAGCGCTACCGTCTCGGCCGGGTGCTGCTGGCGGGCGACGCGGCGCACATCCACCCGCCGACCGGTGGGCAGGGCCTCAACCTGGGCGTGCAGGACGCCTTCAACCTGGGGTGGAAGCTCGCAGCGGAGGTCAACGGCTGGGCACCGGAAGGGCTGTTGGACAGCTACCACGCCGAACGCCACCCGGCGGGCGCACGGGTGCTGGAGAACACCCGCGCGCAGATGGCGCTGTTGGGGTCCGATCCGGGCGCGACCGCGCTGCGGCAGCTGTTCTCCAGGCTGATGGACTTCGAGGAGGTGAACCGGTACGTGACCGGGATGATCACCGCGGTGGGGGTCCGCTACGACTTCGGCGAGGGGCATGAGCTGCTCGGCCTGCGGATGCGGGACCTGGAACTGAGGAGCGGGCGCCTCTACGAGCTGATGCGCAGCGGCCGCGGACTCCTGCTCGACGGGACCGGCCGCCTCTCGGTCGAGGGCTGGGCCGACCGGATCGACCACGTCGTCGATGTCGGTGGGAACCTCGGCATGCCGGCCGTGCTGCTGCGTCCGGACGGCCACGTGGCGTGGGTCGGTGAGGACCAGCCGGATCTGCTCGGCCGGCTGCCCAGGTGGTTCGGCGCTCCCGCCACCTGAGCGAGCGGGCCGCCGGAGCCGGCGCGCGGACCGGGGACCGCCGGGTTCCGCGGCCGACCCCGCGAGGCTCACCCGGTTCCGTGCGGCAGCCTCACCGCCCGGAAGGCCCGACCTGGCCCGTACGGACGGATCCACGGGCGCGGTCGGTCGTGGGTCAGGCCAGCATTCCCGCGCGCAGCTTGCCGAGGGTGCGTGTGATGAGGCGTGAGACATGCATCTGGGAGACGTCGAGTGCGGCACCGATCTGCGACTGCGTCATCTCCTGACCGAAGCGCATCTCGATGATCCGGCGCTCGCGCTCGTCGAGCTGCTCCAGCAGCGGGGCCAGGGCGTGGAGGTTCTCCACCGTCTCCATGGCGGAGTCCGGCTCGCCCAGGATGTCGGCGAAGGTCCGCGACCCGGTGCCCGTGGTCTCACCGGTGTCGGTCGGCAGGTCCAGCGAGCCGGCGGTGTAGCCGTTCGACGCGATGATGCCCTCGATGACCTCGTCCTCGGTGAGGTCCAGGAAAGCGGCCAGTTCCTTCGCCGTCGGGTCACGGTCCATCCGCGTGGCGAGCTCGTCCTTCGCCTTCGCCAGTTCCACTCTGAGCTCCTGAAGCCGTCGTGGTACGTGGACGGCCCAGGTGGTGTCACGGAAGAAGCGCTTGATCTCGCCGACGATGTACGGCACGGCGAAGGTGGTGAACTCGACCTCTCTGGAGAGCTCGAACCGGTCGATCGCCTTGATGAGGCCGATGGTCCCGACCTGGGTGATGTCCTCCATGTCACCGCTGCCCCGGTTGCGGAAGCGGCGGGCGGCGAATCGGACCAGGGAGATGTTCATCTCGATGAGGGTGTTGCGCGCGTACTGGTACTCGCGCGTCCCCTCCTCCAGGACCCGGAGCTGCTCGAAGAACAGCGTCGACAGAGCGCGTGCGTCCTTGGGGGCGACCTTGCCCGCGTCCTCGATCCAGGGCAGTTCACCGACCCGCTGCGGTGAAGTCCCCGAAGTCGGCGCGCCCCCGGTGTGTATGGTGCCCGCGGTCTGTTCAGCGATCATTTGATTTCCCACCCTTGCTCGTGCTGAGCGTGCTTCGTGCCGAGCCCCTGCCCTGCTTGGGTGGGCCCATGCGTGAGATCGCGATTTTTCTTGCTGTGCGGAAACAGTTGTCTCCGGACATCGTAAGATGAGCAGCGTCGGCCATCGGTGCGCCCTCGTGGGCGCGCCGCGCCGGTCGGGTACAGGCCCCGTACGCTGGAGGTCGAGAACCTGGGCCCCGTCAGCGGTCCCGGGGTTCGGCGCAGCATGATGAGGAACAGGATCACGTGGACAGATTCGCTGCCGTTGAGCGGGAGCTGCGCAAGGCCGCACCTCATCTGCTCCTCGATGCCGTCACGGTGGCACTGCGGGAGCAGTACGACGTGCGGAGCGTGGAACTGCGGCTCGCCGACTACGGCATGACCACGCTGCAGGTGGTCTCGGAGGTGCCGCTCGCGGAGCCGGTGCACGTCCACGACAGCCCGCAAGGTCGGGCATTCGGCGCGCAGGAACCGCACGTCGAGTCCCGGAGTACACCCGGCGAGGTCACCGCGCACCTTCCGGTCACCGTGCGCGGCGACCGGCTCGGTGTCCTCACGGTCACCGCGCCGGAGGGCGGCTGCTCCGGCGAGGACCTCGAGGGCATGCAGCGGATCTGCGAGGCGCTCGGCCACGAGATCCTCGTCGCCGAGCGCGACACCGACCTCTACCTCCTCGCCCGCCGCGCCACCCGGCTGACGCTGGCCGCGGAGATGCAGTGGCAGCTGCTGCCGGGCCGCTCCGTGTCCCGGCCCGAGTTCACGCTGGGCGCCCATCTCGAACCGGCGTACGCGATATTCGGCGACAACTTCGACTGGTCGGTGTCGGCCCATCACCTCACGCTCACCGTCACCAACGGCATGGGCAAGGGGATGGAGGCGGCGCTGCTGACCAATCTCGTCGTCAACGCCCTGCGGAACGCCCGGCGTGCCGGGCTGGACCTTCCCGGTCAGGCCAGTCTGGCCGACCAGGCCGTCTATGCCGAGTACCGGGGTGCCCTGCACGCGGCCGTGCTGCTGCTGCGCTTCGACCTGGCCACGGGCGAGGTCGAGGCCGTCGACGCGGGATCTCCCCGTATGTGGCGGATGAGGGGTGGCAGCGTCGAGGCCGTCGACTTCGACGCGCAGCTGCCGCTGGGCATGTTCGAGGAGACGGAGTACGTCACCGAGCACCTGCGCGTGGACCCCGGCGACCGGCTGCTCATCGGTAGCGACGGTGTCTACGACAGCGCGTCGGAGGCGGGGGAGCGCTACGGGCAGCACGCTCTCGCGCGGTCGCTGTCGGCGCACCGCTTCCTGCCCTCCGCGCAGGTGCCTCTCGCGGTTCTGCGGGATCTGCGGAGTTACCGGGGCGACACCCCGCTGGACGACGACGCGCTGGTGGTCTGTATGGACTGGTTCGGCAGGCAGTCCTCGGGCGGCGGCAAGTCCGCCTGACCTGAGGCGACGCTGGACGCGACGGTCGGCCGGTGCCTATCCGGTCGACCGCAAGGGTCTCGCCCCGCCGCTGTCCTGCCCCGAGGCCCCGGCCGCGTTGCGGAAGGCCCTGAGCCCTTCGAGGAACGAGCGTCGCGCCTTGGCCGGCATGGCGCCGATCGTGGACATCAGCACCTCCTCCCTGCGCATCCGCAGGTCGACGAGGTAGTCCTTGCCGTGGCCGGTCAGTCGTAGTTCCAGTTCCCGTCGGCTCACCGGGCTGGGTGTGCGCTCCACGAACCCCGTGGCCTGCAGTCGGTCGCACAGCCTGCTGACCGAGGGGGAGGCCGAGCCCAGGGCCTCCGCGAGCATGCGCAGATTGATGCCCTCCTCCCGGTCCAGGATGTACAGCACCCGCAGCTGGGAAGGGGACACCGGGCCCGTCGGCACCGCGTCCCGCCCGTGTTCCCAGAGGACTTCGAGGAGTTCGACGAACTCGGAACCCTCGCGGCCCGCGTCCCGGGACCGGTGGTCGGGTTCAGGGTTCAGGCCCATGGTGTTGACTCTCCGATCCGGCATCGTCTCACTCGTCCGTCTGGCCACCGGGCGGGTAAACAAACCGGGTGTTCGATGCGCTCTTGTGGAAAGCCAGGGCAAAGGTTCCGGGACACGCGCGTGGCCCCGAGTATCGTACCTCCGTCCGCATCAGGTTCTGGGGTCCAGGCCGGGCCCGGTATGTTTCCGCATGGCAACAGTTTCCGTAGGGTACGGTTCCGCAGTCGACAACCGTTACGTGATCTTCAGCGGTCACCGCCGCTCCCGGCCTGGAGTACGCATACCCATGACGCACAGCCCGCCCCTCATCCTCACCGTCCGGCACCCGGCGGAGTCGATCGCCGTCCTCACCGTCGCAGGCGAGATCGACGTGGACAGCGTGCCCGCCCTGCGGACCAGGGCGCTGGAGCTGATCAGGCGGGGCAGACCGCATCTGATCCTCGATCTGGCGTCCGTGGGGTTCTGCGACTCCTCCGGCCTCAACACGATGATCAGCGTCCTGCGCTATGCGAAGGACCGGCACGGATCCCTCTCGCTCGTCGCGGCGCCACCCCACGTCACAAGGCTGCTGGACGTCACGGGGGTCGGCTTCCTGATACCCGCGTTCCCCACCACCGCCGAGGCCCTGGGGCGCATCGGGACGGCCGGCTGATCCTCCGAGGAGCACGAGGAACTCCCTCAGGCGGCCCGTGGCCGGCAGTGGGCCCGACGGTGCCGGACCGGTCGGGCACCGGTTCAGGGGTGTTCGCAGTACTGGAGCACCCCTCCGACGGAGAAGCAGAGCGCTCCCACGAGCGTTCCCCAGTCGGCCACGTCGACGTTCACTAGGCTTCCCGTGGCGGGGCGGGTGAAGGCGGCCAGCGCCGCGGCCATGAAGCACGCGGACCCGAGCTGGTTGACGGCGACGATCCACCAGCCGAGGTCGCCGGATCGGACCCGCGGACGGCCGTGGCAGACCTCGACCAGGGCGAGGTGCCCCGAGACAAGGAACAAGAGGCACCCGACCATGTCGGGTGCCCACACCAGTGTGTCCACCTGGCGGACGGAGAGACCTTCGAGCAGGGAGCTCAACAGGTTGATACCGAAGACCAGGGTTCCCGCGAGGAGCAGGAACGTACTCAGCCAGTCGATCCGCGTGGGCTCGTAGCTCCACCATCTCCAGCGCCGTACGGCCCGCACCACGGTCCCGTCGTCCTGGCGAGGAGCGTTGACCGACTGGAGCAGGGACGCGTAGCCACCCGTGGTGAAGAACAGGCCGCCGACGAAGTAGATCCAGGCACCCGTCGCGTCCCCGGGACCGAACTGGGCCACTCCGGCGCCGACGGCGAAGAAGCCCCCACCGACGGTGAACGCACCCGCCGTGACGGAGTTCAGCCGCCGCAGGCGGCCGATCGACACGCTGTCCGCTCTCCGGGTACGCGGCTCACGCCCGCCCGCGGCCCGGACGGTGAACAGGCCGCGCTTGCGTGCCGGGCGTGACTCCCAGACGGCGGTGCCACCGTCGTCGAGGCGCCAGGTCAGCCGCGTCGTGAACGGTCCCGCACCCTCGGCGGTCTCCTCGGTTCGGCTCACCCGGCCGACCCTAGCCGCCCGGCGCGGCACCGCCGGGAACATCCACGCGCGCGCCGACGGCGCCCCGGCGTGCTGCCGGCCCCCGGGCATGGCGCGCGCTGGTCCTCCTCGGTGAACGACTGGACGGTCAGGATCGGCCCATAGGCCAGCGTCGGGGCGTAGAAGTACCCCTTGTCGCCATACCCCCGCGACCGGCCGGAACGCGACCGCAGGTCAGCTTTCGGTGTCCGGGTGCCGGGGGAGAGTCGTGGCGGTGTCGAAGAAGAAGGAGTCGATGCTCTGGACCGTCTCGATGAATTCGTCGAGGTTGACGGGCTTGGTGACGTACGCGTTGGCGTGCTGGCGGTACGCGTCGTCGATGTCGTCCGGCGCCGCCGACGTGGTCAGCACGACGATGGGGATGCTGGACAGGTCCGAGTCGTTCTTGAGGACGTTCAGGACCTCGCGGCCGTTCATCCGCGGCATGTTCAGGTCGAGCACGATCAGGTCGGGCCGGTCGGTCCGCGGATCGCGGAGGTACTCCAGCGCCGCCACCCCGTCGTCGGCCCGCTGGATCCCGCGCGCCATACCGTGCTCCGTCAGGGCCTCTTCGATCAGCATGGCGTCGGCCATGTCGTCCTCGACGAGCAGGACTGTGTAGCTGCGTGGGGCGAGGCCGTTCATGAGCGAGCTCCGGGTCTGATGGTGGGGGAGGGGGCGTGATGCGGGACGGGCGGTGAAGACGAGTCCGGGCCAGCGTTTACGGGCGCCCTGACGGCTGACACCCCATGCCCTGCCCAGCTGCGGATAGCCGGCGCCCTCCTGCGCGGCGGTCCGCGCGGCCAGGGCGGCGCACTCCTCGACCGCCCGGCCGAGGTAGGCGAGTGCGCGCAGTGACGCGAGAGCGTCGTTGCGGAGCTCGTCCGGATCCTGACCGTCGGGAACACCCACGGGAGAGCTCACGACGAGTTGCCGTGCCGCTTCCGCGACGGCCAGTCGTGCCCGTTCGGCCAGTTCCTCCTGCTCAGGGTCCATCCGCGTCTCAACTGCCATGGGTGCACCGTAGACTCCGAGGCGGCCCGGGGACAACCATGGTTGTCCCCGAGGGTAAAGTGACCCGCCCCGGTAAGCCTCCGGGCCGAGGAGAGTGGACCGACGTGCAGATCGACGCCGTTCAGCAGGCCCCGGTGACCCCGAAGCGGCAGGCCGAACACGGCTGGACCACCCGTGGCTGGCTGGGTGCGTGCTCCGCGGCGGCGCTGGTCGTCCTCCTCGCCCTCACCGGGTGCGGAGTCTGGGTCCTCGCCCATGCCACGGACGTCAACAAGCAGCTCGTCGAGCGCTGGTCCCCGGCTCTCGTCGCCTCCGTCCGGATGGAGAGCGCCCTGATCAATCAGGAGACGGGCATCCGCGGGTACGGCATCACGGGGAAACGCGAGTTCCTCAAGCCGTACCAGGACGGCACAGCCCAGCAGACCGCGGCGGCCGCGGAGCTGGCCCACCTCGTCGAAGGCGACGAGCACGCCACCGCCGACCTCGCCCGGGTGCGGGAGCGCTCCGAGCGATGGCAGGCCACCACCGCACGCCCGGTGAGCGAGGCAGCCGACCCCGTCGGTTCCGCCGCACGGCACATCGAGGCCGGCAAGGCGGAGTTCGACGCCCTCCGTACCGCGCTGGCGGACCAACAGGTCCGCATCCAAGCCGAACGAGACCAGTCGCGCGACGATCTGCGGGCGGCGCGAACCCTGCGCAACACGGTGTTCACGGTCATCGCCGGCGTGGTCCTCCTCCTGATGGCGCTCGCCTTCGCCGGCCTGCGCCGGGGCGTCCAGGTACCGCTGGACCGACTGCGTACGGACGTCCGGAAGATCGCGGACGGGCAGTTCGACCACTCCGTCGCGCCTTCGGGCCCCGCGGACCTGCGGGCACTGGCGACGGACGTGGACGGGATGCGCCGACGCCTGGCCGGAGAGCTCGAGTTCAGCGACCGCGCCCGCGCCCAGCTCGACGAACGGGCGACGGAGCTGCGACGCTCCAACGAGGAGCTGGAGCAGTTCGCCTACGTGGCGTCCCACGATCTCCAGGAGCCGCTGCGCAAGGTCGCCAGCTTCTGCCAGCTGCTGGAACGCCGCTACTCCGATCAGCTCGACGACCGCGCCAGGCAGTACATCGCCTTCGCGGTCGACGGCGCCAACCGGATGCAGACACTGATCAACGACCTCCTGACCTTCTCCCGGGTCGGGCGCTTGCACGCCGTCGACACCGACGTCGCTCTGGAGACCGTGCTGCGCCGCACGACCAACGCCCTCGGGTTGGCCATCGAGGAGACCGAGGCGGTCGTCACCCACGACCCGCTTCCGGTGGTCCACGGAGATTCGACCCAGCTCGGAGTCCTGCTGCAGAACCTGATCTCCAACGCCATGAAGTTCCGCGCCCCCGGTGTCCCGCCCCAGGTCCACATCAGCGCCCGCGAAGCCGTGGACGGCGCGGAGGGCTCGCAGGACACCGATCCCCGCTGGGAGCTCGCGGTGAGCGACAACGGCATAGGCATCGGCCAGGAGTACGCCGAAAGGATCTTCGTGATCTTCCAGCGCCTCCACACCCGGGACAGCTATCCGGGCAACGGCATCGGCCTCGCCCTCTGCAAGAAGATCGTCGAGTACCACGGCGGGGCCATCACCCTCGACAGCGACCACACCCCCGGCACCCGCTTCGTCTTCACCCTCCCGCGCGCCCGCGCCGAAGCGCCCACGGTGGCTTCCGAACTCTGATCCGGCCGAGCCGACGACCCGCCGGGGGAGGCAGGAACCCGTGCGATCAGCCGCTCACGTCCGGCACCGCCCCGGAGGGCCCGCCGCGGGATGGAGCGCCGAGCCGGCCGTCGCGGACCTCGGTGACCGCGTCGGCGGCACCGAGCAGGGACCGGTCGTGCGTCACCAGGACGGTGGCGGTCGACCTCTCACGGGTCAGGGTGGTGATGAGGCCGATCACGGCGGCGCCGTGTTCGTGGTCGAGCGCGCTCGTGGGCTCGTCGACCAGGAGCACGGCCGGGTCGTTCATCAGGGCGCGGGCGATGTTGACGCGCTGTCGTTGGCCACCCGAGAGCTGATGGGGGCGGCGGCCGGCCTGGTCGGCGAGGCCTACGGCGTCGAGCATGTCCAGGGCACGGGCGCGCTCCTTCCGGGCACCGCGGCCGTCGAGGTGCGCCATGACCTGGAGCTGCTCGCAGGCGGTGAGGGAGGGCAGCAGACTGGGTTGCTGGAAGACGAGGCCGATGCGCGTGCGGCGCAGGGCCGTCAGGTCGGCGCGGCTCAGCCCTCCGGTGTCGGTGCCGGCGATCGTCACACGCCCGGAGTCGGGGGTGACGAGCGTCGCGGCCACCGCGAGAAGGCTGGACTTGCCGGACCCGGACGGTCCGACGACCGCGGTCATGGTCCCGGCGGGGACACTCAGGCTCGCACGGTCCAGGGCGGTCAGGCGGCTCGCGCCGTCCGGGTAGGTCAGGGTGACATCGGCCAGACGCAGACCGGTCGTGGGGGTGGCGGTGTTCATCGGGCACTTCCCAGGGCGGTGAGGGGGTCGACGGAGGTGATGCGCCGGATGGACAGAGCCGCCCCGAGCAGGCCGAGGACGATCATGACGGTCATCGGGACGAGGACGGTGGCGGCGTCCAGCACGAAGGGGACCGGGCCGCCCCCCACGGCGGCGCCGAGGCCGGCCGCGAGGACCGTGCCGGAGGCGGTACCCAGGAACAGGAGGACCGCGGCCTGTCCCAGGGCGTCCCCGAGGAGATACCCGGTGGAGGCGCCGAGCGCCTTGAGCACAGCGATGTCGCCACCGCGCTGAATGGTCCACACGGTGAAGAAGGCGCCGATCACCAGGGCCGAGATGGCGAACAGGAAGCCGCGCATCAGCTGCAGTGAACCGTTCTCCGCGGCGAACGAGCCGATCGCCTGGAGCGCGTCGCCGCGGCTGACGGTCCTGGTGCCGAGCCTTCGGTCGGCCGCCGGGAGGTCCGCCCCGGGGGAGGCGGAGAGTGCGACGACGGTGGCCTGCTCGCCGCCGCCGTCCGCCGGGCCCCCGAGGCGCTGCCAGTCACCGAGAGAGGTCCACACGACGGGAGCGTGGCTGTACATCGCCTCGCCCGCCACGGCCGCGACGGTGACCCGGTGGCCGCCCAGGGTGAGGACGTCCCCGGTCCGCACGCCCAGTTCGCCCGCCGCCTTCGTGGACATCACCACGGAGCCGTCCCCGAGTCCGCCGGGGGCCAGGCTTGAACCCGGTCGCACGCCGAAGGCGGACAGGGAGGCGGTGGCGGAACCTGCCTCGGCCCTGGTCATAGTGATTCCGAGCGGCTGGGCCGACTCCACGCCCGGTACCCGGGCCCATTGCTCCCACGTGTGCTGCTCGACGCGCGAGTCGCCGAAGGAGACGTCCTGCCCGTCAGCCGGAGCGGAGAAGGCCAGGTGGCCGGCAGGCAGGCCCGAGACGGCAGAGGTGTTCTCCCTGCCCAGCCCGGCCGTGAGACCGGACAGCAACCCCACCAGCAGCGTGATCATCACGATCACGGCGCCCATGAGGCCGAAGCGGCCCTTGGCGAATCGGAGATCTCTCCAGGCGACGAACACGACACTTGCCTCTTCCGGTGCGGTCCCGGCCGGGCCTGTCGCCCGGCGGCGTATCGCAACCGTCGCCCGACGGGGCACACGGGGGCATCGGACCGAGGAATGTCCGGCACCCGCCGAAGTGAGGACAGTCGGCTACACCTTTCGATCGATGCCCCGCCCACGGGACCTGCCTACTCTTGTCTGGGGCGTGCCGTCCGACCTGTGGAGGGGCACGACGGGGCTGATGTGTCCGACGGCCGATGAGAGATGTTGTGAGCGAACCTTCCCTGACACCCGCCCTGCGGGTGCTGCGCATCTGCCTGCACCTCATGGTCGTCGGCCTTCTCGCCCTGGCCGTGGTCCGTGCGGTGGCCGACGGTGTGGGGAACGTCCCGGCGGTTGCCACGGCAGCCTGCGTGTTCGCCGTGCTCTACGGCAGCGGCCCCCTGCTGAGACCCGTCCGCACCCGAGCGGCCGCCGCGGCATGGTGGCTGGCGGCCGTCATGGCCGCCTGGGCGGTGCTCCTCGCGCTCACCCCGGACGGCATCTGGCTGGCCTTCCCACTCTTCTTCGTCCAGCTGCACCTGCTGCCACGCGCATGGGCGCTGACCGCCGTGGCCGCCACGAGTGCGCTGGCGATCGCCGGATTCGTCCTGCACACCCGCACCGTCAGTCCGGGCACCGTCATGGGCCCCCTGCTCGGAGCCTCCGTCGCCGTCGCGGTGAGCCTGGGCTATCAGGCCCTGTACCGGGAGAGCGAGCAGCGCCGCCGTCTCATCGACGAGCTGACCGCCACGCGCGGCGAGCTCGCCACGGCCGAGCACACCGCCGGCGTCCTGGCCGAGCGGGAACGACTCGCACGCGAGATCCACGACACCCTCGCCCAGGGGCTTTCGTCCATCCAGCTGCTGCTGAGCGCAGCCGAACGCGCCCAGACCGCCGACCAGCCCGAGGCGGCGCTGGACCACGTCCGGCACGCGCGCCGGACCGCCGTCGACAACCTCGCCGAAGCCAGGCGGTTCGTCCGCGCACTCAGTCCGCCCGGCCTGGAGGCGGGCAACCTGCCATCCGCGCTCGAACGGCTGTGCGCCGCCGCCGGCACTTCGAGCCTGCGCGTCCACTGCCAGATCTCCGGCACCCCCGTCGACGTACCCACCCCGCACGAGGTCGCACTGCTGCGCATCGCCCAGTCCGCACTGGCCAACACCGTCCAGCACGCGGACGCCACCCACCTTGAGATGACCTTGAGCTACATGGACACCGAGATCGCCCTCGACGTCGTCGACGACGGCCACGGTTTCGACCCCGGCTCGCTCCCGGGCCCGGGTGGGACGGCCTCCGGATCCGGCTTCGGACTGACAGCCATGCGCGCCCGCGCCCGGGCCCTGCAAGGCGCCCTCACCATCGAGACCTCCCCCGGGCGGGGAACCGCCCTGGCTGTCACCCTCCCGCTCCCCGCCCACGAAGGAGTCGGCACATGAGCGCGTCCCCCGTCCGGCTGCTGCTCGCCGACGACCATCCGGTGGTACGGGCGGGCCTGCGCGCCGTACTCGAGACCGAACCCGGCTTCACCGTCGTCGCCGACGTACCCACCGCCGAAGAAGCCGTCGGCCTGGCCGCCGACGCCGGTCTCGCCGTCGATGTCGTACTGATGGACCTCCGGTTCGGCGGGCAGATGCTCGGCTCCGGTGCGACGGCCGCCATCACCGCCCGTGCGGGTGCGCCACGGGTGCTGATCCTGACCACGTACGACACCGACGTCGACATCCTGGCCGCCATCGAAGCCGGGGCGTCCGGCTACCTCCTCAAGGACGCTCCACCCGAAGAGCTCGCCGCCGCCGTACGCACCGCGGCTTCCGGGAAGTCCGCCCTCGCACCGGCTGTCGCCCTCCGGCTGATGGACCGGATGCGCGAGCCCGCCACCACACTCACTCCGCGCGAGACCGAGATCCTGCAGCTGGTCGCCGACGGCCTGTCCAACGCCGCGATCAGCGGAAAGCTCTACCTCAGCCAGGCCACGGTCAAGTCCCATCTGGCCCACATCTACACCAAGTTGGGCACCGACTCCCGCACCTCCGCGGTCGCGGTCGCGACAGCCCGTGGCCTCATCCGCCGCTGACCGGTCCGTCCTGTGTGCACGACCCGTTCCGGCGACCGTTCAGGCCCCGCCGTGTTCCCCGCTGCCCAGGGCCCAGGACTCGATGTCGCGGTAGCGGATCGGTCCGGGACCGCGTCCGTCGTTGCTGCCCACCAGGTGCAGACGCTCGGCCGTCCATCGGCGGCCGGCGAACTCGGCGAGACCCGCAGCGATCTCCGACGTCGAGGACAGATCGCCGCGACGGGCCCTGGCCAATGTCAGATGAGGCCGCAGGGGCCGGTCCTCGAAGGGCACACCGCAACTCCTGACCACGGTGCGCACATCGGCCGCGAGCGCGTGAAGGTCGTCGAGGTCGCCGTCGATCCCGCTCCACAGCACCCGGTCGTCGAAGCTTCCGCTGCCCCGCAAAGCCAGACGAGGAGGCTCGTGGGCCGCCGCGAGGTCGGCGAGGGGACGGCACAGGACCGGCACGGTCCCGGCCGGAAGCTCACCGAGGAACGCCAGGGTGATGTGCCAGTCCTCGACGCGGTTCCACCTCATCCTCGGGTGCGTTCCGTAGGACGGGCGCAACTCCCGTACGAGTTCCTCCTTCGCGTGGTCGGGCGGGGCGAGGGCGATGAACACACGCACGGTCGCGGGTCGGGTCTCTTCGTTCACACGGGTCTTCGTACCGCATCGGGGTGACAGGTGCGAAAGGCGCCCCAGGTGTCCCGGGGGGAGGAGCTCGTGCGAGGAGGCGGAGAGGCCCGGACCCGAATTCGGGGTGCCGGCAGCCGGTTCCGAGCTGGGAGAGGATCCGGCCTCCGGTGCCGGGCCGACTGCTCCGCACGGTGACTTCCGAAAATCTGGGAAACCGGAACGAGACGCAAACTATTGCGCACCGGACGTGAGGAGCTGCCATGACCACCTTTGTCATCACCGTGCCCGGAACCTTCGTCACCGGAATCACCGACACCTCCCGCGCCGCTCTGGAACGGAGGCTGGCCGACCAGGACACGGACGTGATCAGGAGCGAGGGCCTCGCTCTGTTCACGCTCAACGACGACGGCACCTTCTCCATCCGGCTCGAAGTCGATGCCTCCGACCGCTACGAGGCCGAACTCGACGCTGTCGGCCTCGTTTCCACCGCCCTCCAGGAGACGGGGTTCTCGGAGACGGACGTGCCCCTGGGCACGCCTGCGGTCACCGGGATCGACAGCGACCTCTGAGCGGATCCGGACCCGCTCGAAGGGACCGCCATCCCGTGGTGGTCGCCGTGCGGGGGCGAGCCCGGGCCCGACCTGCTCGCCCCCGCGGTCCCGCACACCTGCGCCCCCGGTGTTCAGGGTGATTCGGGGGACACCCCCGGGTCCAGGTGGAAGGGTCTCGGTGAAGGGCGTTCTCAGTGGAAGGCGTGCACGACGGCATGGCCCTTGCCGCGGCCGATCATCCACCTGTTGACCGGGGTCGTGATCACGAAGGCGACCACCAGCCCGCCCAGCAGGGTGGACCAGAACAGCCCGTCCGACAGGTACGCGTCCATCGCGCCCGGCACCAGGGCGATGATGCCGTTGTCCACGAGTTCCATCACCGCGATGGAGAGGGTGTCAGCGGCCAGCGCGACCTTCACCGCGGCCCTGAGGCCCAGGCCGGCCCTACGGATCGCGAACAGGGTGAAGGAGTATCCGAAGACGAACGCGAGGACGATCGCGAGGACCATGGTGGGCACGTTGCCCCACAGCAGTGCGGTGCCGATGACCGTGCCGAGGATCTCGCCGACCGCGCATCCGGTCAGGCAGTGCAGCGTGGCCTTCGCGGCGGAACCCCAGCTCACAGTGGCTTTCCGGTGTCCCTTGTGCCCGCGGTGCGCGTCCGCGTCGTGCTTGCTGCCGGTGTGGTGCGCGCTGTCGTTCATGGCAGTCCTCCTTCACGGGCCAGTGTGCGCCCAGGCAGCCCCGCGGGCCTGACCTGCTACCCCACAGGGGTAGTACCGCCCCCGGTCACGTCGAAGGCGGCCGCCATCGCTGCGGACGAGGACATGCGCACCAGGCCCGTCCCTGAGTTCTCGCGGGAAAAGGTTCGTGATTCTGCGACAATCTGACCAATCCATAGGGGAGTTGGGTCCGAATCGCATGGGGGAGTCAGTTCGGCGGCGTTGCCGGACCTCAGGCGCACGTGTGCCGCGGGCCCCCGGCCATGGATGAGCCCTGCCGGCGAGAGGCCGGCAGGCCGACACAGGTGGAGACCCACGTGGGCATACGCGCCGCGACATCGAACGACGTACGGGACGGTGAAGACGCGCAGGACGACAGAGGCGTATCGGCAGCCGGTGGACAGGCCGCAACGGCTGGCCGGCGGGGTGGGAGCCCTGGTGGCGGGGACGTCCGGAAGGGGGCCCCGGATCCGGGCACTCACGACGCCGCGTCCGCTGTGGCCCCGGCCGCCGACGGGTCGGCCCCGCCAGTCGGCCGACCCGTCTTCGTCGACACCACCGGCAGGCGCAGCCGCACCTGGCGCCGCGCGGGAAGCATTACGGCGCTCTGCTGCGCCTGCTACGCCACGACCGTGGTGGTCGCGCTGGTAGGAGGAGACTCCACCGCGCCGTTCCTGCAACTGCCCCGGGCGATGGGCCTCGAACGGGAGGCGGGCGAGAAGCCGGCCGTGACGCGGGGCGAGGACCGTGCCGTCCCGGCCGCCGAACGGATACCGAGTACGCCCGAGCCGGTGACGCCTGGTCCGTCCCTGCCCTCGGAGGCGGGACAGGCCGCCGTGCCACTGCCCCTCGAAGCCTCCTCCGGCCCTGCGGACATCCCGGCCGTCGACGCGAAGCCCGCTGCTCCGTCTCCCGGGCGGCAGACCTCCCTTCCGCCGTCGGCCGGGGCCGCGCAGGGCGGAACGGCCGGCGGAGAACCCACGACCGAGCCCGCTCCACCCGCCCCGGAGCCCGGAAGCGGCTCAGGATCCGGTACCGCGCCCTCCGACGGTGGCGGCGCCCAGGAACCTGAGGGCGACGACGGCACCGCGTCCTCGGGCGGTCCGCTCGGTGATCTGCTGGGAGGACTGCTCGGCGGGCTGCTGGGCAGGGCCTGACCTGCCGCGCACGCCCTGGGGTCGGCCTGGGGCCCCGTCCCGGGGCGGGGCCCCAGGAGCGCCCCGCCCCGCCCCGCAGGATGTCCAGCTGCTGGATACGGCTCCGGGGGTCTCGAAGCCGCCTGCCCTCTCGCCGCCCCTCGTGGTCAGTTCGGGTTGTCCCCGTGGGTCAGCGTCTCCCATGCCACGAAGAGGTTGTTGCTGCCGGCCGGGCGGCTCCGCTCGGTCAGCCGCTGGGTGTTGGTCATCGCGATTCCGAGGCGGTTGTGCAGGGCGTTGTAGCCCACCTCGGTGACGGGGCCGAGGCCCAGGTGCAGTGAGCCCCCGCAGAGCGAGGTGGGCACTGCTTCGCCGAGCTCGTATCCGGACTGGAAACCGAGGGCCTGGCGCAGTCGTTCGCCGACGTCCGTGCCGTAGAGGTCCTGTCCCTGTATCCGGCTGGTCTCCGCGACGTGGGCGATGGCCGAGATGCCGTAACCCGTGTGCGTGAAGTCGCGGCAGGTCTCCTGGGTGAGCCCGGTGACGAAGGTGGACTGCCCCTGCCAGTAGTCGACGATCTTCGCCGTGGTGTCGAGGTTCTGGCTCGGTACCGTCCTGGGCAGCGCGCCGTCGGAGGCGAGGTAGACATAGGCGGCCGTGCGGGTCCTGAACTTCGCCATCGCTCTGTCGTACGACGTCCTGTCGTCCAGGAAGACGGAGATGCCGACGGCGGCTTCCATCATCGACAGCTCCCAGTTGCCGTTGGAGTTGGACCCGTTGACGACCTTGGGCAGGTAGACGTCGCGCAGCATGGTCGCGAAGCGCCCGGAGTTCGCCCACGTGCCCGTGTACGTGTGCTTGATGATCTCGGCGGCCTTGGGCCAGGAGGAGCCGGCCCAGCCGGTCTGCAGCGGGGCGTTGCTGTTGGTGTGGCTCTTGATGACCGCCGACCAGGCGTCCATCAGCTCGATGGACTTCTTCGCGTACCGCTCGTCACGCGTGACGTACCAGGCGAGGGCGTCGGTGTACGCGGCTATCGCGTCCTCGCGCTCGTCCGTACAGCCGTAGTTCGGGTTGGAGTAGGAGCCGCACTCCACGGTCGCGCGCGGTTTCGCCGTGCGGTTCAGATCCGCGTACCTGCTCGCCGTCATCTGGTCGTACGCGCCCTTCCAGGGCTGGGCGCCCGAGTCGACCTTGACGCGGGCGAAGTCCAGCTGTCCCTGCGAGACGGTGACTCCAGGGTGCGTGAAGGCAGCCGGCGCGGCCTCGGCGCGATGGGCGCCCGGCCAGGTGAGGAGGCCGGCGGCCAACGCTGTCAGGGCGGTGGCGGCGACGGCGAGAAGGGCTGGACGCCGTCTGCGGTGGCGGGCTGTGGGGGAGTCGGTCATGTGAGGCCATCCGTTCTTGTTTGTGAACGATGAACTGACTGATGAACTCGCGCTGATCGGTGACCATAGGTACGGACCAAGGTGCCGTCAAGCCCCTGCGACGGTTGTTCGGGCCAACTGGTGGCGGGCGGCGGAACGACTGCGTGCCCGGCGGAATTCCACCGGGCACGCAGTCGTTCCGGGGCTGTGGCCCGGGCTTCGGTCAGGGACCTCGCCAGACATTGGCGAACGCGGCGTTCTCGATCGACCGCCGCTGGCGTACGGCCTCCAGTTCCATCACGGCGTCGTTGACGGCGGCAACCACAGTCGTCAGAGCCTCGCCGCCGAGCGTCCCCCCAGGTTCGGACGCACCGTTCGGGATCCCCACGGCCTCGGCGAGGGACGCCAGAACAGGCTCCTCGTCCTCCCAGCGCCGCAGAGCCCGGTGACGGGAAGGCGTGTCCGCGAGTTCCAGGCGGTCGGCTCCGAGGTTCAACCGGCCGCGCGTCCCCCGGCGCAGCAGCTCACCGGCGTCCTCGAATGCCGTCTGGTACGCCGCCGAGAGATCGCGCCCCCTGCGCCAGAGCCAGTCGTCGACCTGCTCGAACGGCACCTCTTCCGACAGGGCCGACGCGGCTTCGCCGAGGAGTCGATCCTCCAGGGTGCGCCGCGGGGCCGGAACGACGCGATCGGCGTCCAGGGTGACGGCCTCCGCCTCGATGAGGTCGACCAGCTCGGCTCCGGCGAGCGCGAGCGACAGGTCACCCTGTCCGACGGAATGCTTCTGTCCCACGTCCATGGCGATGATGAACAGGTCTTTCGCCGTGTTCATGCACGGCTCCCCTCGGATCGGTCGGTGGTGGCACGTCACCACCTCGTCGTCTCCGCGTCCCTGCGCCGGCCGAACGGCAGGACCGGCCACCGCGGCCCCTGTGCCCGGCCGAGCGGATCGGTCACCGTCCGAGGCAGGCGCGGGATCCCCGCGGCTTTGCCTCTCGTACGTGGTCCAGTATCGCTCCCGCTCCGAGGTCGACGCCCT
The DNA here is from genome assembly GCF_040660235.1 of Streptomyces sp. NPDC049970. Classification (NCBI taxonomy): domain Bacteria; kingdom Bacillati; phylum Actinomycetota; class Actinomycetes; order Kitasatosporales; family Streptomycetaceae; genus Streptomyces; species Streptomyces sp. NPDC049970. The sequence continues at coordinate 110,408 of NZ_JBFALP010000006.1, read as the reverse complement.
GCCCGGAGGACGAGCGCCCCGCCACCCCGCTCCCAGGCGGCGAAGAGCCCCTCGCCTCACGCCCGGGGGGGCGTGACGCAAGGGGCTCGAGACGTGGCAGGGGTCGGCGGCCGGAGTCGCCCGCGCCGTGGGATCAGGCCTTGTCCTGCATGGACCGGCGCGCCGGGTTGCTCTGTTCCGAGGCCTTGGGGTCCTTCTCGCCCGCCTTGGCGCGCACCCCTTCTTCCACGCGCCTGCCGATCGACGCGTCGACGTTCGACCAGTACTCGAAGGCCCTTCGCAGGACGGGCTCGGTCACACCGTTGAGCAGGTGGCCGACGACGTTGTCCACGAGCCGGTCCCGTGCCGCGTCGTCGAGGACCTCGCGCACCATGGTGCCGGCCTGGCCCCAGTCGTCGTCCTCCGAGTGGTCGACGTAGGCCGCCCGGGTGATGTCGCCGTCGGCGTGCCAGCTCGGCGGGTTGCCGTAGCGGGCGGTGTCGGCCGCCGGGCCCCCCTTCGAATTGGGGGCGTAGACGGGATCGCTCGTCTTCCGGTACGCCATCGCCCCGTCCTTGGAGTAGGTGCGGACCGGCGCCACGGGCGCGTTGACGGGGAGCTGCTGGTAGTTCGCCCCGATGCGGTAGCGGTGTGCGTCCGCGTAGGAGAAGAGCCGCGCCAGCAGCATGCGGTCCGGGCTCGGGCCGATGCCGGGAACCAGGTTGTTCGGCTGGAAGGCCGCCTGCTCGATCTCGGCGTGGTTGTCGGTGGGGTTGCGGTCCAGAGTCATCCGCCCCACCTCGATCAGCGGGTAGTCGCTGTGCGGCCACACCTTGGTGAGGTCGAACGGGTTGAACCGGTAGTGCACCGCGTCCTCGTAAGGCATGACCTGGACCTTCAGCGTCCAGCTCGGGTGCTTGCCGTCACGGATGTGCTCGAAGAGATCGCGCGTGTGGTAATCGGTGTCGGCCGAAGCCATCTGGTCGGCCTCGTGCTGCGTGAACGTCTCGACACCCTGGTCGGTCTTGAAGTGGTACTTCACCCAGAAGCGCTCGCCCTGCGCGTTGATCCACATGTACGTGTGGGAGGTGTAGCCGTTCATGTGGCGCCAGCTGCGCGGGATGCCGCGGTCGCCCATCAGCCAGGTGACCTGGTGCGCGGACTCGGGCGAGAGGGTCCAGAAGTCCCACTGCATGTCGTGGTCGCGGAGGTTGTTGTCCGCGCGGCGCTTCTGCGACCGGATGAAGTGCTGGAACTTCATCGGGTCCTTCACGAAGAACACGGGGGTGTTGTTGCCCACCATGTCGTAGTTGCCCTCGGTGGTGTAGAACTTCACGGCGAAGCCGCGCGGGTCACGCCAGGTGTCCGGGCTTCCCCGCTCGCCGGCGACGGTGGAGAACCTGGCCACCAGCTCCGTCGTGGTGCCGGGCTGGAAGAGAGCCGCCTTGGTGTAGCGGCTGACGTCACTTGTCACCTCGAAGCGACCGAAGGCACCGCTGCCCTTGGCGTGCGGCTGGCGCTCGGGGATTCGCTCCCGGTTGAACTGGGCCATCTGCTCGATCAGGTAGGAGTCCTGCAACAGGATCGGTCCGCCCGGGCCGACGGTGAGGGAGTGTTCGTCGCTCTCCACCGGGATGCCGGCGTCACTGGTGGTCGGCTGGTGCGCGGTGTCGGTCACTTCGTTCCCCTTCGTGGTGGAAATGTGGGGCCGGTGTCGGGCGGGACCGCAGAGGTGTCCCAGCTCCCGGACGAGACGCTACGCCGACGGACGGGCCCTCGCTCCCCGGACTCAACCGCACGGATATCCCGATACCTACCCACTCAAACGCGGTCGAACAGGGTATGTACTGATGAATTGCCATATCCCGTTCACGGGCCCCACCGCCGACCCGCAGGGTCCCGTCTGCACCGCGGGTCGGTCTGTGGAGAGCGCCGACAGCCGTCAGCCCAGCGGTCGCACACGCTCCAGGAGCCGGCCGAGGTGGTCCGCGTACCCGTCGTGGGCACGTGCCGTCAGGCGCGCGGAGGTGAGGACGGGGAACCGCCTGGTCCGCAGTACGCGGTGGCCGCCGGCCAGGAGGGCGGAGACCAGCGCGTGGTCCTCACCCGATTCGAGGGCGGGATAACCGCCGCAGCCCAGATAGGCGTCCGCACGTACCCCGAGGTTGGCGCCGTGCACGTGCGGGTGCAGATCAGGCCTGTCGGGGCGGCGTCCTGCCGCCTCGTACTCCCGTACGTGATCACGGATGACGTCTCCGAGGGCGGGGGGCCACCCGTGGGGGCGGACCGTACCCACCACCGCCTCCCAGCCCTGTTCGGCGCAGGCCCGCTGGTGGGCCAGCCATCGGGGAGGAACCTCGCTGTCGGCGTCCGTCGAGGCGATCCACACGTCCCCGGGGTCCAGGCCCAGCGTGCGCAGCGCCAGCGCAGCTCCGGCGGCTCGGGCCTGCCCGGGGCTGCGGGAGTCCAGGGGCGCCACCAGTGCGCCGGCGCGCCGCGCGAGCGCGTGGGTGGCGTCCGTACAGGCGTCCGCTGCGACCACCGTGAGCACCCGGGTGGACGCGAGGGAGGGGTGGCGGGCGGCGCGGGCCACGGCGGCGAGTGCGGAGGGAAGCAGTACCTGTTCGTTGTGAGCGGGTATCACCACCGCCATGGCCGTCGCCCCGGTCACACGAGCCCCTCGAAGCGGGCGGGCGAGGGGGGTGCCGTTCCACCGGGCAGGACCCGGCTGAAGGTCTGCAGGACGAAGTCCTCCTCGGTGTGATCGGCCCGCAGCAGCAGCCCGGGTTCACGGGCGAGACGGTCGGCCAGCCACGCACCCGTGTACAGGTGCTCCGGCACCGGATGGTTCCAGTGCGCCGTGACCAGGGTCCCGCCCGGTTCGAGCGAATCCGTGGTCCGGGACAGCAGGTCGTCCAGCCGGGCTTCGTCGAAGTAGTAGAGCAGTTCGGACAGCACGATCAGGTCGAAACGCCCCTCGGGCCACTCCTCCGGCACGACGAGCCGGGCGACCTCCACCTGCTCGAGTTCGGCGGTGCGACGCCTCGCGGTGTCCACGGCGGAGGGAACCCGGTCGGCGGCGAGCAGCCGCTCGCACCGCGGGGCCAGCAGACGGGTCAACTGGCCCACGGAACAGGCGGGCTCGAATGCCCTCCGGAACCGGGGCCGGGGCAGGGAGGCGAGGGTCAGGGCATATTTGCGCTGCTCGTACCAGCGCTCGGTGAGGTGCCAGGGGTCGCCCTCGCCCCGGTACATGTCGTCGAAGTATCCGGCCGGGGTGCTCACAGGAAGACCACCTCCCGGGGCCGCAGATGATGTGCGAGCTCCTCGGGCGGCAGGATCGCCGCCTCGTCCGCTCCCGGACCCAAGGGCCTGATCTGTGAGGTGAACGCGTCGACGGCGTGCCGCTTCCGGTCCTGGATCCCGGCGGGCAGAGTCAGCCGCGCCGCCCGGTCCCAGGCCACACGGGGGTCGTCGGGACGGGCCCAGTGCCACAGCCACACCGGATACTCCGCGCACGCCGCGCCCGCCGCGCGGGCTGCTGCCCGCGCCGCGCGGCCCGTGGCCTCGTGGTCGCCGTGCTTGTCGGCCGTCCACGGTGCCGCGACCAGGACGGCGCCTGAGCAGAGGGGGACGAGGGCCCGCCGTACCTCCTGTTCGTGGTGGCCCACGCGTGAGTCGGGGATGCCCAGCCGGACGATCTCCGCCTCTCCGGCGCCGAGCCGTTCGAGAGCGGTTCGCAGCTCGGCGGCGCGCACGTCCGCGAGCTCGTGGGGGCGCAGCACCTTGCTGCGCGGATGGGATGCCTCTCCGTCCGTCACGGACACCACCGTGAGACGGTGCCCGGCCGCGGCGAGACGGGCGAGCGTGCCGCCGAAGCCCAGCACCTCGTCGTCGGGGTGGGCGGCCACGACGACCACCCTGCCCAGGGGCGGGAGAGGGAGCTCGCGCAGGCTGTCCCAGCCGGACCAGGCCTCCCAGAGGCTCTCGGGGGTGCCGGGGGCCTGGATGGCATCGCCGTACGGCGGCGTGCCGCCGGGGTCCGCCGTCATCGGTCCGCCCGGTCGCTGACGAGGGTGCCGAGTTCGGCGAGGCTCCGCTCGGCGTGGTGCTGGCGGATGTACACGGTCAGGTCGGCCACGTTGCGGGCATGGCGCGCGTCGTGGCAGAGCGGTCCCGCTCCGGTGGCCCGGCCCACACGGCCGAGTACGCGGTCGCACACGGCCTCCACCAGACCTCGTACGCGTAGGCTGCGCAGCCTCGCCTCACCCCTGCTGTCCATGGGGTCGGCGTCGATGTCGGTGGCAGCCGTCGTCAGGAGCAGGCCCGCCGTGTGCAGGTCGATGTCGACCGCGCCGAGATGTGCGTCGGTACAGGGACCGCCGCCCCGGCGGGCCGCCGCGCGCAGGGGGCGTGCCACGGCGCTCGCTCCACCGAGCCAGCAGGCAGCCACCCCGATGCCGCCGTGCTGGAAGCCGGGCCGGTTCACGTATCCCTCGACACCGCCGACCGGCTCGGCCGCCGCGGAACGGAATCGCGCGTCCGGCGTGTCCGAACCGGCCATGCCGAGTGCCTGCCAGGTCCCTTCGACGGGCTCGTACGTCCCACCCGCCAGAGGAACCGCGAAGAGCCGTCGGCCGTCGGGCGCGTCCGCGCTGACCAGTGCGTGCGTGCAGCTGTGCGCACCGGAACAGTACTGTTTCAGCCCGCTCACGCTCCACCGCCCGTCAGGGGCCTGCTCGGCGGTGAGGCGCTCACCCGGGGGCTCGGCGGCCCACACCCCCCAGCGGCTCCCGGGCGCGGGGGAGGGGCCGCCCAGTTCGGCGAGGATCGCCAGTGCGTCGACGTGCCCCTCGACCAGTCGGGCGAGGCACAGATCGTCCTCGGCAACCGCCCGCAGGGTGGCGAAGCGCTCGGCGGTCGCCCCGCTTCCGGGCAGCGGGAAGCTCAGTCCACCGGCCTCGATCGCGGCCACCGCCGAGGTGAAGCGGGCCGAGGTCTCCTCGCGAAGTGCGTGGCCGGCGAAGCCGCCGGCCACGCCGGGGACCGGCGGGGCCTCGGGCACTACGGGGCGGCGTACGGCGTCCTCAGTCATCCACGCGTCCTCACTCGGCTGGTCGGCGCCTTCCGGCTGGTCGGCCGCCGTCGCTCCTGTGCCCGGAAACAAGGCATCTAAGCGGGACCTTCCGATATCGCACCTTCACCCGGTTATTCTCCTCCGTGTTCCCGGCTCGTGCCGTGAGTCCGCGCCGTCCGCGATGTCGCCGTGCGGGTCTTCGGGGCCCACGCGCGTCGGCGCGTTCCGAGTGCGGGGTCTCCGGGTGCGGGTTGCGGTCCGTGCGGTTCGGTCCGTGCCGGGTGCGTGGTCCCCTGCGGAAGGGGCGTCCACGAGGGGTGGACGACTCCCGCAGTGGTCAGGACGATGCGGTGTCCAGGCGGGCGGGCCGTGGGCCGGCGATCTCCTTCGGGGTCCTCCGGGGAGCGCGGAGACCTCCGTGACCAGCCTGATCGCCGGGAGCATGAGGTGCGTCCGGCCTGTCCGGGCCGGATGCGTCCTTCCGTCCGCGATGCCCGCCGGAGTCCGGTTGACGGTGCCTCAGATGCGTGTGAGAGATTGTCACTCCTCTTGTGAAGAACCGATTGACAGATCGGTGGCGAGAGGCGTGGCGGACCAGGGCGGCTTGGCCGAAAGCGCATGTCAACCTGCGGCCGGGACGGCTGCGTTGGCCGTGTGCGGGGTCACAGTCGACGTCGTCCGGTACGAACATCCGGTGATAGCATCCCGACATCTGTGATCTTGATCCACTTGACGCAGATGCTGATTTGGGATCGGCGGCCTGTTCTCCACGTAACAGCAGGTGAACAGTGCCGAGCGGCTGGTGCCGCGGATCCTCGCGAGGTGTATCCGCCGCCGTCCGCATGCCATGCGCCGGGAAAGGTTTCCATGAATCGAGACGCACTTGTGTGGTGCTTGGTTGCGGTGGCGGCTATAGCCGTTGTCGCAGTCGTGGCACTCGTCGCCCGCAACAGAGCGCTTGGGGCGAAGAAGCAGCACACCGAGGCCGAACTGAGGCACCGGCTGCTCATGACAGACAGCCAACTGCACTCGTCGCGAGCCGAGCTGCAGATGTTCCGGAACGAGCAGGACGCAACGCTCCGGGAGGCCAAGGAAGCTGCCGAGGAGAACACCAAGACCGTCCTCAAGGGTGCCGCCAGCTTCCTGCAGAGCCTCGCGGCCGAGCAGACGACGCTCCTGGACGGCATCCAGCGCAAGTACGGCGGACACGCCGTACTCAGCGAGCTGCTGGACGTCAACCACGCCAACGCCCAGATGGCGCGCAAGGCGCAGGGCATCGCCGTCATGTGCGGTGCGCCGCTGGGCCGCCGCAACAGGCCCGCGAGCGTCTACGACGTGGTGCGCAGCGCCCAGGGCCAGATCCGCAACTTCCACCGGGTCGCCATCATGCAGCAGGCCGGTCTCGCGCTGAAGGCGTCCGCTGTCGCTCCCGTCGCCCTCGCCGTGGCGGAGCTGCTTGACAACGCTGCCAGCTTCTCGCAGCACGACGCACCGATCGAGGTGACGTTCCAGCGCGTCCAGAACAACCTGTGCATCGTCATCGACGACGCAGGTGTCAGCATGAACGACGAAGAGCGGCAGCGGGCGACCGCGCTGCTCTCCGGGGAAGTCGCCCCCCGTCTGTCACAACTCGGGACCCAGCCCAAGTTCGGCTTCCCCGTCATCGGCCTGATCGCGCGTCAGCACGGGTTCAAGGTGGATGTCACCGGAGTCTCCCGATACGGCGGTGTCCGGGCCGTCGTCCTCTTGCCCGAGGAGTTGTGGACCATGGAGGAGATACCGCCCGCCCAGGAGGCGCCCGTCAGCAACATCCGGCGTGCAGCCGAGAGCCGGCCCCAGGGCGCGGCGCCGCGCACGATGCACGGGCTGCCCAAGCGCGGGTCACGCCAGACGCCCATCACGAGCGTCCCCGACGCGGACAGCGCCCAGCAGCCGCCGCGGACCCCGCAGCAGACGGGGCGTTCCTCCGGGCGCAGCCTGGGGGCCTTCCAGCGCGGCACGCTCTCCGGCCGCAACCTTGACGCCACCTCCCTCGAAGGGTCCGAAGACGCATGACCGCTGACCTGTCGTGGATGCTCGAGGACATCGTGCGCAACGTGCCCCGTGCACGGCACGCCGTCCTGCTGTCCGCGGACGGCCTTCCTCGCGGGGCGACGGAAGGCCTGGCCGAGAAGGAGGTGCGCACCATCTCCGCCGCCATGGCCGGGATGCAGTCGCTCAGCCGGGCCACGGCACACTTCGCCGGGCCGGAGGAGAATCGGCAGTGGAACCAGACCATCATCGAGTTCTCCCACGGCTGGAGCTTCCTGATCGGGGCAGGGCAGGGCGCGTATCTGGCCGCCGCGGCGGCACCGGATGTGGACATGCAGCAGATCTCCTTCCGCATGCACCGTCTCGTCGCCCGGCTCGGCAACAACCTCACGTCGCCGCCGAGGATGAACTCCGAGGACGCCGGAGGCGCGCGGGGGAACGCCGCCCGGCAGCCCGCCTCGGGTGACAGGGGGTTCGTCCTGGGTGAGCTCGACCAGGTCATGTCCGAGGTCCGGGGAGCCCGCCACGCGGTGCTGCTGGGGTCGGACGGCCTTCCTCGCGGTGCGACCAGGGGGATGAGCCGGGACCTCGCCGACACCATCTCCGCGGCGATGACGGGCATCCACGCCTACAGCCGGGTCACCTCGCAGTTCGCGGGGGTTCTGGAGGACGCCGAATGGCGTCAGACGGTCATCGAGTTCCAGCACGGCTGGATCTTCCTGATGGCGGCGGGACCGGGGACCTTCCTCGCCGCTGCCGCCGAGCACGACTGCGACATCGAGGAGTTCACCACCCGTCTGCACGAGGTGGTTCCCAGACTGACCGAGCCGGCAGCACAGGGAGGGGCAGGCCATGCCTGACGGGCCCGAACAGGATCACGAGCTGGAACTCACGTCGCCGTTAGTCCCCCTCTTCGTGATCACGAACGGACGCGCGCTGCCTCCGGACCACGAGTACGAGCACACGACCCTCGTGACGGCGGCGACGGAGGAAGGGCCGGTCGCGGCTCACACCCTGTCTCCGGAAGCGGGCCAGGTCATGGAGCTGGTGGCGAACGGCTTCCTCTCCGTGGCCGAGGTGGCCGGGCACACGCACCTGCCTCTGGGCATCGTCCGCATCCTGCTGGCGCAGCTGGAGGAGGACAGCCTCATCCTCGTGAGGAGGCCGATCCCGCGTGCCGAGCGTGTCGACAGAGAGCTGGTCAGCGCCGTGCTCGAAGGCCTGAAGAATCGATTCGGAGCGTAACGCGTGTACCTGGATCCAGACGTCTCCCACGCGGTGAAGATCCTCATAGTGGGGCACTTCGGGGTCGGTAAGACCACCTGCATCGGCAGTCTCTCCGAGATCGAGCCCCTGCGGACCGAAGAGGAGATCACCGAGGCCAGCGTCGGCTTCGATGACCTGTCGGGGACTCCCGACAAGCGCACCACCACCGTCGCCATGGACTTCGGGCGGCTCACCCTCAGCGACACGCTGGTGCTCTACCTCTTCGGAACGCCCGGCCAGGAGCGCTTCAAGGAGATGTGGGAGGAGCTCTCCCGGGGAGCCCTGGGCGCGCTGGTCCTCGTCGACCCCGAGCGGCTCCATGAGTCCTTCCCCGTCCTGGACCTCGTCGAACGCTTCGGGCTGACGTACGCCATCGCCGTCAACCACTTCGAGGGCAACACGGACTACCCGCTCGACGAGGTGCGCGAGGCACTCAACCTCAGTGACGAGACACCCGTCGTGAAGTGCGACGTGCGTGACGAGAACTCCGCCGCGCAGTCCCTCATCACCCTCGTGAACCACCTCATGTCCCTACTCGGCTAGGAGCGCAGGAATGCAACAGCCACTCGATCCGCAGGAAATACCCCCCGGCTGCCCGGCGCACGGGAACGTCCAGATGTACGGTCCCTCGTTCGGAGCCGACCCCGAAGGCCACTACGAGCAGCTGCGAGCGTTCGGTCCGAGCGCCCCCGTCGACATCGCGCCCGACGTGCAGACCGAGCTCGTCACCAGTTACGACGCCGCCCTGTACGTCCTGCAGAACCCCGCGTCCTTCGTGCGCGACTCCCGCCGCTGGAACGCGCTGAACGAAGGCCGTGTCCCGGCCGACAGCCCCGCCCTGCCGATGATGGGCTACCGGCCCAACGCACTGTTCAGCGACGGCGCGGCACATGCCCGGCTGCGCCAGGCCGTCACCGACAGTCTCGCCACGGTCAACGAGCACCAGCTCATCAGGCAGACCCAGCAGTCCGCCAACTACCTGATCAGCCAGTTCAGTTCCGAACCGCGTGGCCAGGCCGAGCTGATGGCCGAGTACGCCCAGCCGCTGCCGCTGCTGGTCTTCAGCGATCTGTTCGGCTGCCCGCCGGAGATCGGTGACCGGGTGATCGCCGGGATCAGTGGCATCTTCGAGGGCACACCCGGCGCCGACGAGGTGCTGGGCGGTGCGCTCACCGAGCTGATCGCGCTCAAGCGGAGGCGCCCGGCAGCTGACCTGACGACCCGTCTGATGCAGCACTCCGCCCAGCTGAGCGACGAGGAGGTGCTGCACCAGCTGGTCACCCTGCTCTCCGGCGGCACCGCTCCGCTCACCGCGGCCATCGGCACCAGCAGCGCCCTCTACCTCGGTGAGGACTGGCAGATCGGCCTCCCTGTCGAGGACGCCGTCTCCCAGACCCTGTGGAACTACGCGCCGATCGCCAACTACGCCGCCCACTACCCGACCCACGACGTCGAACTCGGCGGCAGGGTGGTCCGCGCCAACGACCCGATCCTGATCTCCTTCGCGGCGGCCAACACCGATCCCAAGCTGACCCAGCACCGTGAACAGCTCAGCGCGAAGGCGCACCTGGCCTTCGGCGCGGGCCCGCACGCCTGCCCCGCCAAGGACCCGGCGTTCATGATCGCAGTCACCGCCGTCGAGACCCTGCTCAACCGGCTTCCCGACGTGGAGATGCGTGTTCCGTTCAAGACGCTCACCTGGGCGCCGAGTCCGTGGAGCCGCTCGCTGGTGACGCTGCCGATCCGGTTCACCCCGAGGCTGCTTCCCCAGGCGGCCGAGTCCGCCACCTCGCGCGTCGGCCAGGCTTCGCAGCAGCAGCCGTCCGCCTCGCCGCAGGCCGGGCCGTCACGCACAGCGGGCGCCTCTCCGCAGCCCAAGGGCGGCCTGTTCAGCCGATTTATCGCATGGACCCGGGGAGAGTGAGGAAAGAGTGATTCAAGTAACCCCATGAGTACTCTGTGGTAGGGGATGCTTTAACGATCATGTGGGTATGCATGGCGGCTGATTCTCAGAAAGGAGCCGCCATCATGGTGGTTGCCACAACCGCGTTGCACGACCGCCGGGCGTCCGCCTCCCTCTTCTCCCGTCTGCGGACGGCTGGAGGGCAGGCCGACCCCTTCCCGATCTACGCCGAGCTCCTCTCGCGAGGTGAGGTGGTACCGGCCCCCTGGGGCGGCTACGCGGTCACTGGCTTCGCCGCCTGCGACCAGGTGCTGCGTAGCCGTCAATGGCTGGAGCCCGACAGGGAATGGCGAGAGCGGCAGGGGCCCGGAACGCGCTGGAACGCGTCCTCCTCACGCGAGATGAGCCACACGCTGGCCGCGCTCAACCCCCCGGACCACACGAAGGTGCGGCGAGCGGCGGGCACGTTCGACCGTGCCACCGTGGAGCGCATCGGCCGCAACGTGAGCCGGACCACGGATCAACTCCTCGACTCCTTCACGGAGCGAATACGCACCGGCGAGGCGGACTTCTCGGCCCTGGTCTGCGAAGAGCTGCCGGTGGCCACCATCGGTGGCTGGCTCGGGCTGCCGCGGGCCGACTGGCCCCGACTGCGTGAACTGACCCACGATCAGGTCTTTACCCAGGAACTACTGCCCTCGGCCAGCCAGTTGGCTCTCTCCGACGCGGCGACGGCCGAACTCCGCACCTACTTCATGGACCTGGTACGCCACCGGCGATCCCACCCCGGCGAAGACCCCGTCACCCGGTGGATCCAGACGTGGGACGCGATGGAGCCCGACCAGGACAAGGCGGACGAGGCGGTCTACTTCCTGGTCCTGTTCGTGCTGCTGGCGGCCCTGGAGACCACCGCGACCCTCCTGTCGACGACGGCGCTCCGGCTCGTGGAGAGCCCGGAACGCTGGGACATGCTCGCCGGCGACCCTGGCCTCGTACCCGGGTTCGTGGAGGAGACGCTGCGCTACGACCCTCCGACCCATGTGATCAGCAGGATCGCCTCCGAGGACTCGGTGCTGGGAGGCATCGGGATCCGCCGGGACGAGATGGTGCACCTCATGGTCGGCGCTGCCCACCGCGACCCGGCCAGACACAGTGACCCCGACCGGTTCGACCCCGAACGCGTCCCCGGTCACCTCGCGTTCAGCGGAGGCATCCACTACTGCCTCGGCGCCCCCCTGGCCCGCCTCGAAGCCCAGACCCTGCTGCTCCGACTGGTCCGGCGCCTTCCCCGCCTCACCCTTGTACGCCCCCCGTCGATGGCGCCGCGCGTGGCGTTCCGGCGCCTGCTGAACCTGGACGTAGCTTTCGCATGACCGAGACGACCCCCATCACCACCTCCGCAACTGCTCGGCCCGCTCCCAAGGCGATACGCGTCGAGCGGGACGGCCCCGTGCTGTACGTCCGCCTCAACCCCTGGGTGCAGGACGACACGCTGGGCACGGCCGTCCTCGACGACCTCTCGACCCTGCTCGACGACCTCCATGAGAGACCGGACATCCGGATACTCGTCCTGTCGTCACTGGGCGCGGACTTCAGCCTCGGCGCCGACCGCTACGAGTACCGGGAGGCGCTGGCCGCGGATCCGTCCGGAGCGGGGCTGCGGCGCCTGGCCGACAAGGCCCACCGCCTGTGTCAGGCCCTGGAGAGCACCCACGTGGTCACCATCGCCCGGCTGCACGGGCGGGTCATCGGCGCGGGGCTCGCCCTCGCCTCCTTCTGTGACCTGCGCGCAGGCGCCGACACCAGCCGCTTCCGCATGCCCGAGGTCGGTATCGGGCTCCCACCCGCCTGGGGTGGCGCGATGGGGCGGCTGGTCTCCGAGGCCGGCGCCGCGAGGATCCGCGAACTCATGCTCACCTGCGATGTGTTCGATGCTGTGACGGCCCACCGGCTCGGCCTCCTTCACCGGACGGCCCCGCTCGACGAGCTGGACAAGGTGATCGAGGCCTGGACGAGGCCCCTGGTGCGAAGGGCGCCGGAGGCACTCGTCCTGACCAAGCGCATGCTGGCGGGGTACGCGCGGGCGGACCGCACGGCGGACGTCTCCCTGCTCGACTCCCATCTCCTGACGGCGTCTCTCCACCAGCACCTGAGGCCCGAGCATCCGGAAGGGTAGATCAGGAGCCGGGGATCCGGCCCGGTTCGACGGGTCCCGGGAGACCGCCTGACGGCCTTGACACGGTGGGCCGCGAGCCGACGGAACGCACGGCGGCGAGGCGCCCGACCGGGTGGGTCTGGGTCGGGCACCTCACGCCGGACGGTCGTCCCGGGACCTCTCGTTCGGATCGTGCCGGGCTGGCGGGGGCCGGTGCCGCACCTCGCGGCGTCGGCGTCGGTCGGTGACGCTCCTTGCCTCGGCTCCGGCCTGATCCGAACGAAAGGCCCTACCTCCTACCGGGCGTCCACCAGGGTGCGGCCGTCCGCCGGAAGGCGGGCCGCGAGGCCGTTTGCGTAGGCGGACTCCACGCGGGCCTGCTCGGTCGAGTTCGGAACCGCGTTCCTGCAGCTGGTGCCGGCGCTCGAGCCGGACATCAGCTGGCTGCACGGGCCCGGCTTGGTGTCCGGCAGCCCCAGACTGTGGCCGATCTCGTGGGCGGCGATGCGGGTCTTGTCATGGCCCTCGGACACCGCCTGGCTCCCGAGTTCTACACGCACCTGGCCTCCGGGGCGTACCGGGCCGAGCGTCGCCTGCGGCCAGCCGCTGGTGGCGACGATCTGGATCTCGGCCCGGGTGCCGGGTGCGGCCTCGACCAGCTTGACGTTGTCGACGTTCAGATTCCACGACGCGACCCCGGCGCTGATCGCCGTTTCCCAGCCGACGGCCCGGCTGTCGTCGTAGCGGAGCGTCACCACCGCTGCGGCGCTCGTCGCCCCGGCCTGCTCCGGTGCGGGCGCGGCCTGCGCCGCCGTAGCTGCGGCCAGGGTGAGTGCTGCGGCTGTGCCGGCTGCCTTCAGCCATAAGGAGTGCGGCATTGCGGTCCCTTCACTCGTGGGGGCCCGGCTCCTGGGAGCCGGGAGTGGGGGAGAGGCGCTGCGACAGGCGGGTGGCCGGCCGCTCGATCTCCCGGGTCCTGGAAACCTATGCCCAAGACCTCGGGTTAGTCATGCCCCTGTCATTCATCTGGACCGGAAAACGTCGGTCGTGCGCGGAGCCATCCCCTGCTCCGTGGTGGCCGGGGCGCTCCGGGCAACCCGTCGGTCACTGGATCCGGCACGCTGCCCGACGTCCCGGGTCCCGTGCTCACCGGTGCGACACTGGCGGCGTGACGGACACCGAGCGGCAGATGGACCGGCGTTTGGAACGAACCATCCTGGAACTCCTCGAGCGTCGCGGCCCGACCGCGACGATCTGCCCTTCCGACGCCGCGCGTGCGGTGTACTCGGGGGACGGCGACGGCTGGCGCGCGCTCATGGAACCCGCCCGCAGGGCGGCAGGACGGCTCGTCGCGGCCGGAGAAGTGGAGATCACCCAGGCCGGCCGCCCCGTCGAGCCGGGCCGGGCCCGCGGGCCGATCCGCATCCGCCGCGCCCGCTGACGGGCTCCGGGCACGGCGCCTCCCGGACGGGCCACCGCGCTGGACCCGATGTCGCGGTGCGGCACCGCGACCGGGCTGCCCGCGCCGAGCGGCCCGTACGCTGCACCTGTGCCCCACGCCTCTGACGCCCCCGGCCCATCCGACCCGCTGACCACCGACGCCGTGACACGCATCGTGCTCCGTCCGATCGCCAGTCCACTCCCGCTGGGCTTCTTCGCCCTCGGCATAGGGAGTGTTGTCCTGTCCTCACTCCAGCTCGGGTGGGTGCCGACCGGCCAGAGCAGCGTGCTGCTGCTCCTGGTGCTGATCTTCGTCGTACCCCTGCAGTTCGTCGCCGGACTGTTCGCCTTCCTCGCCCGCGACGCCGGTGCCGGTACGGCGATGCTCCTTCTGGGCGCTGCCTGGGCCGGGACGAGTGTGACCTCCCTCGACTCCCCGCCGGGCAGGCCCGTGGTCGCCCAAGCCGTCTTCCTCCTGGCGCTCGTCCCGTTCGTCCTCGCGCTGGCGGGTGCGGCGGCACAGTCGAAACCCCTCTTCGCCGTGCTGCTCACCCTCGCCGCCCTGCGCTTCGGTCTGACCGGCCTCTACGAGGCGGGTCTCGGGAACGCGCTGCAGGTCGCGGCGGGCTGGACCGGTATCGGTATCGGTTGCTACGCGCTGTACGGCGGACTGGCGCTCCTGGTGGAGGACGGCAAGCAGCGCACCGTACTGCCCCTGTTCCGGCGTGGTGCCGCACGCAGGTCCATCGAAGGCGACCTGCGGGAACAGCTCACCCCCGCCCAGCAGGAGGCCGGGGTCCGTCACCAGTTGTGAACCCGGGGGTGGGCGAACGGCGGCACTCCCAAGCGCCGTTGTCACGCCGACGCAGTGGTCGGAATCCGTCCGGATGGTCTTGTTCCGGTCGGAACCGACCGGCCCTTCCAGCTTCCTCCGATGCCTGCTGGTGCCGTGAACTGCGCCTGTGGTGCCGCTGGTCAACCTCAGGTGGCCAGGGCCCGTCGCATTCAGGCCAGCTGCCCCCCGCCCTGCCCCCAACGCCCCGTTGCACGCCCGCTCGCCACCCTGTCACGATGATTTGACCAGCGACAATGCGCGCTTTCGTGTCCTCGTGGCACTCGCGCGGAGACGGGGAGCTGACCGTGGCCATCAAACGAACAACACACTGGGTTCTGGCCTTCGACGACGGCTGTGGAACATGCCGCGAGATCTCGGCCGTCGTGGAGGAGGTGTCTCAGGGGCGACTCCGGGTCATGCCACTGCGCAACCCGGAGGTCGAGCGCTGGCGGACCCAGCGCTTCGGAGCCCAACCGCCCTGGGCCCCCACCCTGTTCCGGCTTTCGGCCGCCCCCGGTGCCGAGGAGAGGGGGGTACTGGGCGCGTGGACCGGTCCACGTATGGCCGCGCCTCTGATGCGGGTCCTGGGGCCCCGGTCGGCCCTGCGTGTCCTGCACGCGCTCGGCGGTCTTCGGCGTAGGGCGGCGGGAAAGCCGGACGCGCTGCCCGACGCCCCGCGCGGCCGCGCAGCTGTCAGCCGGGCGCAGTTCCTCCGCTACACCGGCGGTGCGGTGGTCGCCGCCGGGCTGGTCCTGACCGGGAAGACACCCGCGTTCGCCGCGCAGGAGGAGGAGAGCGCCCACAAGTGGGCGGCGCGGCGCGTCGGCGAGGGCCGGCTCCCGCAGACGTACGGCGAGGTCGTCCGCTACCCGCAGGCCTACCGCAAGGCCGTCTACTCCGCGTCGACACCGCAGGTGCGCAGCGCACTGTGGTCGGACCACCTCAGCGCCTTCGAGGGATCGCGTACGGATCTGCTCCCCGCACAGCGCTCCGTACTGCGGGACGCGCGATCGGTGGCCGCCGAACCGTCCAACTTCGTCAGGGCGAAGGGCTCCGAGGGGGTCGCGGAGCCGCTCAAGGGGCGCCTCGAGGAACTGCACCGGGACGCGGTCGACGCGTTCGGCGTGGCGGGGGCGCACGCGATGCTCGCGAACCTCGGACCTGCCGGCGCCTCGGAACAGGCGTCCGGTGGCGTCCACGTGATGATTCCCGACTGCGGCTGTTCCGTGCGCGATCCCTACTGCGTCCTCGGCGCCTGCGAGGCCGGCAACGGCCGGTGCCGGGTGATCGTCGACGACTGCGGCACCTTCTACGCCTTCGACTGCGACGGAGGCTGCCCCGGCATCCCCTGGTAGCCGCAGACGAGTCCCTGGCCGTCCTGCCGCAGAGGTGAGGTGGGCCCGACCGGATCTCGTGTGCCCGCTCCCTCGGAGGGCGGGGTGCGTACCCGGGAGGGCCCGGGCTGGTTTGGGCCGAAGGACGCCGGGCACGCGGGCCTCATGAACTCAGGCGAAGAGGTTGTGGAGACCCGTGGCGACGAGCACCACGTGGTGCTGGCGGCGGACACCAACGGTGACGGCAAGCCCGATGTCTGGATGACGGACACCACCGGCGACGGTAAGGCGGACGTCTACCAGTTCGACACCACCGGTGACGGCGAGGTCGACATCACCATGGTCGAGCGTTCGGCCGAGGTCGGCGAGGACCGTGTCGTGGTCGAAGGCGACGGCGGGCACCCGGTGGAGGGCTGAGCACGCGGGACCGTCGTAGCCCCGCGAACCTGTGGCCGGGATCCCTCCAGCGAGGGTCCCGGCCACACGTGTCCTACGCCTCGTGTCCGCGTACGTCGCGGAGACGGCAACGCCGCGTCTACGCGGTCATGTTCAGGGTATAGAGAGGTCATGGCATCCATGAAGCGTTTGGCTCTGGCTCCCCGCGCGTTGCGCCAGTTGCGGCGTGTGCGCTCCCTCTACCTGGTCGGCGCGCTGCTCTCCCTGCTCGGACTGCTCACCCAGGGGCCGAAGCCCACGGTCAGCGGCGGCCGGCCCGAGATCGCGGCAGTGCTCCTGGCGGTCTTCACCGTGCTGCTCGTCGTGACCGTCGTGCAACTGTGGCGCCACGGGCGCAGGGTGCACTGCAGCACCGCCAAGAAGCTGACCGCGTCCGCTTCGAGGAGCTGACAGGGGCCACGACCGGGGGTGACGCGCGGGGGCACGCCCAGGGCGTCTCCCCGGGGCGCCGCGCACACGGCGAAGTGCGCGACACGACCGGCAGATCGAAGGCCGACGCACGCGTCCGCCCTACGCTGGGAATCCAGAACCCCGCCGGCCGCGTCCTGCGCCCCGTACGCCCGTACTCCCGGGCAGAACCGTGGGCGGTCGCGCACCCGGCCCCCGGACCCAGGAAGTCGCCGCTCTCGTGCCCTCCCCACTGCCTCGCCGTGCCGCGCTCTCCACGCTGGCCGGCCTCGTCGCCATCCCGCTGACGGCGTGCGACCCGGCCGCACCGGCTGCCGCACCGCCCTTCCCCTCCGGGACCGCGCCCTCACCGTCCGAAGCGGCCGAGCAGCACACCGTGCGTCAGTTCCGTCGCCTGGAGGAGGAGTTCGACGCCCGGCTCGGCGTGTACGCGGTCGACACCGGAAGCGGTCTGTCCGTCACCCACCGCTCCGACGAGCGTTTCGCCTACGCCTCGACCTGCAAGGCGCTGCTCGCGGGTGCGTTGCTGGCCGCCCACCCGCTCCGGCGGCTCGACCGGCGCGTACGGTACGCCCCCGGCGATCTCCTCCCCAATTCCCCGGTCAGCGGAGAGCACGTGCACACGGGTCTCAGCCTGCGCGCGCTGTGCGACGCCGCCATCCGCTTCAGCGACAACACCGCGGCCAATCTCCTCTTCCGCGAACTCGGTGGTCCCGGTGGCCTCCAGAAGGCGCTCGTCGCTCTCGGCGACCGCACCACCCGTTGCGACCGCTACGAGACCGATCTCAGTGAAGCGGCGCCCGGCGATCCGCGCGACACCAGCACACCTCGCGCCCTCGCCGCCGACCTTCGTGCCTACGTACTCGGTGACGTGCTCGACCCGGAGAAACGAGCCGTGCTGACCGACTGGCTCAAGCGCAACACGACCGGCGACACACTCATCCGTGCGGGCACCCCCGACGGCTGGACGGTGGGCGACAAGTCAGGTACGGGTGGCTACGGCACCCGCAACGACATCGCCGTCATCTGGCCGCCGGACTCCCCGCCGATCACCATGGCCGTGCTCTCCCGCCGTCATGAGCGCGGAGCGAAGTCGCAGGACGCGCTCATCGCGCGAGCGGCCGGCGTCGCGTTCGCCGCGCTCGCCTCCCAGGGGCGGTGAAGGAGCGGCGGCTGCCGGTACACGGGCGGTAGCACGCGGCCCGCACACCGACGCCCGATCGTGCCGGGGCCCGCAGGGGAGCGAAGGGGCCGGGCGCACCCGGGGGCGGCCGGCCCGCTCAGGAGTAGCGGGTGACCAGCCCCCTGCGGCGGAAGGTGCGCAGCATGCGGGAGAGCGCGAAGAGGCTGAGGACGATGAGTACCACCGTGCCGCCGGTGGCGATCGCGAGCTCCTTCCAAGGAATGCCCTCGCCGGCGGCCAGTTCCCGGCCGACCGCGAACACATGGGTCGTGGGCAGCACCTCGGCGATCGGCCGCAGCACCGCGGGCAGGGTGGAGACCGGGTAGAAGACGCCGGAGAGCGGCATCACGACGGAGAGCGCACCCCAGACGAGAGCCTCCGCCCCGCTCCCGTAGCGCAGGACGAGCCCCACGACCAGCAGTGCCACCGACCAACCGCAGGCCAGGAGCAGGGCGGCCACGGGCACGAGTCCGAGTCCGAGCGTGGTGACGTCGAAGGCGTACGCCGCGAAAGCGAGGACCGCGACGGCGAGGGTGCTGGCGGCGGTGCGTACCAGGGCGAACAGTCCGACGCCCGCCAGGTACTCCCAGTCCCGCATGGGAGTGGCGAGAAGTCCGAGGATGTTGCGGGACCAGGTCTCCTCGAGGAAGCCGGTGGCCAGGGAGATCTGTGTCTGGTGGACGAGGTGCCACAGGACGGTGCCGCTCAGCAGGTAGACGGTGACGGTGGCGGTGGCGTCCGGGGTGCCGCCCGCCGCCTCGGCCGCCTGGGCCGCGAAGAGACCGATCGAACCGTAGAGCAGGGTGTCCACCAGGGGCCATACGAGGACGTCGAAGAAGCGGTGCGGGCTGCGCTTGAGGACGAGCCAGTGCCGGCGGGCGACGGCGAGTATCCGGTGGAGGGACGCCTGGACGGGGGTGCGCAGAGGCGGTGGCCCGAGCGGGGCGGGCGGCGGTGTGGTGGACGCGGTGTTCATGATGACGCCGCCCTTTCGCGGTCGCGCTCCTCGGCGAGGTGCAGGAAGACGCCTTCGAGGTTCTGCCGCCCGAAGCGTTCGGCGACCTCGACGGGTGTGCCGTCCGCGGCTACGCGCCCGCTGTGGAGGAAGACGACGCGTTCGCACAGTCGTTCCACCTCGACCATGTCGTGGCTGGTGACCAGGAGGGCTGTGCCGTGTTCGGTACTGAGGTCGAGCAGGGCGGTACGCACCCGCAGGGCGATGTCCGGGTCGAGAGAGGCGGTGGGCTCGTCGAGGACCATCAGCCGGGGACGGTGCAGGGCGGCCTTCGCTATCCCGACCAGCGTCCGCTGCCCGCTGGAGAGTTCGGTGCCGATGGCCCCGGCCAGGTGCTCGATGCCGAAGCGTGCGAGAGCGGCGTCGACAGCCGCCCGCGGGTGGCGCAGCCCGTACAGGTCGGCGTACAGGCGCAGGTACTCGCTCACCCTGACCCGGTCGGGGAGGGGCAGGTAGCCTGCCACGAATCCCAGGCCCTGCATCGCCTCGGCGCGGTGCCTGGGCAGGCGGTGGCCGAGGATCTCGACGCTGCCCCCGTCGGGCTCGACTGCGCCCAGACACATGAGGAGCGTCGTGGTCTTGCCCGCTCCGTTCGGGCCGAGGAGGCCGAGGCGTTCTCCCTCGTGCAGGGTGAGATCGACGTGGTCGACCGCGCGGCCTCTGCGGTACTCCTTGACCAGGTCCCGGACGGCCAGGACGACCGGACGGACCTCTGGGCCTTCGGGGGTCAGCATGCCGATGCCTTCGCCGGGGCCGTCGTGGCGTCCGCAGTCTCGCGTGCTTCCAGGGACCAGATCAGTTCGGCACGCAGGGGGCCGGTGCGGGCGAGGAACCCGCCGTGGTCGGCGGCGAGCGGAGCCAGTTGGGATCCGTGGCAGAGCACGGCCGCGCGCTTCGCGGCCCACCGGCGGTCGTCGAGGGTCACCGCATGTCGGACGGTGGTGCGGTAGGAGGCCAGCAGTTCCTGGTACGCGAGACCGCACCGGGGGCTGCGGGCCAGCGCGTCGCTCGCCTCCGGCTCGCCCCATTCGGGGAGGTGGCCGGTGTAGGGCAGGTCGGCGTACACCCAGGGAAGGGGCGCGCCCCGGTCGGCGAGGACGTTCATGGCGAAGCGGCGGACGGCTTCGTGGTCCGGCTGGTTGCTCCCGAGCGGCACCAGAACCCTGGTGTCGACCGGTATCGCACGCAGCAGGGCCTCGAGGTGGTGGAGCGTCGTCTGCCCGGCGGCGTACGGACCGTCCGGGTGGTCGAGAACCACCTGGCCGACGCCCAGCAGCGCGCAGGACCCGGCGTCCTCGGCCCGGCGCGCCAGGTACGCCTCCTCGGCGGAGGAGAAGCCGCACTGGGTGTCCCACCAGGAGACCTGGGCGTTCGGCGAGGGAGCCCCGCCGTGGACGGTAACCACGTCGACGGGGCCCGCGAGGGTGGGCAGGAGCCCTGCGAGCGAGAGGGCGGCGTCGTCGAAGTGCGGCGACAGGACGAGGGTGGGTGAGGATTCGGGCAAGGGCATGGTCTATCGATCCTTCGCGGGCGTGAGGCGTGAGCGGCGTGAGGGCTGATGCGGCCGGAGCTGTGTCACCCCGTTGGGCGGGGGGTGCCGGGCCGGCCGAGACGGGTGGCGAGGGTGCGGTCCCAGGCGCGGTCGTCCCCCTGCCAGCGGTCCGGGACCAGGGGCACGGTGTCCCAGGTGACGCCGTCCGGCAGGAAGCCGGCCGCAGGCGGGGTACGGCGCAGCCACAGCAGGTCGAAGCGGTGCCCCGGATGCTGGGCGGCGAGGGTGGCGGCCAGATGCCGCATATCGCCCGGGTCCGCCTCGTCGAACGCGTCGTGATGGACGTACAGGACACGGGCGCCGGAGGCGGTCATCGTGCGCCAGCGTCCCGCGAGATGCGCGAACTTCGCTGCCACCGAAGGGTGCTGGGCATCTATGTCGGTCTGCGTCAGCCGTCCGTGGGGGGCCTCTGCCCTGAACTCGTGGAAGAAGCGGATGTCCGAACCCCGGTCGATGGCGCACGAGCCGCCGTCGAAGGGGTCGGTCAGCCCTGGCCGCAGGACATGGCGGAAGTCGGTCTCGACGGCTTCGACCACGGAAGCGAGTTCGAGGTCGAGCCAGTCGAAGAAGTGGGCCCTGCTGTCGCCGGTGATCCGGCGGATCTGATGGGTCGACTCGCAGTGGTAGCCGAGTCCGACACAGAGGTCGTACACGTGATGCTCCAGTGGCTCTGTCGGAGGGAAGCCGATGCCCCAGGCACCGGGGAGTGGCCGGGCGACGCGGCACCCGGCGACGCCCCGGGCGCGTGTGGAGGGCGGCCCGGCTCCGCCCCGGGTGTGTCCGCACGTTCGTGGGACGGAGGCGTGACAGGGCCACGCCCGGGGTGATAGCCGGGGTCGACGGCGGTCGGGCTCCGGTGGCCTGCCGAGTCCGAGCGGGTGGGGGAGGCCGCGGAGGCCCCGCGCCCTGGTGGTGGTCCGCTTCACCCGTTGTCGTACAACGGCCCTGTCCAGGTGAGGCCGGTGAGGAACTCCGCGGCGGCGACGGCGTTGGCCAGCCCGGCGCCGCGGGTGAGCAGGAGGGGGGAGCCGAGCCTTCCCGGAGCCGGTTCCAGACCCATCTCGACGGTCACGAGGTCGGGCCGCCGATTCCGCAGCGCCTGGATGGCGGCGCGCTGCCAGGGGTCGCGCGCCGCGTCCCGGGTCACCACGGCGAGCGGGCCGTCAGGGGGCAGCGGGATGCCTGCCGGGTCGGTGCCGGGATCCACGTCGGTGGCCGAGGCGAGCCGGCGGAGGCCGGCCAGTGCACCGTCCAGACCCCAGGGGGCCACGCCCACGGCCATGTTCGCCTCACTCAGGAGCCGCACGGTGTGGACGGCGGCCGAGGCGCCGAAGGGCTCCGCCCCTACGCTCACCAGGGCACGGCGGGCGGCGGTGAGTCCGATGCCGAGGTCGCGTGGGCCCGGGGCGGCGGCGGGGACGGTCCACGCACGCAGCGCTGCGACCCGGGCGGCGGCCTCCTCCAGCCGTTCGACCGTCAGCTCCCCCTTCCGCAGGGCTTCCTCGACCGCCTCGTACACCTCGGGGAGTGCGTGTTCCACCCCGCTGGCTCCCAGCAGCACGAGG
The DNA here is from genome assembly GCF_040660235.1 of Streptomyces sp. NPDC049970. Taxonomy (NCBI): domain Bacteria; kingdom Bacillati; phylum Actinomycetota; class Actinomycetes; order Kitasatosporales; family Streptomycetaceae; genus Streptomyces; species Streptomyces sp. NPDC049970. Next base: position 88,209 of record NZ_JBFALP010000006.1, on the reverse strand, counting down.
TCCACCCCCGCCGCCCATGCGAGGACGGCGGCGCCGCCGAAACCCCAACGGTCCAGGACCGGGGCCATCTCCAGCGCGTCGCTGACGACCACACCGTCGTATCCGAGCTCGTCGCGCAGCAGGCCGGTCACGATGCGCGGGCTCAGGGTGGCCGGGGCTTCGCCGAGGTGGGTCAGCCGGATGTGCCCCGTCATCACGGCCTTGGCGCCGGCCGCGATGCCCGTGACGAAGGGAGGCAGGTCCAGGGCGCGCAGCGCGGCCGGATCACGGTCGATGTCGGGAAGCGCGGTGTGCGAGTCGGTGCCGGTGTCTCCGTGACCCGGGAAGTGTTTGAGCGTGGCGGCGACGCGGTTGTCCTGCAGCCCCCGGACGAACGCCTCGGTGTGCCGGGCGACGTGTGCGGGGTCCGACCCGAAGGACCGGACGCCGATGATGGGGTTGTCAGGCTGGGAGTTGACGTCGGCGCAGGGCCCGAGACACAGGTTGACGCCCGCGTCGGCCAGGTCCGCGCCGATGGCACGGGCGACCTCCCGGGTGAGGCCGGCGTCGTCGACGGCACCGAGCGCGTGGTTGCCGGGATAGCGGCTGCCCCGCAGGTAGTCGAGGCGGGTCACGTCCCCGCCCTCTTCGTCGAGGGCGATCAGGACGTCGGGGCGGAGGGCGCGCAGGGGGGTCGCGATGTCGTCGCGGAGGGATCCGTGCGGCGGGTCCGACGGGCCGGGCGCGGCGAGGTTGTTGCCGAACACGCCGACTCCCGCGAGACCGTCCTCCACGGCTCGGCGTATCCAGGTGGGTGGCACCCGGCCCTCGTAGGAGGCCATCAGGCATGCGTTGACCAGAGGGGCGACAGCGTTCACGAGAAGTCCGCCCCTCGCTCGGTGGTGGGCCGGCGTCGCAGGAGGACTCCGGTGCTGCCGCGCTTGCGCAGGTGGGCCCGGCCGCCGCACACGGTCTCCAGGGCGGGGCGTACCAGGACGGTCTCGTCGACGATCTCCCAGGCGGGGGCCGTGGCCAGCCACGGGCGCAGCGCGGTGTCGAGAACCTCGGGTTCGAGGGCGACGAACAGCAGGTCGGTGGGGAGCGCGGTCAGCAGCTCCAGGTCCTGCCCGTAGTAGAGCATCTCGATCAGCAGGTAGGCGGCGCCGGCCAGACGGCGCGTCCCGGCGAGGAGTTCGAGGCTGTCCGGGTGCACCCGGACGGGCTCGGCTGCTCCGGGGCCGGCCGTCAGCCGGTCGCGGAAGATCTGGTTGGGCTCGGTGGCGTCCACGCGGTAGCCCTTGCCGGCGAGTCGTGCCGTGAGCGCGCCCTCGCACGCCCCGACCTCGATCAGCGGCCCGTCGGCGGGATCGCGGAAGCGGGCGACCCAGGTGGTGGTCGCGTCCAGTCGTTCGGCCTCGTAGGGGGAGGTCGCGAACTCCCACGGGTCGGGTACGGACGCCGCCTCGTCGTCCAGGCTGGCCAGCAGGGCGAACAGCCGTAGGCGTTCGTCCTGCCGGGCCGTGAAGTACCGCTCCGCGGACGGTACGCGGCCAGTGTAGATCATGTGCTGCGGCGAGTCGGCGTCGAGCAGGTGCCGTGCGTGGCGATTGACGAAGTCCAGCTTGGCGGCGACGAGTTCTCGGTCCAGGGGGCGGTCGATCTCGCTGACGAACTGGAGGTACGGCGAGTAGCCGACGGCGTGCAGGACCTCGGTGCCCCCGGCGGTTTCCGGCGTGTCCAGGGCCTCGGCGACGTCGAAGCCGAGACGGCCCCGGCTGCGTCTGTTGTCGGCCGGCGAGTGCGTCCACAGCCGAGCCCGGCGCCCCTTCGCCGCCTGCGCCACGGACGCACGGAGCACGCCGGGGCCAGGGGAGGCCGCGCTCTCGTCGGGCTCCCGCACCTGGGCGGCGAGCAGGCCGAGCCGCTCGGCGGGAGCGGTGAGGGGTGGCAGGACGAGGTGGACGCCGGAATCGGCGATCAGGACGTGCACCTCGTCGTCCGGTGCGGAGGCGGCCGGGGGCGGGGTGAGTACGGAGAGGAAGTCGAGAACGGCGTCCTCGGCCCTGAGTACCACCACGATGTCGATCACAAGCGGTGTCCCATCAGCAGGCATGGCGAAGCGAGGTGAGGCGGCGTGAGGATCGTCGGGCCCGATCCGGGAGACCGTCGGGGCGGCCCTTTCACGAGTAGGACGATAAAGGTCCGCACCAAGATTGGTCTAGACCGCTTGGTCGGCCGGAAAACGTAGGCGATCCGGCCAAATGCGCCTGCCCGTGCAACCTCGGAGGGCTGATTCGCCTCCGCCGCGACAGGCGGGGGAGGGCGCTCGCCTCCGCCACGACAGGCGGGGGAAGCGCTCGCGTCACCGAGGACGGGCCATCGGGGTGAGGAGTGACGGAGCCCGGGTCAGGGGCGGTTCAGGCCCCACGTCTGCAGGGCGTACGGCCGCCCCTTCTCCTCACCCTCGATCAGCGGTACGTCGAGCAGGCCGAAGCCCGCCTTGGTCGCCACGGCGACGCTTGCGGCGTTCTCTGCCTCCAGCTCCAGGACGACCCGCTCCTCGCCCAACTGCCCGAAGGCGTAAGCGGCCATCACTCGTACCGCCCGCGCCGCCAGCCCCCGGCCTCGGTGCGCCGGACCCACCGCGTAGCCGAGCTCCGTGCCTTCGGGGGCGCGCCGGAGCATCACCTCGCCGAGCGGTGATGCGGAGCCGTCGGCGGTGATGGCCAGCAGGATGGTCGTGCCGTCCTTCCGGAGCTGCCGCGCACGGTCCAACCGCGCACGGGCGGCGGCTTCGTCGAACGGAGAGACGATGGGCGTCCAGTAGGCGATGTCGGGATGGTCGAACAGCTCCGGCATCGCGGCCAGGTCGTCCTCCGCCCAGTCACGCAGGACGAGGCCCTCGCCGGAGAGGCTGATCCGCTCGGGCAGGGGTGACGGGGCGCTGTGCATGGTGGGGCCCTCCTGGCCTGTTCAGGACAAGCCAGGATAGTCGGGGCGAGGGGCCCGCGCCGGTCACCCTCGTGATCCTCCGCCGGTGTTCGCATTCCGTTCTCGCCGGATGCGGATGCGGATGCCGGTGTCCGACCGCGCCGGATGCCACCGTGGTCCGAGATACCGTGGCTGTCGTCGTGTGCTCGCAGGGACTACGTGCTCGTAGGAATCACGGGCCCGCAGGGGCTGCGGGACGGCCCTCAGCCCCTCCCGACGATCCGCTCGACCGCCGCCGTCACCAGCTCTTCGCGCTCCGCCTCCGTGAAGACCTCCGGGAGGGTGAGTTGCTCGACGATCAGCCAGTTCAGGGTGAGGATCAGCAACTTGACGGCCGTGCCGTCCCCGGGGAGGCCCGACGCCTCGTGGTAGGCGACGTTGGCGTCGATGTCGGCGCGGACCCGCTGGGTTAGGACCTCGCGCAGCTCGGGGCGGCGGGTGGCCTCCAGGCGCAGTTCGAGCAGCGCGAGGTAGCCGGTGCGGAAAGAGGTGATGCGGCTGACGAGCTCACGCATCAGTACCGCGTATGCCTCGCGGTCGTGGCCGGTGGACCGCTGGCGGGCGATCGTGGCCTCGTCCGGCTGGAGCCGCTCGTACACGCGGGCGCCGGCCTGGGTGAACAGGTCGTCGCGGTTGGCGAAGTAGTTGGACGCCGTGCCGACGGGTACGGCGGCCTCGGCGTCCACGGCCCGGAAGGTCAGGCCACGGGCGCCCTCCGCCGCCAGCACTTCGATCGCGGCGTCGACGAGTGCCGCGCGCCGTTGATCGTTCCGTCTCACCATTGACACCACTCCAAACGTAGTACTACGGTCGCATCACTTCGCTCATAGTACTACAGATGGAGTTGTTTGAATTGCGAAAGCTCGTGTACTTCGTGGCTGTCACCCTCGACGGCCGTATCGCCGGTCCAGGCGGCGAGTTCGACTTCTTCCCCCAAGGTGACGAGCGCCAGGCCGCCCTCTACTCCTCCGTGGTGAACACGCTGTACCCCGAGACCGTCCCGACCGCGTTCCGTGCCGCCGCCGGCCTCGCCGACGTACCGAATCGGCGATTCGACACGGTCGTCATGGGCCTCGGCGCCTACCGGCCCGCCTACGACCACGGGATCACCAGCCCTTACGCGCACCTGCGCCAGTACGTGGTCTCCAGCACGCTCGAGCCGGACGTCGACCCGGCTGTCACCGTCGTCCCGGGTGACCCCCTCGCCCTTGTCCGCGGGCTCAAGAGGGAGGAGGGCGTCGGGCCGGACATCTGGCTCTGCGGCGGCGGCGTCCTGGCGGGCGCCCTCCTGCCCGAGATCGACGAGCTGGTGCTCAAGAGTTACCCGGTGGTCGCCGGATCGGGTGTCCCGGTCATCGACGGGGTCTTCGATCCCACCGCATTCGACGTCGCCGAGCGCACCTCCTTCCCCAACGGCGTCACCCTCACGCGCCTCACCCGCGCGTAGCGGCGGAGCTTTTCGGGCGCCGAGGGCGTGGAGGGTCGGGGGCCGGTGCACGAGCGCATGCGTTTCGCCGGCAAGCGGGCAGACTGGACGCGCGGACCCTTCGGAAGCCGGAGCTGCGAGGAGCCCTTATGGCCGTCGTGATGACGAGTGCGCTCGAGACGCTGCGCCGCCGAGCCGGCGAACTGCTGTTCGCACGCGTCGCGGGTCCGGAAGGCCCACGGAACCGGCAGGCGATCCACGGCACCCCCGGGCCGCGCTGGTTCCCCGACGGCAGCCCCGTACGACGTGTGCACGGGGACAGCGCGATGTTCGTCGGCGGACTGTCCGCGCTGCTCCTTCAGTCTCTTCACCCCCTGGCGATGGCAGCGGTCGCCGCCCACTCCGGGTTCCGCGGTGATCCCTGGGGGCGACTCCAGCGCACGAGCACGTTCCTCGCCACGACGACCTACGGCACAGCCGAGAGCGCGCGGTCCGCCTGCGAGCGTCTGAACGCGGTTCACGCCCGGATCGAGGGCGTCACCGACGACGGCGACCACTACCGCGCCTCGGATCCCCACCTGCTGGAATGGGTGCACATCGCCGAGGTGCACAGTTTTCTCCGGGCCCACCAGGAGTTCGGGGCGCATCCCCTGACGGACGCCGAGTGCGACGGCTACGTCGCCGGTACGGCGCGAATCGCCGAAGCCCTGGGCGTGCCCTCGCCGCCCCGATCGGTGGCAGCGTTGAGCGCCCGCCTGGGGGAGTACCGCACAGAACTGAGGTGCACGCCGGAGGCGAGGGAGACCACTCGCTACCTGCTTCTGCGACCCCCGGTCCCTGCTGCCGCGCTTCCGCTCTACGGTGCGCTGGCGTCGAACGCGGTCATCCTGTTGCCGCGTTGGGCGGCCTCGGAGCTGGGCCTTCCGCGCTGGGCGGCCGCTGAGCGCTGGGCCCTGAAGCCGGCGGGCAGAGCGGTCACGCGTCTGATCGGATGGGCGATGGCGGAGCCCGAGCCCACCGGGGGGAGGTCGGGTGGAAGCCCTGCGCCGGGGTAGGGGCGCGGCCCTGTTCGGCAGGCCGTCCGCCGCCGAGCAGGCCCGGACCACTGTGTGCTGACGAGGAAGCTGTGGCCCGGGTGCCCCCGAGGCGAGAGGCGGCCTTCACCCGGGCCGGGCGCGAGAGCGATCTACGGGGGCCGGAGCCGCTCGGCGCGGGGGAGCGCGGTCCGCACGGCCGGTGTGCGCGGGTGCGGCCTCCACCTCCAGATGAGGCCTCGCCCGGACCGGGTGGGGCCACACCCTCTCCGGGCGACCCGGCCGGTCATCTCCTGACCGGTGCGGGAGGAGTCAGGTGTCCCGGCCCGCCCGCGCCATCTCGTTCACCCGGCCGCGGACGAGGAACCAGCCGCCGACCAGTGCCGCGGCGATGAGCGGGAGCAGCATCACGGTCGTCCGGCCGACGCCGCCGCCCCACCACATCAGGAAGGTCACGCCGACGAGGAACAGCAGCGTGACGATCTGGGTGTACGGAGCCCAGGGCAGGCGATAGGCGGGCCGCGTGACCCTGCCGTCCTGCGAGCGGTGCCAGAACACCAGGGAGCAGAGCATGATCATGCCCCAGGTCCCGAGGATCCCGATCGACGCGAAGTTGAGCACGATCTCGAATGCCTGGCCGGGGACCACGTAGTTCAGCCCGACCCCCAGCACCCCGAAGCCCGCGGTCAGCAGAATGCCGCCGTAGGGAACCTGTCCCTTGTTCATGAGTCCGGTGAAGCGGGGTGCCGAACCGGACAGCGCCATCGAACGCAGGATGCGGCCGGTGGAGTACAGGCCGGAGTTCAGACTGGACAGGGCGGCTGTCAGTACGACCAGGTTCATCACACCGGCCGCACCCGGGACGCCGAGCTTGTCCATGACCGTGACGAACGGGCTCTGGCCCGCGGAGTACGCGGTGTAGGGGAGCAGTAGTGCGAGCAGCACCACCGAACCGACGTAGAAGAGCCCGACCCGCCACATGATGGAGTTGATCGCACGGGGCATGATCTTCTCCGGGTTCTCCGTCTCGCCGGCGGCGACTCCGCACAGCTCGACGGAGGCGTAGGCGAAGACGACGCCCTGGATCACGAGCAGCATCGGAAGGGTGCCGACGGGGAAGATGCCGGTGTCCGAGACGGTCGACAGCCCCGGGGTGTGACCGTCCACCGGATGCCGGGTGACGACGAGGAAGATCCCGATCAGCATGAAGGCGATCAGAGCCGCCACCTTGATGATCGCGAACCAGAACTCCATCTCGCCGAAGTACCTCACCGAGATGAGGTTGGCCGTGAGCACCACGGCGAGGGCCGCCAGCGCGAGGATCCACTGCGGGATGTCGCTGAACATGCCCCAGAAGTGGGCGTACGTAGCCGCCGCGGTGATGTCCGCGATCGCGGTCGTCGACCAGTTGAGGAAGTACAGCCAGCCTGCCGCGAAGGCGCCCTTCTCACCCATGAACTCACGGGCGTAGGAGACGAAGGCGCCGGACGACGGGCGGTAGAGGATCAGCTCGCCGAGCGCGCGTACGACCAGGAACGCGAAGACACCGCACAGGGCGTACGCGATGGCGAGCGAGGGGCCGGCGTCGGCGAGACGTCCGCCCGCACCCAGGAAGAGCCCGGTGCCGATGGCGCCACCGATGGCGATCATGTTGATGTGGCGGGACTTGAGGTCCTTGCTGTAACCGGCGTCGCCGGCGTCCACGTGGGGGGAACTCGCCGCGGGTGTGCCGGCGGCGAGCTGATCGGCTGCTGTGATGCTGCCGTCACTCATGGATGGGGTTCGCCTTTGTGAGGGGAAGGAGGGGCGGTCCCTGCCGGGCCGGTGGGGAGGCCCGGCGATGGCTCGAAGGAGCATGATCAGGAACCCTGCGATTCTGGCAGTGCACCGCACCCGAGGAAAACAAATCTGAGGTATTTCAGAGGTTTCGGCACGGTAAACAATGACGCTCTCGTCGCCGGAGGAGGAGTGGCGCCGTACTCGCCGCTGCGTCTCGTCGCACCCTTGGCGCTCGGTATACGTCCAGCCCGATCGCAGGTGCGAACTCGCCCGGCGCCCGTGGTCGACGCGGACGGCCCTGTTCGGGCGAAAGCGCCGTCTCCGTTCGTTCGGTGCGGATGTGTCGATGCGCGACATCCATTCCAAATGGCGCTATCTCGATCTCCTCGACCCGTCAGCCGACTGTTGACAGGCCGGATCGGCATGATCAATCATCGCGGGACGGTCGCCCTGATCGTTTCTGTCCGGTCGTGAGGCCGGTGCGGGTGGGGCGGTACCGGCCACTCGGTCGGCACGGGTCGATCCTGTGCATCAGCGGCTTCGCGGCCCGAGCTCACACCCCGCAGCGGGGAGCGGAGTTGCGCGGTCCCACCGTCACGTACGAACACAGTCGGGAAGGCAGCCCCCGGTGCCACACGCCTCACGCCATGTCAGTTCCCTCCCGCCTGCGGCTCCGGAACCGGGCGGGCGCGAAGATCCCGGATCCGCGGTGGTGGTCAGGCCGGCCTCGTTCGCCCAGAAGCGCCTCTGGTTCCTGGCTCAACTCCCCAGCGGGAACGCCGCGTACAACGAGCCGCTGGCCTTCCGGCTCGACGGGCCGCTCGACCACGAAGCCCTCGCGCGCTGCCTCGACGTGCTTACGGAGCGTCACGAGGTGCTGCGGACGCGCCTCGTGGAGTGCGACGGAGAGGTGTGGCAGCACATCGACCCGCCCGGTGCGGGATTCCGCTTGGACCTGGCCGATCTGACGGGCACCGCCGATCCCGACGCGCGCCTCGACGCGCTCCGGTCCGAGGAGGCCCGGACCCCCTTCGACCTCGCCGCCGGCCCGCTGGGGCGCGGCCGCCTGGTCACTCTGGGTCCCGAGGCCCAGGTCCTGCTACTGACGTTCCATCACACCGTCTACGACGGACACTCGATGAGCGTCATGATGCGCGAACTGGGACAGCTCTACGCGGCCCGGACCACCGGTGAAGCCGACCCGCTGCCCCCGCTCACCATGCAGTACGCCGACCACGCGCAGGTCCAGCAGGAGGCCGTCACCGGCGGCGGTCTGTCCGACCAGGAGGCCTACTGGCAAGGTGTCCTCGCCGGCGCCCCCACCGTGCTGGAGCTCCCCGCCGACCGCACACGCCCCGCCGAGCAGGCGTACGACGGCGGCCGGACCGAGTTCGCGGTGGACGCCGAGACCACCGCCGCGCTGCGCGCCATGGCGCGCCGGCACGGTGCCACGCTCTTCGTGGCCGTCCTGACCGGCTGGGCGATCCTGCTCTCGCGGCTCTCCGGACGCACCGACATCGTTGTCGGGAGCCCGGTCGCCAACCGCCGGGGGCCCGCCGCCGCAGACCTGATCGGGTTTCTCGTCAACTCGCTTCCCCTGCGGGTCGACCTGTCCGGCTCACCCACCGTGACCGAGGCGCTGACGCGCACCCGCGCCGTCGTACGCGAAGCGCTCAGAAACCAGGACCTGCCCTTCGAGCGGATGGTGGAGCTGGTCAACCCGCCTCGCAGTGCCGCCCACACCCCCCTCTTCCAGACGATGTTCGCCTGGCAGCCGGACCGGCACGACCTCCTCGACCTGCCCGGAGTGCGGGTGCGCCCCTTGCCGATCGGCCACGCTCCCGCCCGCTTCGAACTGTCGCTGGTGGCGGTCGACGCCGGGGACCGCGTCCTGGGCCACCTGGACCACGCCACCTCGCTGTACGACCCGGACACGGTGCGACGTTGGGCCGGACACCTCGAACACCTCCTGCGGGACATGGCACGCGCACCCGAGCGGACCATCGGGGCCCTGGAGTTGATGGACGACTTGGAACGGCTGCGTCTGCTGCGTGACTGGGATGCCACCGGAGGCGTTCTGGAGCCCGCGCCCCGCGCACCCGCGGGATCGGTGACGCCGTCCTCCGTCCTGGCGGCCACCGGGCTCGTGGAGCTGTTCGAGACCCAGGTGCGGGACCGGCCGCACCACACGGCCGTCGTCGGCCCCGACGGCACCCTGGACTACGCGACCCTCGACCGCCGGGCCGGCCGCCTCGCCCACGCTCTCACCGCCCGCTCCGTGCGCCCCGGCGACGTGGTGGGCCTGCACGTCAACCGCACGGCCGCGCTGGCCGTCGGCATCCTCGGCATCCTCAAGGCCGGTGCCGCCTACCTCCCCCTCGACCCCGGGCAGCCGTACGACCGGCTCACCGCCATGACCGAGGACGCGGCCTGCCCGCTGGTGCTGAGCGACCGCGCCGGGGACGGACGCCCCGGCCAGTGGCTGGACCTGGCGGCCGTCGAGGCCGAGGGAACCGACGAGCGGGCGCCGGGCGGCATCGGCCACGCCCCGGACCAACTCGCCTACGTGATCTTCACCTCCGGCTCCACCGGCCGGCCCAAGGGCGTCGCCGTGGAGCACCGCAGCGTGCTCAACCTGTTCGCCAACTGGCAGTCCCGCATGGGCTCCGGGCCCGGCGAGCCCGGCTCCGCCTGGTCCAGCATCGGGTTCGACGCCTCGGTCCACGAACTGCTGCTCCCGCTGATCACCGGCGGAACGCTGCACATCGTCCCCGAGGAGTTGCGCGGCGATCCGGCCGCCCTCATGACGTGGATGCGCGAACACGGCATCACCCAGGCCTTCCTGCCGCCCGCGTACGTGAAGTGGATCGACGAGGACCCCGACCGACGGCTGGCGGGACTCCGGCTGCGTACCCTGCTCACCGGCGTCGAGTCGCTCACCGAGGCCGCCCTGCACCGCCTGATGCGGCATCAGCCCGGTCTGCGGATCTGTTTCGGCTACGGACCCACCGAGGCGACGCTCTACAGCACCGCCTACTACGAGCCCGGGCCGCTGGAGCGGCAGTGCCCGGTGGGGCGTCCGATCGGCAACACCCGGCTGTACGTGCTCGACCCGGACCTGCGACCGGTGCCGCCCGGCGTGGTCGGCGAGGTCTACCTCGGCGGTGACTGCCTCGCCCGGGGCTACCTCAACCGCCCGGACCTCACCGAACAACGCTTCCTGCCGGACCCGTTCCTCCCCGGCGAACGCGTCTACCGCACCGGAGACCTCGCCCGCCGCCTCCCCGACGGCCAGGCCCATTACGCGGGCCGCGCCGACGACCAGGTGAAACTGCGCGGGTTCCGGATCGAACCCGCCGAGATCGAGGCCGCGCTGGGCACGCTCTCCGGCGTCCGCGAGGCAGTCGTCCTGGTCGACCCGGACGCCGACGGACAGCCCCGGCTCGTCGCCTGTGTCGGGCGGGGCGAGGCGGCACAGCGCACCACCCACGACTGGCGCACCGCGATCGGCCGCCTGCTGCCCGACTACATGGTCCCGGCCGCCTTCGTGGACCTGCCGGCCCTCCCGCTCAACCGCAGCGGGAAACCCGACCGGGAGGCGCTGCTCCGGCTCGCCCACTCCCAGGCGTCCCGCGGGGTCAACGCGGCCAGCCCGCGCGACCACATAGAGCACGGCCTCCACCGGATATGGGGGGAGATCCTGCTCGCCCCGGACATCGGCATCAGCGACGACTTCTTCGAGATGGGCGGCACCTCCCTGTCCGCGATCAAGATGGCGCACCGCGTCGCCGAGACGTTCGGCCGGCCCGTACCGGTCGCCGAGATCATTCTCCGGCCGACCATCGAGGCCCTCGGCGCGGTGCTGCGCGAGGGAGGGGCACCCGGCGCCACCGGCAACGTCATCGAGTTCCGGGGTGGCACCGGAGCGCGCGTGATCTGCGTACACCCCGCCGGGGGCACCGCCTTCTGCTACCTGCCGCTGACCGGACTGCTGCCCGACTCCGTCGCCCTGCACGGCATCCAGTCCCCAGGACTGAACGCCGGCGAGAACCACCTTCCGACCGTCGAGGCGATGGCCGAGACGTACCTGCGGCTCCTGGAGCCCCTGGGTCCGGGGCCGCTCGTGCTGACCGGCCTGTCCTACGGCGGACTCGTCGCCCACGAGATGGGGCGCAGGCTCGCCCTGAGCGGCCGCACCGACGTCAGCGTCGTCCTGCTCGACACCCAGGCCACCGACGAACCGGCCGCACGCGCCGCCATCGCACCCGTGGACATGGCCGAGTTCCGCGACAAGCTGGTGCGGTTCAACGGCATGTACCCCGGTATCGAGGACGCCCAGGTGGAGCGGTACTTCCGCATCTACAACCACAACCGGATGACCGCCCGGGACCACGTCCCGGCCACCTCCGGTGCACGCGTCGTCCTCGCGCAGGCGGTGCCCGGGCGCGAGGACACCCCCTTCCACGCGGAGGTGCGCGACTTCTGGCGGCGCCGCTGCGCCGGCCTACGGGTCGAGACCATGGACTGCGACCACTGGGAGATACTGGAGAGCGCCGAGGTGCCACAGGTGGCGGACATCATCGCCGCCGAACTCGCCCACCACGCAGCCCCGTCGGCCACCGGCAACGCCCTTCCGGCCCGGGAGGCGTGATGCACGACCACACCCTCCCGCCGACCGGCGCCCCCGCGGATTCCCACCCCCCGGCCGTCCACCCGCTTCCGCCGCCCTCCGCCCTGGCCGAGGCCGTGCTCGCCCAGGCCCGGCGCACCCCCGGCGCCCCCGCCGTCGAGGACGGAACCGTCGTCATCGACTACGCCGGACTCGACCGCCTCAGCGGCCGGGTGGCGTCCGCCCTGCGTGCCGCCGGCGTACGTCCTGGTCAGGCGGTCGCCGTATGCCTTCCCCGGTCGTGGCAGCTCGTCTGCGTCATGCTCGGCATCCGCCGTGCCGGGGCGACCGTCGTACCGCTGGACCGTCTCAGCCCCGACCGGCGCCGCCGGCACATACTCGACGACTCAGCCGCGGTGGCGGTCGTGCACGCGGCGGCGGACGGAGTCGACCTGCCGGCCTCCCTGCCCGCACTCGACGTGGACCGGCTGACAGGAGGCGACGACGCGCCCGCGGGCGTACGCACGCCCGACGGACCGAGCCGGGGCACCGCCTCCGAGGCCGCCTTCGTCTTCTACACCTCGGGGACCACAGGCCTGCCCAAGGGCGTCGAGGTCACCGACGCGGGCGTGCTCCGGCTGGCCGGAGCAAAGTACGTGATGGAGGGTCAGGGCGGCCGCTACGGCTGCCTGTCCAACCCCGCCTTCGACGCACTGAGCTTCGAGGTCTGGACCCCGCTGCTGACCGGCGGCGTCTGTGTCGTCCTCCACGACGAAGTGGTGCAGAGCCCCACGCTGTTCGCCGCCGCCCTCCGGGACCTGCGCATCGACACGCTGTTCATCACCGTGTCCCTGTTCAACGCCGTCGTGGCGGCGGTTCCCGACTGCTTCGCCGCCGCGGACCGGGTGCTGATCGGGGGCGAGCAGCTCAACGCCCACGTCGTGCGACGATGGTACGAGACCAACACGGACAGCTCCACGGTCCTGTTCAACGCCTACGGACCGACCGAGGCCACCACGTTCGCGCTGTGCCACCCCATCGCCCGGGAGTCCACCGCCGACACCGTCCCCATCGGCACCGCCCTGCCCGGTACCGGAATCCTCCTGCGCACCCCTGACCGGCGCATCGCGGAACCCGGCGAGGCAGCCGAACTCCTGCTCGCCGGAGAGGCGCTGGCCCTCGGATACCGCAACCTTCCCGAGGAGACCGAGCGGCGCTTCGTGCTCCTGCCACGAGCGGAGGGCGGCGAGGAGCGCTGGTACCGCACCGGCGACCTCGTACGGGCGGACGACGAGGGCCGTGTCACCTATCTCGGCCGCGCCGACCGCCAGGTCAAGGTGCGCGGCTTCCGCATCGAGCCGGGGGAGGTGGAACGGCACCTGCTGGCCCATCCCGCCGTGCGCCAGGCCCACGTGTGCACCCGGCGCGAGGACGCCGACCAGCACGAACTGATCGCGTTCCTGGTCCTGGAGGGCGACCTCTCCTACGGGGCCTACGAGCAGCATCTCGCCGACACCCTCCCGGCGTACATGCGCCCCCACCGCACGCACCCGGTCGAGCGGATCCCCCTGAACGCCAACGGCAAGGCGGACGAGGCCGCCCTGCTCGAGACCGCACAGGCCCAGCCACCCTGGCGTGGCGAACACCGCGGCGACCAGGCGGCCACCGCCGCCCAGCGGGAGATCCTCGACCTCGCCGCGGAGGTGCTCGGGGTCGCGGAACTGCACCCGGCCGACCGCTGGATACCCAGCGGCGGGGACTCGCTCAAGGCGCTGCGCCTACGGTTCGACATCCAGCGCCGGTTCGGCGTGGACGTCCCCCAGGACCTCGTCCTGAAGGCCGACTTCGCCGCCCTCGCGGACGCCGTGCACGCCCCCGACGCCGCCGGTGACGTCCGTCCGCCCGTCCCTGTCGCCGCCCCTGGACCCACCGCGCCCGCCTCCAGCGAGCAGGAGCGCCTGTGGGTCCTGCACGAACGGGACCCCGAGGACGCGGCCTACGACGTCCCGCTCGCCTTCGGTGTACGCGGGAACGTGCGCCTCCCCGCGCTCCGGCGGGCCGTGCGGACCCTGGTGGAGCGCCACACCTCGCTGCGCACCCGCCTTCTCCCGACCGCACGGGGACTGCTGCAGGAGGTGGAGGCCCCCTACGATCCGTGGCAGCCCTGCGAGGCCGGTGCCGACGAACCTTGGCAGGCCCCGGCCGCCCGCTTCTTCGCCCACCGCTTCGACCTGCGCTCCCCGCACATGTGCCGCGCCACCTGGCTGCCGTCCGTGCCCGACGGCCCGGCCCGAGGTGCCGCCGACGGGGGAACCCTGCTGCTGCACCTGCACCACATCGCTGTGGACGGCTGTTCGCTCGGCATCCTCCTGCGCGACCTCACCGAGGCCTACGACACGGCGTACGACGGCGACGAGGGTGCCGAACCCCCTCCCGCGCACGGCACGGCCACGACCGTCGCGCAGTTCGCCCACTGGCAGCGGGCCTGGCGTGCGACCCCGGCCTACGACGAACAGCGCAACCGCCTGCGTGCGCACTACGAACAGGGCGCCGAGGCCGCGCCCGCCGCAACGGCGCCCCCCGCACCCGTCCGGCCCTCGGCCCGCCTGCTGCGTACCACCCTCGACACGGCACGGCGCGGCGCACTCGACCGGCTCGCCGCCGAGCACGGCCAGACCCGCTTCCAGCTGCTGCTGTCCGCGTACGTCTGGAGCCTGTACGGCGTGACCGGCCAGACCAGGCCGCTGGTGGCCGCACCGGTCGCGAACCGTCCCCGCCCCGAGTTCGCGGACACGGTCGGCATGCTCGCGAACACCGTGCTGCTGCCCCTGGACATGGAGCCGGAGGCCACACTGCACGTCCTGCTCAGCCGGCACGCGGCGATGTCCGAGGAGGTCCTGCGAGGACAGGAGGTCCTCCTCGCCGACGTGGTGGCGGACCGGCCGGCCGACGCCCGGGGCGACCTCTTCGACTACCTGTTCGTCCAGGAGAACACCGACTTCTCGGCCCTGCGTCTGCCCGGCTGCACCGTCGGCCCGCTCTGGCCGCGCCCGCTCGGAGCCAAGTGCCGCATCACGCTTTCGATCGTCGAGCACGCCTCCGGACTCGACTGCCTGTGGGAGTACCGGGAGGACGTGGACGAGGAGGAGGTGAGGGCAGCAGCCCTCCTCCTCGCACAGGCCGTCGACCGGATGGCCGACGGCGCCGACGTCCGCCTGCGCGACCTGGTGGCTCCGTACCGCCGTACGCTCCCCGAGTACGGCCGTGGCCCCGAACCCGCCCTGGGGTTCACCACCGTGGCCGAGGGTTTCGAACTCCAGGTGCGGCGCACCCCTGACGCCCCGGCGGTCGCGACGGATCGCACCACCCTCAGCTACGCTGAACTCGACGCACACGCAGCCGTGCTGGCGGAGCGCCTACGCCCCTACCTGCCCGAGGATCCGGCCGCTCCGGCCGCCGTAGCCCTGTACCTGGAACCCTCGGTCGAGCACGTCGTGTCCCTCCTGGCCGCGGCCCGGCTCAACCTCACCGCCGTGCCGCTCGACCCGTCGTACCCGCCGTCCCTGCTGCGCCAAGTCATCGCCCAGGCCGCCCCCGTGTGCGTCCTGGTGGCACCGGAGCGCGCCGACGCGCTCGACACCATCGCGCCCGCAAGCCTGCCGCGCCACCCGCTCGTATGCCCGGCAGACCCCCCGGCCGCGGAGCCCGCCCCGGGACACCGGGCGCTGCGCCCCCTGTACACGCTCTTCACCTCCGGCTCCACCGGAACACCCAAGGGCGTCCAGGTGCCCGACCGGACCCTGTGCAACCTGCTGTCCTGGCAGCGCGACCACGGCGGACTGGCCGCCCCCGCCGTCACCCAGCAGTTCTCCATGCTGTCTTTCGACGTCTCCTTCCAGGAGATCTTCACCACCCTGTGCTCCGGCGGACTCCTGCGCCTGGTCGACCCCGCCTGGCGGCAGGACATGCCCACTCTCCTGGACCAGTTGGAGAGCACGGGCGTGGAGCGCCTCTTCCTCCCCTACGTCGCCCTGCAACTCCTCGCGGAACACGGCGTACGGACCGGCCGCCACCCCTCCCGGCTACGCGATGTCATCACCGCGGGCGAGCAGTTGGTCTGCACCGACGCAATCCGCAGCTGGTTCGCCGGACTGCCCGGGGCGCGCCTCTTCAACCACTACGGCCCCACCGAGACACACGTGGTCAGCGGCCTGTGCCTGGAGGGCGACCCGGCCCTCTGGCCACTGCGTCCAGCCATCGGACGGCCCGTCTCGGGCGCCCTGCTCCGAGTGGTGGACAAGGACGGCCAAGCCGTTCCTCCGGGAGCAACCGGCCACCTGTGGCTCGGCGGCCCCATGGCCGGGCGCTGCTACCTGGGCGACACCGGACTGAACCGCACCCGCTTCGTCGACGACCCCGAGGCCGGCACCTTCTACCGCAGCGGCGACCTCGGCCGTTTCGACCGCGAGGGCCTGCTGCACTACGCCGGCCGGATCGACGCCCAGGTCAAGATCAGCGGACACCGGCTGGAACTCGGCGCGGTCGAAGCCGCGCTGCTCCAGTACCCCGGAGTGACCAACGCGGTCGTCACGGAGACGGACGGCTCCCTGGTGGCCTGCCTCCAGGCCGACCAGGACCCCGACATCACCGAGCTCGACCGCCACCTGGGCGCACTGCTCCCACCCCACGCCCGCATCAGCCGCTTCCGTCGCCTGACCCGACTGCCCCGCACACCGAGCGGAAAGGTGGACCGCCAGGGCGCCCTGTCCGCCGCCGGGCACGAACTGCGCCCCCGCGACGATGCCGGCCCGGCACGCTCCGCGCTGGAACGCAGGCTCACCGACCTGTTCCTGGCAGTCACCGGCCGGCGCCCCGGTGTGCGGCAGCGCTTCTTCGAAGCGGGAGCCACCAGCCTGGACCTGATGCGCTTTCAACTGCGCTGCGCCGGCGAGGGCGATCTGCATTTCGGCGTGCCGGAACTCTTCGAGTACGTCACGATCCACTCCCTGGCACGCCTCATCGAGGAGCGCGGCACACAGGCGGTCGACGCCGACGTCCCTCCTGGCACCCCTGCGCCCGCCGTGCCACCCGCAGCGCCCGGCCCGGACAGCCGCACGGCGGCCCGGGCCGCCCCGGACAGCGGTCGCACACGCCCTGCCCCCGCCGACGAACCCGTCGCCGTCATCGGCATGGCCGTCCGTCTTCCCGGCGCCGTCGACCTCGCCGCCTTCTGGGACCTCGTCACCTCCGGCGGGCGGGGGATCGAGGACTTCCCGACTGCGGACGGACTGGTGGGCGCCCGCAGCCAGATGGACGGGCTCCTCGCCTTCGACCCCGGCCACTTCGGCATCAGCCCGCACGAGGCCCGGCTCATGGACCCGCAGCAGCGGCACCTGCTGATGGCCTGCGCGCAGGCGCTCGCACACGCCGGCATCGCCGACGCCGGCGACGGGCGCGTCGGCCTTCTCGCCGCGTGCGGCGAGAACACCTACTTCCAGAACCTGCTGCGGGAGGCCGACCCCGCCGCACTGCCCGACTCCTTCCGGCTCGCCCTGCACCACGAGAAGGACTTCCTGTCCACCCGGGCCGCCTACCACCTCGGCCTGCGGGGACCGGCGCTCACAGTCCAGTCCGCCTGCTCCAGCTCCCTCGTCGGCGTCCACCTCGCCGCCGGCCTGCTGCGGCAGGACGACGCCGACGTGATGCTCGTCGGCGGTGTCCTCGTGGACCGCGACCTGACGGACGGGTACACCCACCGGCCGAACCACATCTACTCCCCGGACGGCCACTGCCGTCCGTTCAGCGCGGACGCCGCCGGTACCGTCGGCGCCAGCGGTGTCGGCGTCGTCGTACTCAAGCCGCTCGCCGCGGCCCGCCGCGACGGCGACACCGTCTACGCCGTGATCACGGGATCCGCCGTGAACAACGACGGTGCGGACAAGATGAGTTACAGCGCGCCCTCGCTGGCCGGACAGCGAGCCGCGGTGAGCACCGCCCTGCGCCGCAGCGGCCGTGCCGCCGCCGAAGTCGGCTACGTGGAGGCCCACGGAACCGGTACGCGACTGGGCGATCCGGTCGAAGCCGCCGCCCTGCGTGCCGGATACGGACTGGCCGACGACGCGGGACTCGCCCTGTCCTCCGTCAAGAGCCAGATCGGACATACGGGCGCGGCCGCCGGTGTGGTGGGGCTGGTACGGGCGGTGCTGGCCGTACACCACGGCACCATTCCGCCCACCGCCGACTTCGACCGCCTCAACCCGGCCATCGACGCGGGTCCGTTCCGGATACCGGTGACGGCACAGCCCTGGCCCCACGCGACACCGCGCGTCGCGGGCGTGAGCAGCTTCGGCATAGGCGGGACCAACGCCCACCTGCTGGTGGAGAGTCCGGCCGGTACGGAGACGCCCCCTCAGCCGCGCGACGAACCTGTCCGCTCGCCAATGCCCTGCCTCGTACTGTCCGCCAACTCGCCCGCCGCACTGCGTGCCGACGCCCACCGGATCGCCGCCTACCTCGGCGCCCACCCGGGCGAGTTCACCCAGGTGCTGCGCCACCTCCAGACCGGCCGGCCCGTACGGACGTACCGGGCCGCCGCCGCGTGCGAGGACGCCGAGACGGCCGTCGCCTGGCTGCGTGCTGTCGTACCGCAGGCCGTGCCGGTGCCGCCGACCGGCGTCCCGGCCGTGGGCAGCGACGCGCAGGAGCTGGCCACGGCGTGGGCCGCCGGCCACACCGTCGACTGGACGCCCGGACCGGGACCCGCGCCCTGGGACTTCCCGCCGCCCGCCTTCGACCTGGCGGACTACGACTTCCCGCGCGGGAGCCCGACGCCGCGGACACCGGCGTACACCTCTCCTGCACCGCGGCCCGGGACACCTGCGCCCGTGTCCGGCCTGACCCCGGACCCGCAGCGGCTCCCCGCCGACCGGTGGATGCACCAGCCGCAGTGGACGCGGCTCCGCAGGGCCCGGACCGACGGGTCGGCCGTGGCGCGGACCGCCGTCGTCGTCGCCGGCGAGCGGACCGACCCGGCGGCGTGGAGGGAACTTGAGCTGCGCTACGCGCGAGTGGTGCGGCTGGTGCCCGGCAAGGACCTCATCCGGATCGACGACGACCGCTACGAGGCGGACCCCGCCGACACCGGGCACCTGGCGGCGGTACTGGCCGAGGCGAGCGCACCGGGCCCGGCGGGCACCGCCGTCGACTGGCTGCACGCGCTGCCCCTCGCCATCGACGGAGACGTCGGCGAGCGGTCCCTCGACACGGCCCGTCGGGCATGCCTCGACACCGTCGCCGCCCTGTCCCGGGCTGTCGCGGAGGTCGTACGGACCCACGGCCGGGAACGGGACCGGCCCCGCGTGTGGCTGCTGTCCTGCGGCGCCCAGCCGGTCACGGGTCCGGTCCGGAGGCCGGAGGCCGGTCTGCTGGCGGCCGCGACGCGGGTACCGAACCAGGAACTGGGCACGGAAATCCGGTGGTTGGACCTGCCCGGCCCCGATCCCACCGCATGGTCGGCGTTCCTGCCCGACCTCCTGCTCGACGCCCCGCCGGAGACGTCCGCCGTCGCCTTGCGCGACTCCTTCTGGTGGCACCGCGCCATCCACCCCGTGACAGCCCCGGACGCCGTGCTCGGGACCGAATCGGACCGCAGGCGTGAAGCGTGGGGGTGGGGGACGGGTACGTACCTGGTCCTCGGCGGCACCGGTGGTATCGGCGCCGTCATCGCCGCCCGGATCCTCCGGCGTCCGGAGAGCCGAGTGGTCCTGCTGTCCCGCCGCGCCCTGCTCCCGCCGGCCCTGGCACCATGGCGCGACCGGATCACGTTGGTGCGGGCGGACCTCGCCGAGGAGGAGACGGCCGATATCGCGGCCCGCCTGGCACCGCACCTGGACAGCGGCCTGGCCGGCATCGTGCACGCGGCCGGAACGGCAGCCGGAGGGCTGATCGCGCTCCGCGACGCGGAAGCCGCCCGCGGGGGGACGGACGCCAAACTCCGTGGCGCCCTGCTCATGGAACGGCTCATCGACTCGCACGAGCCGGGCCACGCCGTCTACTGCTCGTCCATGGCCTCCTTGTTCGGCGGCGTCGGACAGTTCGACTACGCCGCTGCCAACGGATGCCTGGACGCGTTCGCCCAGTACGGGACGGCCGACGGCACGAGCCGCACCGTCCGCACGGGCATCGGCTGGGACATCTGGCGCGATGCCGGAATGGCCCGGAGCGCGCTCGGCCACGACGAACAGCACCGCAGGCACCTTCTGACCGGCCTGACCTCCGACGAGGGTGCGGCCGTGTTCGAACAGGCCATGCGTCTGCAACTCCCACACCTCTGGGTCAACACCACCGACCTCTCCCAGGCCCCGAGCTTCTACGAACGTCCCCCGACCGCCGCCGTGGAGACGACGCGCGGTCCCGCGGAAGGAGCGCCACCGACACCGCACCTGCCCCCCGGCCACGACCGCCTCGCGCAACTCGGCGAGACCGTCGCATGGTTGCTCGGTGTGGACGACGTCGGGACCGACGTGTCGCTGTACGACCTCGGCGCGGACTCACTGATGCTGCTCGAACTCGTGGACCAGATAAAGCAGCGCTTCGGCGCAGACCTCGACCTCTCCCGCTTCAGCCACCGTGTCAGCGTGGCCGAGATCGCCGCCCTCATCGACGCCACCGTCGCGGACGACGCACGCTCCGCCGCGTCGGATCCCTCGGTGCAGGTCGAGGTGTGGCAGCGAGGCGTCGACGGATCGGACGTGCTCTGCCTCGTCCATCCGGTCGGCGGCGACATCCAGGCCTACCGCCCGCTCGTGTCCGCCCTGGGCGACCGGCTCACCGTGTGCCTGATCGCTGACCCCGCACTGCGCGCCGCCCCGGAACGGCCCGGCGAGCTCATCGCCGACCGCGCCGCACGCTACCTGGACGCGATCCGGGCCGAGCTCGCCGGATCCGACGGCAGACTGTTCCTGGCCGGCTGGTCCTTCGGTGCCTGGGTGGCCCTGTCGATGGCGGCCCATGCGGAGGAGCACGACCGACCGGTGGCCGGCCTCTACCTGCTGGACCCGCCGCCGCCCGGCGCGGGCGCGGCGGTCGCCACCTACGACGACCAGCAGGTGGACGCCGTCTTCGCCCGCGAACTCGGCGGCAACCGTGCGGGTGGGCTGAGCGAGAGCGGACGAGAGTACGCCGAACGCCTGGCCCGGTGCTGCCGTGCCAACCTGGCGGCGATGGCCGGCCATCGGCTGCCACGCCTGAGCCGCACCCCGAGCTCGCTGTGGATCGCGGAACGTACCGTCCCGGACGTGCCGTCCCTCGCCCCGGAACCCGTACCGAACGAGGAGTGGGACGCTCACCTGCCGCCGCCGGTACGCGCGCACCGCATCGACGCGGACCACTACACGCTCGTCGCCCCGCCCCACGTGGAGTCCGTGGCCGCCGTCATCCTGCGCGACGCGGCCGTTCCCGGTGAAGCCGGGGACGGGGACCGGACCGACGCCGGCGCAGCACTCCGGACCCCGCGCTGACCGCCACGACCACCGACTCACCCATCGCGTCACGCACGAGTGACATCGACCACGAGCAGAAGAGGTACCTCCATGGAGGAGTACGCACTCCAGGCGGTCGAACGCCTGACGACCCGTACGACCGAGCCGTACGAGACGATCTCCGTCACACCGGTGACTCCGTTGCTGGGCGCCGAAGTGACCGGCCTCGACCTGTCCCAGGAACTGTCGTCCCGTCAGGAAGCCGAACTGGGACGCGCGTTCCTCGCCCACCACGTGCTGGTCTTCCGTGACCAGGACATCACCCCCGAGCAGCACAAGCGGTTCGCCGCCCGCTTCGGCGAACTGCACCCCGTGGCACTCGCGGCCGACGACTCCGACCCGCACATCCTTGAGATCAGGGCCACGAAGGAGTCCCGGGCCATCGCGGGCAACGGCTGGCACGCCGACGGCACCGCCGACCCGGAGCCCTCGCTCGGCTCCATGCTGTACATCACGGAGACCCCCGAAGGGGGCAGCGGCGGAGACACTCTTTTCGCCAACATGCACCTGGCCTACGAACTCCTCTCCCCGGCCATGCGCTCCTTCCTGGACGGGCTCACCGCACTGCACGACGGCGCCCTGCCCTGGGCCACCGCCGGACAGACCCCACCGGCGGAGTACGACGTCCCCCGCACCGAGCACCCCGTGGTCGTCCTGCACCCGGAGACCGGACGCAAGCTGCTCTTCGTCAACGGCCCCTACACCTCGCACATCACCCAGCTGTCAAGGCCGGAGAGCGACGCGCTCCTCCAGATGCTCTACGCGCACATAGCCCGCACACCCCTGCTCCAGTGCCGCATACGCTGGCAGCCGCGCACCCTGGTGTTCTGGGACAATCGCTGCGTACAGCACCACGCGGTCTGGGACTACTTCCCCCACGGCCGCTACGGCCAACGCGTCGCCATCAACGGCACCCGCCCCCAGCGAGGTTCCACCGCCTGACCCGGTGGTGGCGCGCACGGAGGCCCACCCGGCCTGCCCTACCCTCGCCCGTCGAAGGCTCCGGCCTGTCAGGAGGTGAGCGCGGCGGCCTCGTCCAGGCGGGAGGCGGCCGTCCGCCACGCGGTGGTCACGGCCGTGCGTGCCCGGTCCGTCTGGAACGCGCGGCCGTCGGCCGGCTCGAGCGGCGCGCCCACGTGCACATGGAGTTCCGGTCGGCGCAGGGGCGCCGTGACCAGCCCGGCGAGCTGCTTGACGGTGCTGCCCGAGGTGACTCTGCGGGCGCCGGCCTGGCCCACGGGAACGATGGGTGCGCCGGTGCGCTCGGCCAGCCTGGCCAGGCCGCTACGGAAGGCCTCGGGCGCCGCTTCCGCGGCGTCCTTGCGACGAGGCAGACCACCCTCGGCGTAGATGAGGACAAGCCGTCCCCGCCCCAGGGCCTCCGCCGCGGCGTCCAGCGAGGCCGCCGCGCGGCTGTCCCCGCGGATGACGGGAATGTACCCCTCGCGGGCGAGCGCGCGGCCGAGCAGGGGGACGCGCCACAGCCCTGCCGCCGCCATGACGACCGGCTCGACTCCGAGACGGCGCAGGGCGGCGACGACGACGGCGGGGTCGGCCAGGGACGTGTGATTGGCGGCGATGATGCTGCCTGGTTCGAGGCGGGCACCGGGGTCCGTGGTCACCGAAAGGCGGCCGACGGCCGGCACCAGGATGTGGGCGATGCGACTGAGCATGAAGGGGCCCCCGCTCTCACTGGATGTTGACCTTCATCATCGAAGGCGGGCGCCGCCCGGGCATGAGCCCTCCTACTCATCTCTGCGGCCGGGCTGCGGATGGTGGGCCGCCGGCTCCGGTGCCGCGGACAGCCGCGCGGCGGCCGGAGGACCCGGCAGGGCCTCGCTCACCGGAGGGAGCCGAGCAGCAGTCTCGCCGCCGTCTCCGCCCCGTCGGTGCGGATCCGGCCCCCCAGAGCGTCGGCCCGCGCCCGGGCCCGGGGTGACAGGGCCGTCTCGAAGGCGGCGGAGACGGTCTCGGTGGTCGGCGTCTGACCATCGAGTGCCGCACCGATACCCAGGTCCGCCACCCGGCCGGCCCAGTACGGGTTGTCCGCCAGTTGGAGAGGCACCACCACTTGTGGCACACCCGCTCGTGCGGCCGTCACCGTCGTGCCCGCGCCACCGTGGTGGACCACCGCGGCCACCCTGCCGAACAGACGCTGGTGGTTGACCTCGCCCACGGCGAAGCAGTCGTCTCCGTCGTCCACCGGATCCAGCTCGGCCCAACCACGGGAGACGAGTGCGCGGAGCCCCCGCGCACGGATCACCTCGACGGCCTTACGGACGATGTCCTGCGACGGGCGCAAGCTGCCGAAGCCCACGTAGACCGGCGGCGCGCCCGCGTCAAGGAACGTCAGCAAGGGCGCAGGGAGGGGGCGTTCATTCGGCAGGTACCACGCACCGGTCTGCGTCACGTCGATGCCCGGGGTCTCCCGCCACGGTCCCAGGACCGGGTCCGCCGCCAGCCACGGCCGGTCGGTGAGTACGTGGTCGCGGACGTTGTCCACCGGTGGCAGACCCATCGACGCCCGGTGGTTGTTGAGCGGCTCGGCGAACTGCGCGTTCACGTTGCGGGCGTCCAGCTCCCACAGTGTCCGGTTGTCGATCACCTCCGGCCGCGGCCAGCCGGGTCGCGGTGGCGGCGCATGATGCGGCGACGGCAGGTTGACCGCCGAATAGCCTGCATACACGTAGCGGATGCCCGCGGCCTCTGCCACGGACCGCGCGGCGATCTGCGCCAGGCCCGCCGCGACCAGCACGTCACATCCGTCGGCCGCTTCCGGGAAGGCGTCGAACTGCGTGTCGACCATCTCCGTCCGGTACCGGGACAGCTCCGCCGCCGACGGCAGACTCGTCCCGCGCATCAACTCCCGTACGGGTGGCCCGACCGGCACCAGCCGCACACCGAGTCCGGCCAGCCGCTCCGCGAACTCCTCGTCCGGCGGGGCGCACATCCGCACCTCCGCGCCGAGCGCCTGCAGCCGCACCGCGAGTGCCACCAGCGGTTCGACATCGCCACGAGTCCCGTACGTGGACAGCAGCACTCGCATTCGGCGTCCTCTTCCGTTCCGTCTACCCATACGCACGAGCGCGCGTACGCACAGGTTCTGAGTGGGTCTCATGAACCGCGCCGGATCAGGCCGTAGCGGGTGGGCGGCAGCAGTTTACGTCGCCCGGTGGGGAACGCCGCGCCGGCGCCCAAGTGCAGCGGCTCATCGGAGCCTTGCTCTGCCCAGGCGCAGGTGAGCACGGCTGGGGACGGGTGTACCCGCCCGTGCGCGAGCCCTCGGGCCCGGCAGCTGCAGGGACCGTGCCGGTGCAGCGGCGAGCAGCCCGTCGAGGTCCCTCGCCGACAACTCGTCGATCACCGCTCCCTCTCGCGTGGAGCCGTCCTCGGTGACTACGGTGAGAGCCGGCGCTTCGTCCGGAGCGACCGCACGGCGTCGGTCTCGGCCGCCCGAACCCGGCGAGCCGTCCAAGGTTCCCGATCGTCAACACAACCTGAGAGCCGGTCCATGCACAGATCGTCCGTCCCCGATGTTTCGATCATCCTGCCCTGCGCCGGATTCGGAACGCGCTTCGGTGCGCCCTACTCGAAGGAGCTGCACTGTCTTGCTCCGGGGGTCACCGTGCTGGACCGAAGCCTGCAGTCCGTCGTCGAACTGGCCGAGAGCGGACTCGACGTGCGCCTGGTGGTCGTGTTCAGGACCCACAAGCTGGACACGGTGGGTTATCTCGCGCGCTACGCCGAGACCTTTCAGATGGTGTTCGTCTACCAGGACGAGTCGCTCGAACCCGGGCTCGACGGAGCCATACGGTCCGCCCTGCCGATGACCCTGGGACCGGTGGCCCTTGTGCTGCCTGACATCGTTGTCTCAGGCGTGGGCAGTGCCGGTTGCCTCCTCGCCGCATTGCGACGGACCGATGTGTCGGGCTGGAGCGTGGTGGCCGCCGAAGAGCGGGATCCCGTCATGCTGCGGCAGATGGGCGCGCTCGGTCTGGTCGAGGGGGGCGGTGTCCTGACAGTCGGCGCGGCCGAGGACAAGCCTGCGGACTCATCCGGCTTCAACGCGTTCTGGGGCATGGTCGCGGTCACAGAGGAGGAGGCGCACCGCCTGCCCGACGTGGTGAGCAAAGGCGTGGACAGCCCGCTGGCCGGTGCGGTCGCGCACAGGGTCGAGCGAATCGTCAACTACAACACGGCCGCAGGCTGACCACCGGGCGCCCCACCGTGTTCCCCCCCCGCCCACGCCGGTGCGTGAACAGGACCGACCGCACCGGCCGGGTGACCGCGGCCCACCGTCCACGGAGCTCTCCTCGACGCGAGCCGTGCGAGGCCCGGCAGCCACCCGAGGGCATGCCGCGGCTGCCGTCGGGCGGCAGCCGCGGGACAGCCCTTAAACTCTGTCCGGGCGCAACCGCACCGACCGGATGTGTGACAGACCCACCGACTCGACGTGTGACAGACCCAACCGACTCTGCCGGTGACGATGCGGTTCCGACCGGTCCGGAGCCGTCGACCTGAACGGAAGAAGCACCGAACATGACCGGGCAACAGGACCGTTGGACGGAACTCACCGGCGGACAAGCAGGTGAGGAGTACGCCCGGCGCTTCGCGCGGCTCGCCGAATCGGGACACGACATCCACGGCGAGGCAGCGTTCTGCGCCGCGTTGCTGAACGAGGCCTCCCGGGTGCTCGACGCCGGCTGCGGCACGGGCCGGATCGCGATCCGGCTCGCCGAGCTGGGCCACCGCTGCACGGGCGTGGACGTCGACTCCTCCATGCTCGCCGTCGCCCGCCGCACGGCCCCCGGGCAGGAATGGATCCTCGGCGACCTTGCCGGCCTCGACACCCTCGGCCTCGATCCGGGTTTCGACCTGGTGCTCGCCGCCGGAAACGTCATCCCCCTGCTGGCCTCCGGCACCGAATCGACCGTGGTCCGGCAACTGGCCGCCACACTGCGCCCAGGCGGGCTGTTGGTCACGGGAATGGGCCTGGACGCCGCGCACCTCCCCCTGCCGGAAGCGCCGTTGACCCTGACGGACTTCGACACCTGGTGCGACCAGGCCGGACTGACCTTGAGCCGGCGTTACGCAACCTGGAGCGGCGAGCCCTACCAACACGGCTGCGGCTATGCCGTCAGCGTGCACGCCCGCCCCGCCGTGTGAGCCCGCACCCCGCGCCCACACGGCACCTCGCGTGACCTGATGCCCTGGGCGAGACCCGCACACCCGGCCTCGACCCGCTGACCGGGCTCGGCCCCGTCCCGGACACCGCGACGGGACGGGCAGCCGGCCTCTCAGATGGCGCTGAGCGGATGGGAGGCCGTGGCGGAGCGCGGGGGCCAGGCGCGGGGGGCCAGGATGCCGAGGACGTAGGCACGGGCGACCAGGGCGGGTCTGGTCGCGGCGCCCAGGAGTTCACGCAGTCGGCTGAGGTGGTAGTCGAGCGTCTGCCTGGACAGCTTCAGTGAAGCCGCTATCTCGCCGTTGCTGCTGCCCTCCGCGAGCAGGGACAGGATCCGGATCTGCGCGGCGGTGAGCGGCGGATGAGCGTCGTGGGCGAGGCTCTGGTGGGTGACGACGGCCCAGACGTTCCTGGCCCGGGCGGCGGAGCGGCCGACCGTCGTCAGGTGGAGCTGTGCGCGGCGTTGCCGCCCCTGGGCATCGACGAGCACGGCGGATGTCTCCACCCGCCTGACACGGCGCGCTATCAGACCGTTCCACCTCCCGTGGAGCCGACCGAGGTCGGGCGCCGGTGCCAGCAGGGTGTGCGCGCGGCGGCCGACGAGGTCGGACCGGCAGGTCTGGAAGAGTTCGGCAGCGGCCGCGCTCGCCTGCACCACGCGTCCGTTCGCCGACAGCAGCGCGCAGGGCAGCCCGCTGTGATCGCGCAGCGCCTGCAGGTTCTCCTCGGCCTCCCGGCGCTGCACCATCGCGCGGGTGTGCTCCGTGATGTCCACGTAGATCCCGGCGATACAGGTCTCCCCGTTCTCCTGCACGGGGAAGCGGTGCCCCGCCGCCTGCCCGGTGCTGCCGTCGGAGCGCCGATAGCTCAGGGTGTGGCGCACCGGCTTGCCTCGGGTGAGGATCTCCTGGTCCAGGGCGCGGAACTGGACCGCGTCGGGATGGGAGTCGAAGTCCTCGATGTACTTGCCGACCACCTCTTCCGGCGTGGTCGCGTATAGGTGCGCGTAGGCGTGGTTGGCCCACAGGTAGCGTCCGTCGCGGTCCCGGATGAAGGCCGCGGCCGGGGCGAAGTCGGCGAAGTTCGCGAACGCGGCGTACCGGCGCGGGCCGTCGGGCCGCGCGCCGACCTCCACCGCGAGCCCGCGCACGCGACCCCGGCCGAGGCTCTCGTCCAGCTGCCAGCCCACGTCGAAGGTACGGCCCTCGAACTGGGCCTGTCCTCCGCCGGTCGCGGGGGAGTGCCCCGGGGCCGGCAGCTCCTGGCGCATCCGGTCGAGGAAACGCCGCGTCGTGTGCGGGTCGGCGAAGGCGCCGCCTCCCCTCTCCAGTACGCGCCACTGCCTGTCAACCTCCCACCAGGACACGCGTAGATGCTCGAGCAGTCCTTTGAGACCGGAATCGTCCACGGGGGCCTTCCCTCTTTGGTGGTCCGACTGAAGCGGGGTGCCATCGCCATCCGTATCCCGTCCGGAACCCCCGCATGCCCGGTTCTCGGCCGACCTGGACAGTCTGCGCGCGCCCACCGGCGCTCGCGCAACTCTCACGAGGGTTCGACGCGGCCCGCGACTCTGGCATTTGCCTGATCGGTACATGCCCTCGGTGGCGCTCAGGGCCCCCCGCGCCTGATTCCCTTGTGTGTACGGACGAACACACCATGTCACGGGCGGGTGTCTGCGTCCGACGCCCCTGGCGAGTATCGGCCGGGGCGATTCCCGCGGTCGGGTTCCGGGCGAACTGTCCGACGACGTGCGGCCCACACACGAACGAACGGAGACGAACTTCAGTGAGCAACGTCCTGCTGGTGCATGCCAAGGGTGGCCCGCCGCTCGGCTACGTCCTGTCCCGGGCGGCCTCGAAGGCGCGCGTGCACCTGCTGGCGCTCAGCGCTCTTCCGCCGGCCGTCGCCGACTACGCAGAGACTCTCTGCGCCTCGGTCGTGACACCCTCCGACGCGGAGCGCTCCGACCTGGTCTCCCTGATCGTCGCGCGAGCGCGCACCACGAAGGCGGACGCGGTGCTCACCTTCTCCGAGTACGCGGTCGTGGCAGTCGCCGAGGCCTGCGAGGCACTCGGCCTCCCGGGGGCCGGAAGCGCCTCCGACCTCGCCCGTGACAAGCGGTTGATGCGGCGGACCTGGCAGGAACACGGCCTGCCGCAACCCGAGTTCCGCCCGGTCGCCACCGAGGAGGACCTCCGCGAGGCCACCGGGACCCTGCCCTTCCCGCTGCTGCTCAAGGCCGCCTGGAGCGCGGGCTCCACCGCACACCAGATCATCCGCACCCCGCAGGAGGCCTCCGCCGCATGGCGGCGTTCGCGCGAGGTCATGGCCGAATCAGCACAGTTGGGCTACTCCGAGCTCCATGTGGCCGAGGCGGACGCGGACTTCGTCGTCGAGCAGATCGTGACCGGCACCGCCTCGGACTGGTTCGAAGACCCCGGCTGGGGCGACTACGTCAGCGTCGAGGGCGTCGTGGCCGACGGCGTGTTCCACCCGGTCTGTCTCAGCGGCCGGATGCCCACGGTCGAGCCGTTCACCGAACGTGCGGGGATCACCCCCGCACTGCTCCCCAAGGACGCGCAGGACCGCGTCGTGGCACTGGCCCGGGAGGCCGTCGACGCGCTCGGCCTCGAGAACTGCGGGACACACACCGAGATCAAGCTCGGCTCCGGCGGCCGCATGTGGCTGATCGAGACGGCCGCCCGGTTCGGCGGCGCGATGACCGTCCCGCAGATCGAGGAGGTCTTCCGGCTCGACCTCGTCGGCATGCTCGTCGACCACCTCCTGGGCCGCCCGGTCGACTGGCCCGCACAGGCCCGCACCCCTGAGCAGGCCTGCGGTGCGGCCGGTTCCCTCGTCGTCCTCGCGGTCGACGGGCGCGGCGGGGCCTGGCCGGAGCGGAGGGTCTGGGACTTCCCGGTGGTCTCGGCGGACGTCCCGCTCAGCCCCGGCAGCTCGTTGTCCGTGGTGGCGGAGAGCTCACTCGCCGACGGCAGCGTCATACCGGTCTACGACCCCGCCGCGGGTGCCAACACCATGGCCGCACTCTGCCTCCTCGCCGCCGCCGACCCGCGGACGGTCCTCCGCGACTTCGAGACCCTGGTGGACGTCCTGCCCCAGGTCCTGCCCGCCGCGACGTCCGAGGAGGCCTCCGTATGACCACGACCGCGCAGCTCCCCACCGGGTCCCCGGAGCCGGCCACGGACCGGACGGTCGTCGGCGGGAACCTCTCGCTGCCCCTGTTCCGCACACTCTCCGGAGTCCTGGCCGGTCACCCGTACCTCAAGGTCGTCGTCGACCGCGCCGAGAACACCTGGCACCTGCTCGACACGGCCGCACACCCCTTCCACGTGAACTACATAGCCACCCGGGTCCTGGGTATGGAGCTCGCCGAACTCGACGCCTCTCTGGACGAGTTCAACGCCTCCGTCTACATGGACCCCGAGCGCCGCTTCCTGCTGGGTGTGCTCTCCCTGCACACCGGGCACGACGCGGAGGGCCGCGAGCGCACCTTCCTGGTCCTGGAGACGACCGAGGCCGACACCATGCACGGCGCACTGCTCGAGGCCTTCCACGGCTTCGTCCGGGAGCGCGTCGACGGCAGGCTGCCGCTCCTGCTCAAGCCCGCGAACCACGGCCAGGAGGAGGAGCTGGCGACGATCAGTGAACTGCGCGTGCCGCGTATCAGCGGTCACGAACTCTTCGGCACCAGGACCCGGACGCCTCTCAACCCCGGTGACGCCACCGGGCGGCTGCGCTACTTCCGGACGAGCCAGGAGTACGCGGTCGCCGAGGCCGGGCTGGGCTGGGCGGACATCGTCGCCATGCCCTGTCTGCCGGACGACGTGCCCCGGGTGGCCGGATTCCTCAACACCGCCCCGATCACCCCGCTCTCGCACACCAACGTCCTCGCCTCGGGCTGGGGCATCCCCAACGCGATCGTCCGCGACCTTGAACAGCTCGTGGAGAAGGACGGCCTGGACGGCGCCTGGGTCCGCTACCGCGTCCGCGAGGACGAGGTCACCCTGGAGCGCCTCGACCGGGAACCGGGACTCGAGGCCCCCGCCTGGCACCAGCAGCGCATCCGCCTCGAACCCCCGCTCCTGGAGGACGCCCCCGTACTGTCCCTGCACCGGCTCCGCAGCGCCGACCGCGACCGGTACGGCACGAAGGCGGCCAACCTCGGCGAACTGCACCACGTACTCGACAGCCGCACGGCCGATCTCACCGCCTTCTACGGGCGCCCCAGGCCCCCGCGCGACGACCTCTACGGGCACCTCGCCGTCCGGCTCGGCCTGCACGCGCCCTCCGTCGACGAACTCCGCTCGGCAGCGGGCGCCTTCGTCGCCGGCATGGTCGAGGCACCGGACGGTGTCGCCCTGCCCTTCGCACTCCAGCACCGCTTCCTCACCTCTTCCCCCGCGCTCCAACAGGGCATCGGCAAACTGAAGATGGCGCTCGAACTCGACGCCTCCGACATGCTGGACTCGCTGTGCCTGCAACTCCAGCACCTGATCCGGCACACGCCCATGCCCGATTCCGTCACCCGGCAGATCCAGCAGGCCTTCCCCACCCCGTCCGCCGCGGGCGGCCGCCTCGTGGTGCGCTCCTCCTCCAACGCAGAGGACCTGCCCGGCTTCTCCGCGGCGGGCGTCTACGACTCCGTCACCACCGTGCGCGGCCCCGGCGAACTCCTCGACGCGGTACGCCAGGTGTGGGCCTCCATGCTGTCTCCGCGCAGCGTGCGGCTGCGCCACCAGGTCGGCATCTCCCTGGACGACACGTACATGGGGGTGATCATTCAGGAGTACGTCCCCGCCGCGCTCGGCGGCGTCCTCGTGACCTGCAACCCGACCCGGCGAGAGGACTTCCGCAACGTCTACCTCAACTGTTCGCCGGGGTCGCCCGAGAAGGTCGTCGAGGGCTCGGTCCTGCCCCAGCAGTACCTGTACAACACCGTCGAGGGCGGGGGCCGCACCGTCGCGCTCGGCTCCTGGAGCGAAGGGCTGTCCGCCGCCACCCGCGCCCGCCTCGCCGACCTCTCCCTGACGGGTCGTCTCCTGCAGTCCCACTTCAGCGCGCCGGACGTGGACAAGCCCCTGGACATCGAGTGGCTGATGACCGATCAGGAAGAGCTGCGCCTGGTCCAGATCCGCCCCTACGCACTGTGAGGCCCCGCCTCCCGTGGTCGTCCGCCGCCGCACAGCCCGGCGCCGCCCCGACCGAGACCGCCCGCCGCGTCATCCGGCTCACCTACGGCTTCCAGCTGTTGTTCAACCTGCTGTGGTGGATGCCGGTCTTCTACGCCTACCAGAAGGCGGCCGGGCTCTCGGACGGGCAGATCTTCGGCATTCAGAGCATCTACTACGTGGCCTTCTGCCTCTTCGAGATCCCGACCGGCCTGATCGCCGACCGAATCGGCACCCGCAACTGCCTGCGGGCCGGGGCGGTCGTCATGACGGCGGCGAATCTGGTCCCGGTGGTCAACCCCTCGTACGCCGGATTCCTCGTCCACTTCCTCGCGATCGCCGCGGGCCGCTCACTCACCTCCGGAGCGGCGAGCGCCTACCTGTACGACGGACTGCGGGCCGAGAAGTGCGACGAGCACTACCTGAGGACCGAGGGCACCGCACGGGCCCTCGGTCTGGCTGCCAAGGTCCTGTGCTGGCCCCTGGTCGGGCCCTTGATGACCCTCGCCCACACGGCTCCGTACGTGCTGAGCGCCGCGAGTGCGGCGGGCTCCCTGGCCTGTGCGGTGGCATTGCCGCGGCTCGCCGGCCCCGCGAACAGTTCGGCGGGAAGCGCGGGCGGAGGCCGCAGGGGCGGCGCGTTCCTGCGCGACGCGGGCTCCGCGCTGCGCTGCGTCGCAGCCTCGCCCTGGCTGGCCCTGGTGATGGTGCAGGGGGTGGCCGTCTTCACGCTCTCCCGGATCTGCCAGGTCAATCTCTTCCAGCCCATCCTGCTCGACCACGGCATCGGGGAGTCCTCGCACGGCGGGGTGTTGGCCGCCATGACGGTGGCGGAGGCCGTGGCCTCGGCCCGCCCCCAGTGGCTGAGCGGTCGCCTCACGCCGGTGGCCTGGGTGTCCGTCCTCAGCCTCGCGCTGGCGGGCACCCTGGCCGGCATCGCCCTCGGCGGTCCCTGGGTGGTCATCGCCCTGCTCTGCCTGTTCGCCGCGGCCACCGGCTTCGCCTACCCGATCCAGCGGAAGCTGGTGAACGACGCCGTGCCCGCCCATGCCCCACGGGCCACGCTGCTGTCGGTCGAGAGCATCGTCGACCGCGCGGTGTGCGCACTCGCCGCGGTCGCCGCGGGCGCCTACCTCTCCGCCGGGCGCCTGGACGACCTGCTGTGGCACAGCGCCCTGGCGACCGCGGTACTGCTCGGGGTCTTCCAACTGGTTCTGCGCAGTGGGGTGATGGCGCGAGGTTCCGGCCGGACCGGCACGGGAGGGGGCACCGCGGGGCCGGCCCCGGGTGAGGCCGCGGTTGCGGGTGCGGCCGATCCGAGCGCCCGGGTGGACGCCGCTTCGGGCCACGCGGACCGCCCGACCGGAGAGGGACGGTAGACGACGGTCGGTCAGGCGCGCGCAGGCCCGTGCACCTGCGGGGACACGGGCCCCGCGGGCGTCTTCGCCGGACCTGCGCGCGTGCTCCTCGACCGTCGTGCCCTGCCGTGCGCCTACGCGCGGGCGTCAGCGGGGCAGGTGCGCGAGCAGCTCGATCAGCCCGACCGGAAGGAAGTCGGGCCGGGAGGGCTGCCCGACCTGGTACGCCAGGTAGCCGATCGAGGCCGCCGTGTCGATCTCCTCGACGGTCTCCGCCTGGTAGACGAGGCGGCAGCCGCCCGAGCCGGCCTTCGCCCGCTCCCAGAGAGCGGGCGCAGGCTTGCGCTCGGCCTCGGTGCGCGGGGTGAGGATCCGGTCGCCGAAGTCGTCCCAGGCGAAGGGCGTGGAGCCCTTCCAGCCGGTGCCGACCTCCTTCTTCAGTCTGGCCGCGCGCTCGGCGTCGTTCGCACCCCAGGCGGACGGCACGTTGGTGATCAGCCCGACCTCGATGTGGCGTTCCCGCAGCACGCGCAGATACGCGGCAGCGCCGGGGAGGTAGTTCGTGCTCCCGTCCTCGGCCGTGTGCACCAGGGTCTCGCCCAGGTCGAAGTACACGACGGCGCAGCCGCGTTGTGCGCCGTGCTGCGTGGCGGTGAGCGTTCCCGTGTCTCCGGAGGCGGTCGCCGGTGCGGCCGCACCCGCGGTCGCTGCCAGCACGGTCGACGCCGCTGCGACACCCAGCGCGAGGCTCACTCGGACGAGGCCGCGGGAGGCGGATCTGTTCATGACGTCGGCGCCCTTCTTCTTGACGCGCCACAAGGACGCGAAAGTGTTCGGTACATGACACATCTCACCACACAAACGCGTACGCGGTGGGCGGGTGGCCGGAAGATCTCTCCTCGCGCCCCCGTCCTACCCCTGAACACCACGGGCCAGTCGGATCTCGGCCCGGATCCCAATAGGATGAAACGCTGCCGGATTCCCGTGTGGCGGAGCGGGCGATTCCCCACGCTGCTGCTGTGCACAGGATGATCAAAGATCAGGGTCGGCGCCGGAGCGTGCGCGGCGCCCGCGTGGGGAAGCAGAGGCAGCCGCAGGACCTACCGGCCCCACGGTCGAGCCCTGCCGGGGCGACGACACCGCGACGGGTACGGCTGCACGTGCGGGCGCGGTACTGGTTCGACAACACTCTGGCGAGGGGTGCGGCCGTTCTCATCGGGTGGCTCGCCGTCGCCTGCCTCACGGTCGTCGTCCCCGCGAGCGCGCTTCTGGTGTGGACGGACGACCAGGCCCCCGACAGCCCGTGGGCGAAGACCGCAGCGGTGTGGCGGAGCGTCGGACAGACACTCAGGCTCGGGGGCGAGGTCGGCAGCCCGTTGCGCGTGGTCCTGTCGGTGCTGCTGGCGCTGGTGGCGCTGTTCTACGTCTCTACCGTCGTCGGTCTCATGACCACGGCGATCACCGACGAGCTCGTCTCCCTGCGGCGTGGCCACTCCACCGTCCTGGAGCACGGCCACACCGCCGTCCTCGGGTGGTCGGCCCAGACATTCACCGTGGTGGCCGAACTCGTCGCGGCCAACGAAAACCGGAGGCGAGCCGCGGTCGTGATCCTCGCCGACCGGGACGTGACCGACATGGAGGAGGAGTTGCGCGGTGAGGTGGGGGACACCGGTCGCACGAGGGTCGTCTGCCGCAACGGACGCCCGACCGATCCCGCCGCGGTCGCGCGGGTCAGCCCGGCCACGGCGGACGTCGTGCTGGTCATGCAGAGTGACGAGCCCGACGAGGACGCGGAGACCGTCAAGAACCTGTTGGCCCTGCGGGCCACTGTCGACGGCAGCCGCGTGCGGATCGTGGCCGCGGTTCGCGACGCCCGCTACCGTCTCGCGGCCGAACTCGCCGGGGGCCCGGAGGCGGTCGTGCTCGAGGCCGACGACGTCACGGCCCGGCTCGTGGCCCAGTGTGCCCGGCAGCCCGGACTCTCGCTCGTCTACCAGGAACTGCTCGACTTCGTCGGCGACGAGTTCTACGTCGTCGACGCGTCGGCCCACGCAGGTCGCGCCTTCGCCGAGGTGCTGCGCATCTGCCCCGAGTCCAGCGTCGTCGGCCTCGTACGCGCGGACGGGACCCTCCGTCTGAACCCGCCGGGCGACTCGGTGGTCGGCCCACGGGATCAGCTCGTCGTGATCGCCCAGGACGACGACACCACGGTCCCCACCGACGAACCCGCCGTCTTCGACGAGTCGTTGATCGCGCTCGGGGCACCGGCGGCACCGCATCCCGACCGTGTAGTCCTGCTGGGATGGAACCGTCGTGCCCGGCACATCGTCCGCCATCTCGCGGGCCATCTCGCCGTCGGTTCCGTCCTCCATGTCGTGGCCGAGGCCGGCGAACGCCCCGCCGCAGAGCTACGGGCCGCCGCAGCGGAGATCGCCCCCACGCTGGCTGTCACCCTCACCAAGGCCGACCCCACCCTCCCGGGCACGGTGAACGACCTGGTCCTCGCAGATCACGACGGTGTCATCGTGCTCGGTCCGGACCGGGGCCCCGGAACGGAGGCTCCCGACGACCGTGCGCTGGTGACCCTGCTGCTCCTACGGGAACTGGAACGGACGTCGGGGGTCCCGGTCCGTGTCGTCACCGAGATGACCGACGACCGCAACCGAGCTCTCGCTCCCGTCGGTGTCGGTGCCGACTTCATCGTGAGCGGAAGGCTGATCGGTCTTCTGATGGTCCAGATCTCCCAGAACTGGCATCTTGCGCGCCTGTTCGAGGAACTCCTGGCTCCGCACGGCAACGCGATCCACCTCAGGCCCGCGGGTGACTACATCCTGACAGGACGGCGGACGTCCTTCGCCACCGTCGTCGAATCGGCCTCACGCCGGGGGGAGTGCGCCATCGGCTACCGAAGCCCTGACCTGGCACGCCCGGGAATCGACCACGGGGTGCGGATCAACCCCGCCAAGAACGAGGTCCGTTGCTGGAGCGTGGGTGATGACGTCATCGTCATAGCCGGGCGGTGAGGGACCGGCCTCGGCCTGTGCGGAGCATCCGATTGGTCGTTCGGGGGATTGCGGGACAGGAGCGGGACGCTACTCCCGGTCCCCATGGCGCGGCGCGGGCGGACCAGGGAAAGGGCGCCCGTCCGCCGCCTCGCGACGCAGCCCCGGCCACACGGTGTGGGGGCCATCACCTGGCCCCTTCCCTGATCCGACCCGACCCGAGGGCCCCTAATACCGTGACCCTCTGCGGGGGCGGAAGCGGCTGGATGAGCGGCGAATCCTGAATGGGATCGTGTGGAGTCCCGGACCGGGACGGCCTGCCGGGACGTGCCCGAACGATACGGGCCGTGGGCCACACTCCACACCCGTTTTCGCAGGTGGCCGGCGGACGGGACGTTCGGCCGGATGTTGTGGACCGCCCAGGCCGAGGCGGACGCGGCGGGCGATATCGACTGGCTG
Organism: Streptomyces sp. NPDC049970; assembly: GCF_040660235.1. Classification (NCBI taxonomy): domain Bacteria; kingdom Bacillati; phylum Actinomycetota; class Actinomycetes; order Kitasatosporales; family Streptomycetaceae; genus Streptomyces; species Streptomyces sp. NPDC049970. The sequence goes on along the minus strand of NZ_JBFALP010000006.1, from coordinate 51,659 downwards.
GTGTCGGTCGACTCCATGATCGCCCGGGCCCACCGGCATGGGGCCGGCGCCCGAAAGGGGGCTCCGCGACCCGGCCCCCGGCCGGTCCAGAGGGGGCCTGACCAGCAAGGTCCATCTGGCGTGCGACGGTCGGGGTCGTCCACTCGGCTTCGTCATCACGGGTGGCAACACCAACCACTGCACCCGCTTCACCGCCGTGATTGAAGCGATCCGGGTGCCCCGGACCGGACCCGGACGACCCCGCGTCCGGCCTGATCACGTCCTGGCGACAAGGGCTACAGCTCGAAGGCGATCCGTGCCTGGCTCCGCCGCCGCGGCATCGCGCACACGATTCCCGAGCGGGCCGACCAGGTCCGCAACCGGGCCCGGCGAGGCAGCCGCGGATGCCGCCCGCCGGCCTTCGACCGCGAGGCCCACAAGCACCGCAACGTCGTCGAACGGTGCTTCAACCGCCTGAAGCAATGGCGCGGCATCGCCACCCGCTACGACAAGACCACCCAGTCCCACGAAGCAGCCGTCACCCTCGCCTCACTCCTGATGCGGGCGGGCGTGTGAAGACAACTCCTACCCCTTCATGTAGTTGTAACGGGAACGGAACAGCCCGTAGGAAGGTCGGCCGCAATCTCACGTCCCGCCCCGAGCGTTGGCGCTGTCCGCGCAGAAGTGCGGTCATACCCAGACAGGAAGCGTGCCGGACGCGTGCTGAAGGCGACAGCCGGCCGTCGAGGTGAGGACTGGTGCGAGCTCCGCGATGCTCACGCGGTCCGTGACGGCCCGGCTCGGAACCACCACCGTGCACGACGTTCCCGCACCGGCTCCGGATCGAGGGCTGGTAAGGCGGCGGGGGGAGGGGCCGTCCGCTCCGGTTCCAGCCCCACCCTGCCCGGATGCACGCAGACAGGTATCCGGTCGTCGGCGGTGTAACGGAATCCGTCCGCAGCATCGAACGGCCATTGCCTGCTGGGCCGGTCCGCCACCAGGAACCCCGCACGCGGAAGGCGCAGAGCCGGGCAGAACCAACAGCACGGGTAGTCCGATTCCGGATCGATGAAGGGCGCTCGGGCCGCGTCGTCCATACCTCCAGGACGGTAGCGCAGGGCCGAGCCCGGTGTCGGGCCGCCCCCATCAGCGCCCCGGCAGGACGCCTGCCCCGGCAGGAACCGCCTCTGGTCCCCGGCCGGCGCAACCACAGCCCCTCGGGGGCACGGGCCGTCCACAGCTCCTTGACCGGCTAAGTAGTCCGCGAACGGGCAGTCAGTCGTCCTGTCGCGGACGGCAGTTGCGGTTCCGCGCGGCGCTCGGCCGACATGCGCAACCCGAAGCCGGTCGTTGAACCACGTCGGGTCCTCCACGCCGGACGGGCGCGGGTCGGGGGGAGTGGACCGGTGCCGCGCCGAGACCCTGCACCCGGCCCGCGAGACGGCGCGGAGAGCGTGCCGAGACGCACGGGCCCCAGCATGGTCCGCTGCGAGCCACCCGCGCCCGGTAGCGCCGGGAGTGTCCGCTCGCACCGGATGAGCGCCGACGGCGCAGACAGAGAGTGAACACCCATGCCAAGACCCAGAGGCGGACTCCGCCTCGCAGCGGCGGTATCCGTCGTGCTGGCCGGCCTGATGGCCGGCACCCTGCAGGCGACCGCCGCCCCCACCCCCGGGCCGACCGCGTCCGGCGCCGCGACGGACACCCCCTGGAGCGGCTCACCGGGCGCCGACGCCCCCGAGCGCCGGCCCGACGCCGCGGAGGCCGGCATCCCGGAGAAGAAGCGTGACGACACGCTCGGCCCGGGCTGGCGCACCTCGCGGGACCGGTTGTGGACCACCACCGGGGACGCCCAGGGGCTTCACCTGCTGGTCGCCGACGAGCGGTCCGGCTACGCCTGGCGGACGGCCGCCACCCTCGCCGAGCCCGGCTTCGACACCGACGCCTGGATCGGCAACGCCTGTGTGACCGCCTCCGGACAACGGGCCGTTGTGGTCTACGCGCCCCGAACCTTCACCAACAAGGCGGAGCTCTTCGCCCGCGGCGCCTTCGCCGCAGTGGTCGACCTCACCACGGGTGACGTGACCAAGCTCCGGCGCCAGGTCAGCCTGGCCTACTACAACCCGGGCTGCGGCGCCGGCGAGGAGGCCGTGCTCACACAGAGTGGCGGCGACGACAAGTCCTCCACCCGGCTCCTGCGCGTCGACGCCGCGACCGGTGAGGTCGCCACCCCCGTCCAGGTCACCGGACAGCTCACCTCCGCCGTCCCGGCGGGCGGCGGACGCATCGTGGCCGCCGACACCTCCCGCGTCGTCTCCGTCTCCGCCGACGGCCGCCGCTCGACCCTGGCCGCCACCGACGCCGTGCCCTTCCGGCTCGCCCCCGACCAGGACGGCGGCCTCACCTTCCTGGACCGCTCCGGTGACAAGGCCACCGCGCGGCACCTGACCGCCGGACAGCTGAAGTCCCCCGACCCGCGGCGCAAGGCCGCGCCGCTGGCCCACGGCAAACTCGACGCAGTGGACGTGACCCGTTCCGCCGACGGCCGGGTCTACCTCACCGGCGCCCAGCGCGGCGTCGCCTCCGGCGCGCTGCCCAAGGCGGTCCGGCTGCTCGACGCCCCCAGGGGGGCCCGCGTCTCCACCGAGGGCCGGGCCGTCATCACCAGCACCGCCTGGACCGACGGCAAGGACTCCCGGGTGACCGCCCAGGACGCGGCGAAACGGCGCCCGGTCACCCTCGGCGTCAGCCTTCCCGCCCGGAAGCGCACGATGACCTTCGTCGTCGACCCCGCAGCGGTCGTCGGCGCCGACGCCGAGCAGGGCGTGGCCCCCGCGCCCGGCCTGGGCACGGGTACGGGGAAGAAGAGGGCCCAGGCGAAGAGCGGCCTGGCCGCGGCCGCCTCGCCGAGCAACCCCGTCGAGGACGAGCGGTACTGCTCCGTCCCGCGCAACGACCCCCGCAACCAGGCGATGCAGCCCAAGCCGCGCCAGGTCGAATGGGCTGTCGACCAGGCCATCATGGGGACCCTGAACGCCAAGGCGTCCCGCCCCGCCAACTGGAAGAACCTCGGCATGCCGGCGTACGCGCCGCAGACCCTCTTCCCGAAGAAGGCGCTCGTCGAGGGCGACCACGTCCCGGCGCAGGTGATGCTCGGCATCACCGCCCAGGAGTCCAACATGTGGCAGGCGGCCCGCTTCGCCGTCCCCGGTGTCACCGCCAACCCGCTCATCGGCAACTATTACGGGCTGGAGATCTACAACAGCAGCAGTGCCGACGACTGGGACATCAACTGGGCCGAGTCCGACTGCGGTTACGGCATCACGCAGGTGACCGACCACATGCGCCTCGCCGGCAAGGAGAAGGGGCCCTCCGACACCGCCTGGGCCTACCAGACCCAGCGTGCCGTCGCCCTGGACTACGCCGTGAACGTCGCGGCCGGCCTCCAGATCCTCACCGACAAGTGGAACCAGATCCGCAGCGCCGGAATGAAGATCAACAACGGTGACCCGAACAAGATCGAGAACTGGTTCTTCGCGCTCTGGGCCTACAACTCTGGCTTCTACCCGCAGGCCGACAGCGGCAAGAACAGCGGCGCCTGGGGAGTCGGATGGGCCAACAACCCGGCCAACCCGGAGTACCCCGCCAACCGGGCCTCCTTCATGGACACCACCTACGCCGACGCCGCCCACCCGCAGGACTGGCCCTACCCGGAGAAGGTGATCGGCTTCGCCGGCCACCCGCCGGAGCTGCTGGAGGCCCCCAACACCCCCGTCTCCGCGTACCGTCCGGCCTGGTGGAACGGTGACGTCGTCACCGCTCCGCTCAACCGCGCCAACGCCAAGCCGCCCGTCAACCAGTTCTGCGACGCGAGCAACACCTGCGAGCCTGGCAAGTCGTACACGCCCAACGCCCCCGAGGTGGCGGGCTCCAAGGCGGGCCCCTGCGCCCACAAGAACGCCTCCGGCCAGTACGACCTGAAGTGCTGGTACCACCAGAGCAGCACCTGGAAGAGCGACTGCTCCTACTCCTGCGGGAACGAGCTCGTGCGCTTCGACAGCACCTACGCCGAACAGGCCGACGGCACCGCCTACCCGCCCAACTGCTCGACCTCGGGCCTCCCGTCGGGCGCCCTGGTCATCGACGACCTCCCGGACGGCACGCCGTCGGTCCGGCCCGGCTGCACCACACCCACCACCAACCAGGGCACCTTCGGGCTCGACTTCGCCGCCGACTCCAAGGGCCTCTACCCCTCGAAGATCGACTTCCATCAGCTGGGAGCGGGCTACGGCGGCCACTTCTCCTTCGCCCACACCCGCCAGGCGAGCGCCGAGAGCGGCAAGATGAAGGTCACCGGCACCTGGACCCTCAACAAGACGCTCAGCCAGCCGGCCCGCGTCCTGGTACACCTGCCCGACCACGGGGCGCAGACCCAGCTCGCCCAGTACGACGTCACCACCAAGAACGGCGTGCGCTCCCGCATCATCCGGCAGCCGGGCAACGGCAACCGGTGGGTCTCCATCGGCGCCTTCATGTTCGGCAACGTCCCCAAGGTCACGCTCAGCTCCGTGACGTCCGACGGCACCGGCGAGGAGGACATCGCCTTCGACGCCGTCGCCTTCGTACCCATCACCGGCACCTATGTGGAGCGCAGCGTCGACAGCGTGGCCGTCTTCGACGAGGACCAGAACATCGACACCTCGGCCCCGGCCTCCTGGATCGGCGGACCGCTCACCAGCCGCCAGAACCTCTACGACTGGGCGATGGACCTCACCGCCGGCATCACCTCCCTGCCCTCCTGCACCGCCGGCCCCACCACCGGGTGCGTCATGCCGGCGACCAAGAGCGCCATGACCGCCTGGCGCTCCCAGGTGACGGCCGCCGGGACCGACCCGGTCAACCACCCGGACGGCACCAGCCAGGGCACCTGGGTGGGGTTCGCGAACCCGTACACCGACAGGCCCACCAGCTCCACCAAGCCGACCAGGTTCGACACCGACGACAACTCCTACAAGATCCGCTCCCGGACCACCGTCTCGTTCGTCAAGGACGCCGGTGGCACCGTCATCCCGGGCAGTGAGTACGTCGACTACGGCAACCGCACGGGCAACACGCACCTGCCCAAGTTCATGCTCGACACCTTCTCCGCGCTCGCCACGGACTACGGCATCGCCAAGCCCGACCTGCGCTACTCGGTGAAGAACCTCAACCAGCACGACAACAAGAGCCACGCCGCGGACCCGCTGGCAACCGGCGTCCTGCCCGGCCGTTCCTACGCCTACGCAGGGAAGAAGCCGACCGTGGTGAAGGACGACGACACCCCGGTCGACACCGGTGGCACGTGTGTGGCCACCCTCTACACCTCCGGCGGTTCCATCGGATACCGGCCCATGCTGAGCGCCGACGCGCCCAAGCAGAACGTCGACAACTGGCAGAAGAAGGCCGACGGCGACAGCCGGGTACCCGACGCCGTGGCCGAACTGGCCGGCGGTATCTGGTCCAACTTCTTCCAGACCGAACTGCTCTCGCCTCTGGTCGGCACAGCCTTCGGCCAGGCACCACCCATCTGGCAGGAACTGAGCCTGAAGGTCTGCGCCGACGGATCGGTGCGCAAGGTGAGCGGACGCCCCTACCTGCGCTCGAGCCACATGCCCGACCAGTACCTCTACCTGGACGGCAAGGCCATGAACCTGGACGGCACCGCCGGTGGTGCGGCACCCGTGATCAAGGGCGACTTCCAGGACTTCAGTAAGATCCCTGACCCGAACCAGGACTATCCGCTGTGGCCCAACCCGTACGGACCCTGCAACTTCGGCACCGACCAGAGCGGCAACCCCTGGGACATCACGGCCCCGGCCTCCGCCGGAACCGATCCGTCTCCGGCACACTTCTGCCTCGACAAGAGCATCCCGCTCGACGCCGGGTACAGCAGCTACTGACCATCCGTCCCCACGTCCGAACCTGACCCACGACCGGCCGGCCGCCACCGCGCGGCCGGCCGGTCCCCGTCCGTCTGGAGACCGTCCGGCACATGGGCCTCATCCTGCTCGTCCTGCTCATCGCTCTGCTCTGGTTCCTGCTCGCGCTGCTCCCGCTGCGCCGCCGCACCCCGCGACTCGTGTTCACCTCCGTCCACCTCGCCGCCACGATCGCCCTGGTGGTCGCGGCTGACCGGTCATCGCCGGGTCAGCCCGCCCTGTGGGTGCTCCTGTTCGGCCCCGGAGGGCTGGTCTCGCTGGTACGTCTGGGCACGGCGATCGCGAGCGCGGTCCGTACGGTGCGCGCCGAGGACGCGCCGCCGGACTGAGCGACGGACGCGCACGTTCCGGCCCCCGCAGCCCGGTCCGTCCTCGCGGACGGCCGCCGAGGGGCCACGTCCAGGGCTGCCTGAGGACTGCCGGGCCGGCACGATGAGGAATGCGACGCGCGCTCTGCCCGTGTCCGGGTGCCGGACTCCTGCCGATCGCTGCGGGCCACGTCCCGGTGCCCTTGGACCAGGTGGCGGCGTACTCCCCGAGGCTCAACCGCGTCCGCCTGCGCCCGCCTGCGTCTGCCTTCTGTCGAAGACGAATCGCTCGCGGCCCCGCGGAGTCCCGGGGCACCTCTTGCGCACGGAGCGGGCGGGGCTCCATGGCCAGGTCCGCCGCCCGGAGACGGTGGGTTCTCTCCACCTCACTCCGACAGGCGCGGTCCGCACGCTACCGAAGTGCGGATTCGAGCAGCAGTTCGCTCAGGGCGGCCGGCATGGTGATCATGCAGTCGTGACCGGTGGGAAGTGCCCGTATGCGTGCCGGGGTGCCGTTGGGCTGCGTCGCGGCGACGGGTCGGCGCACGATGCCTTCCGGCTCCGCGCCGACGCAGTGGATGTGCGTGCGCGGAACCGAGTCCGCGGCGGGGTTGTCCAACCGGACCGGTTGCTGCAGGCAGCGCACCGGCTGGTCGGAGAGCATCGTACGCAGCCATGCGACGTCCGCCGGATCGGTGACCCCGAACAGACCGAGAGGCGGAGGCATTTCGGGCAGCGGGGGGATGCGCCAGTCGCTGTCGGACCTGGCCGCCAGGTCGATCAGGTTCCTGGTCATGGGCTGTACGTCGACGCCTGTCTCGCCGTGCTCCGGGACCATGGCGCCCAGGTACACCCGGTGCGTGATCCGTTCCGGAACCTCGTTGGCCACGGACGAGACGACCAGCCCCGCGTAGCTGTGACCCACGAGCACCACCTCGGTCAGGTCCTCCTCGTGGATCAGCTTCACGACGTAGCGGCCTACGGGCCGATGCCGGAGGGCGCCCCCGAGGATCGGAACGGCTAGTCCGGGTGTGGGAACGCGCTTTCGGGAGAGGCGGGGCGCCGGATCGCCTGATGAACTCGCCCCGTCCCCAGGCAGACAGTGCGCGTCAGCGCAAGACAGGGGAGTCCGCGGGCCGGCCGCAGGGCGATCTGTACCGGTACGAGGCACGGGTGTGGGTACACGACAGGCCAGGCAGTATCGAAGGAGGAGAGCAATCGTGGACGAGTCTTCCGTACGTGCGGTGGGGTGGGCGCAGTCGTTTCCCATCTCGCGGGGGGTGAGAGCCGGCCGGATCTGGGCCCGGCGGCACCTCGACTCCTTGGAGTGGACGAAGAACGCGCCTGACATGGTGGACTCGGTTCTGCTCAGCATCTCGGAGCTGGTCACCAATGCTCATGTACACGCGCACAGCGATGCGCAGCTCGTGCTCACCTGGGACAGTCAGTGCCTGCACGTCAGTGTGCACGACGGGGACACAGCCATTCCTCGTCCCCGCCAAGCAGACGACACCATGACCGGAGGCCGCGGACTCGCCATCGTGGACGCGCTCGCCGACAGCTGGCACACCCACAGGCAGCGGGACGGTAAAACGATCACCGCCTGCTTCATTCCACCTGAGCTCGCATCTGCGGGGCAACCGCTCCCACCAGACCCGGCCCGGCCTGAAGCCGGATCGTCTCAGGACGTGCTCGTGGTCGCCGAGGAGCAGGGTGACGGCGCGGCGTCCTCGGCGTGAGCCCGGTCGGCGTCTGCGCGATGCTGGGCACCTCCTCCTCCGCTGATAGCAGACGACAGGGCCGCTTCACCTACGGTCGGCGCTCACGCGGTGCTTGCCGCGTGAGCGCCGAACGGCACTCACGCCTGGCTGAGTTCCTCACTGCTGAGCACTGAATCGCACGGCGTGACGGGGACCGGATACCGAGCCGCTGCTCAGGTCCCGGACCCGGAAGTGCTCTACCTCGCTGAACCCCAGCTTCGCCGCGAGGCGCATCGAGCCGACGTCGGCGGTCTGGGTGGTGAGCACCACCGGCTCACAGGCGAAGGACGCCGTCGAACCATCAGCCGACCAGCAGGTCTCGGCAGCCATCAAGACTCGCGGATCGATCAACCCACCAGCCCGACTGGGAGGTCCGCGACGACATCCACGAAGCGCTCCTCGCCCTCGGATGCGTATCCATCTGGTGGTGGCGCCTCAGAACCACCGTCTCCGCCCCCGATGCGGCAGCAGCTGATCACAGCGAAATCCTCCGTTCATCGGCCTTGAGCCCACGGAGTGTCCAGAGTCCGTACAGAGCCAGCAGAGGCTTGGCGAGCATCCACTCGCCAAGCCGGTAGTCATCGGCACGCACGAGCTTCTCAGCCAGGTCAGGACGCTGTCGCCGCAAGTACGCGCGCGCCTTGAGCGCGTGAGCAGGCTGGGAGACGATCTTGATGCGATCGACGTCCTCGAGCAATGGGATCACGTTCGTCATGTTCTCCCAGGTCGTCGTACTCCGATCTTCGAGGAGGACGGTGCCGTCGAACGCCAAAGCCGACTTCGCGTAGTTCGTCATCAGTCGCGCTTCCGCAGCGCCAGCGGTGGTCTCACCACCGCTGAAGATCACGCGAGTACCTCGCGCGTCGTGGTCAGAGGCAATGGAGCGGACTCCAGCACGGACCCGCCAACGGTTGACGAAGTTCGCCGTCGTTTGCGGGTTCCGGTAGCCCAACACGACGACAGCTTCGCGGGCGCCCCCTCGGCTCCCCACGAGGGCTCGAGACCAGCGCCAGTTCAACCACTCGCCCCAGGCCAGGGTCGCAGCCCCAGTCATCGCCAGCCGTGTCCTTCGTCGCATGCGGCGACCCTATGGCACCGCGACATCGGGCAGCGAAGGAGCCAGTCCCGCTACCGACGACGCGTTCCGTTCGGCCATCCATCGGATCAACGCACCACGATGGATGGCCTTCCCCTCCCCGTACCGAGCCGGCCAGGCAGTCCGGACCAAGGCTTTCACTACGACCACGACACCAGCTCCGCCCAGAACGCGACTCAGCTGCCTACCGGCAATGCGCCCCGGGTGACGGGCACGTGGCACAACTCGCGATAGGAGCCGCACGCCATCCCGCCGCCCGCCGCCATGTCCGTGTGCGTCACCGGTCACGAGTGCCCGACCGTCAGGGTGTGGTCCGCTGGTTGTGGCTGTCCTGGCGGAGGTGGTCGGTGTGCTGGTTGATGCTGTCGATGCGTGCTGCCAGGCCGGGGTGGTTGGTGGTCAGGTGTTTGTGGGCGTCGGTGAGTGGAGCGATCAGGTTGGCGGCGTCGTCGTCGGCGAGGGCAGCCGAGATGCGTGCGCCGGGAGTTGCGGGAAGGTCGCTCAGAGCGGTGATCTGGCCGGCGAGCTGGCGCAGGTCGGCGGCGTTGCTTCGGGCCCAGGTCGTGACGGTGCGGTCAGCGGCTCGGACGCTGCGGGTGGCTTCGACGCGTTGCTCGCCGGTGGCGCCGGGAACTCCTGGGCGGACGCGCAGGTAGCGCTTCTCTGCGGCTTGGCGACTGGAGACACCGAGCGGCTGGGCGAGATCGGCCCAACTGGTGCCCGACGCGCGAGCCGCTTCGATCAGTCCCGATTCCCATCCGGCGAGCTCGTCGCGCAATTCGCGCAGAAGGCGCAGTGCGGTCATGGCCAGCTCGGCGTGCCTCTGCTGGTCTTCCTGGTGTGATCCGGGTGGCGGAGTCCGGGTGGCGGCCACCACGTCGGCGATGCGGGCCAGCGCCGTCGTAGCCGCGTCGACGTCGGGCCGGCCGGTGGTGGGGGAGGGGTTCATGGGACTCCTTCACTCGTGTCACCTTTCGGATGACACCTTGTTTGTCATCGTTCCGATGACATGCTACAACTGTGCCAGACGAAGCGCATTGGCAGTTTCTGCCAAGACCACTGGAGGTGTATTCGCGATGTTGATGCGCACCGACCCGTTCCGCGAACTGGATCGACTGGCCCAGCAGCTCACTGGCGTTTCCGGGACCTGGTCCAAGCCGTCGGCGATGCCGATGGACGCCTATCGTGAGGGCGAGGAGTACGTGATCGCCCTGGACCTTCCCGGCGTCGCCAGGGATGCGATCGATATCGACGTCGAACGCAACATGCTCACCGTCAAGGCGGAGCGTCGCCCGGTGTCGAAGGGCGAGGACGTGCAGGTCGAGCTCTCCGAGCGACCGCTCGGCGTCTTCTCCCGCCAGCTGGTCCTGGCGGACACCCTGGACACCGAGCGCATCAGGGCCGACTACGACGCGGGAGTGCTGACGCTGCGGATCCCGATCGCCGAGCGAGCCAAGCCCCGCAAGATCACCGTCGGCGCAGGCACCGCCTCCAGGCAGATCGGCACCTGAACCCGGTCCGGCTCGCCCCGCAGAGCGAGGCGGAATCGCCAGAAGCGGGCTGCCGCTCCCGTTCGGCACACGCGGCGGCGAGCCCCGGCCCTCACCGCCGCGCCCTGCCCCGCTCGCCTGCTCGCTGTCGTACTGCGGACCGCAACCGGTTGCGGTCCGCAGTACGACAGCAGCCACAGGGGTCGGCCACCCGACGCACGCGATCCGGTTCCCACGCATTTCTCCTGCGAACCCGGGCACACCCAGCTTTACGGACCCCCCTCAGAACAGAGTGCTGCCGCCGAACCCTCGCCCGACTGCGACACGGCAGCCGCCAGCACCCGAGAAAGGCACTCCCCCATGCGCTCCCTGCATGAGTCCACCCGTGCTGCCACCACGGGCGTGACGTTCGACCAGATGCTGGAAAAGATCCGGTACGAGGGCGCCTACCCCACGCGAGAACGAGCCGAGAGCGTCACCAAGGCCGTGCTGTCCGGTCTTGGCCGGCAGCTGACCGGGGACGAACGCGTGGACCTCGCCGCCCACCTTCCCAGCGCAGCAGCCCACATCCTCACCACCGAGATCCCCGACCCCCACCCGCTCACCGGCTGGGAATTCGTCAAGGATCTCGCCGCTCGCACCGGCGGAACTCCTGCCACCGCTCGCTGGGACACGGGAGCTGTCCTCGCCACCGTCGGCCACCTCGCCGGCCCTGGCCTCCTCGACCGCATCCTCGCCCAACTGCCCACGGGCTACGCCCTCCTGTTCGGGCGGGCTGAGCTCATCCAGGCCGCGTGAACGGACAAGGGCGGGCGCTCCCTTCCTGGCCCGGGCTTCGCCGGCCGTGGTCGCGCCGGTCTCCCGTATCGCACCGGCAGCCCTTGCTGCCTCTGTGATGGGCGCGGCCACCATCGCCCTGCTCTCCCTCAGGCGCCTCCCCGCTGCCCACGGCGGCCTCTACGCCGTGCGGCCCCCGCCTGACCTGGTCCGGCCCGCCCCCCAGCGCTCGGGCCCGGACATGAAGGCTGCCCGACCGCCGCGCGAGGGTGCGGTCGGGCAGCATCGCCCCGCTGTCGTCACTGGCATGCGTTGACGGCGGCATGGCCCCTGCCGCGGCTGATCATTCATTGGTTCTCGTCAGCAGGAAGACGATCACGAAGCCGACCAGCCCAGCAGGGACGTCCACAACAGTCTGGGCCGTGTCTGGAGCCCTGACGGGGAGTCTGCCGAGAGGGAACAATGGGCGCCGTGAATGACACAGTCGCGGTTGCCCTCATCACGTCCCTGTCCACCCTGAGCGCTGCTGGGTTGGCAGGTGTCGCTTCGGCATGGGTGGTCGGCCGGCAGTTAAGGCACCAGAGCGTCCTGGCCCGTGAGGAACGGGCCGAGCGGCGAGCGATCGACCATCGGGAGATACGCCGTGAGGCGTATGAGAAGTTCCTGTCCCAGGCTGACGCGGCCTACCGTGTTCTGGACGACGGATGGTTCGCACTGCCGTTCACGGAACTGCGCCGCTGGGAAGCGGGATTCGCCGCGCGCAGGGCGCTGGATGAAGCGTACATCCGGGTTCGGCTGGTAGGGCCAGACGACGTCGCGGCGCGGGGAGCTGAAGTTCTCCGCAGCATTGGTGACGAGTTCCGGCTGCATGCGCGCATCGTGAACGACAGCCCAGACACGGCTGGAAGCGCCGCCGAACTCGAACCCCCAGCACGCTCAGCAGCGCTCCGTGCTCGGGTCACCAGCACCACGGAGTTCGTTACCATGGCCCGGCGAGCGCTGGGCAGTCAGTTGTTGCCCGTACCGCAGACGGGCCCCGACTCAGCGGAGCAGGACGAACTTGTTTGACTCCCTGCCGACCGTCTCGGACCACGGCATCACCTGATCAAACCAGATATTCCGGGAACACTCCGAGGCCCTGGATGGAGGCAGTGTCTGCGGCCGACGCCACATCGAGCGGTTATATCGCGCAGTGGTGGTTCCGGCACACATTCCGGGCTCTGGTCACTGGGTGTTCGGGTGCCCATGAAGTTGAGCTCGAAGCGAGTGGGCTACTCGGTCTGCCTCGTCGGCTGATACTCGCTCCTGCTCGGGTCGCCGAAGCAGCTCGAAGATGCCGGGCCCACGATGCTCTGGTCGCAGATCTGCCATGCGCGGAACGATGTGGAAGTGCACATGTGCGAAACCTTCGGCTTCGGCGAACTGCACGACGTAGGTCTTGGCGCAGCCAGTCATGTCCCGGAGAGCCCGTGAGAGCTTTACCTGCCACATCCCTAGGGCAGATGCCTCAGCGTCGGTGAGATCGTGAACCGCGGCAACGTGGCGCCGAGGCAGCAGAACCAGCCAGCCCGGCACTGCGGTGTTGATGGCATGGGCCACCCGCCAGTGCTGGTCATGAACCACGCACTCGCGTGGTGGCAGGTCGTCGAACTCTGCTTCCGTGCTGCATGCATAGCAGTCGGGAGTCACCATGAAGAGAGATTGTAGAACTGTCGCACTGCCAAGCTCCATATTTAGCCCAAGCCATCAGCCACGCCAGGAGAGATCCTTTTTCGGGTCCTGACCGATCGCGAGGAGCAGAACAGCGTCGCCATTGCCTTGGGCGAGTCCTTCGGCGGCTGGACCAAGACCTTCACCGACCTGCGCCTCTGTGCGTCCATCGGAGACCTGAGGAGACCTTCGTTGAGCCCGGCATCCCGCTCATGCCAGCAGAACACACCGCCAGAACCACTGGACATCAGCGAAGCCACCTCGCGTGGTCGGCCAAAGCCGTGCCCGGTGGCTGCGTACGACCCTCAGGACACGTCCTCGGAGCCCCCAGAGGGAAGCCCTCGGTTACTGGTGGACACCCCACTCCTGAATGATCACCGGCAACGCGCACCTGCCAGGACCGAGGCCGACTCGATCGACGGCACGATTCACGAGGGAGATAGGGCAGTTGACCGACTGTCCGCCCGCCCGCCTCGGGGGCCTGGCACCCGACTTGTCCGACCCTTTGGCGGAAGCCGTCACAACAAGTCGGGCGCACTCTCCTGGGCGGGACCCTTGTGTGCCGGACGATCCGGACCGCCGGCCGGGGCGGCGGCACTCAGCGCCGCTTCGACCCTGCGGTTGCCGGTCATGGAAGCCGTGACGGCGGTCATTGCCAGGAGGAGGCCGGCGGCGGCGTAGAGCGGGGTGCGGATGTCGTACGTGGTGGCCAGCCAGCCACCGAGGAACGCTCCGACGGGGGCGGCGCACATGGCCAGCATGCGGGAGGTGGAAGCGACCCGGCCCATCAGGTGGGCTGGGACGATCGCCTGCCGGAGGGAGGGCCCGAGCACCATCGTGGCGCCCATGCCGGCCCCGCAGACGGCGAGCGCCAGCCCAGCCACGTACGGGTCCGGGGCAGCGGCAAGGCCCAGGATGGCCAGCCCTTCGACGGCCGCCGTACAGGTCAGCGCGGTGCCGGTGCCGAGTCTTCGGCCAAGGTAGGAGGCGATACCCGCGCCGAGCAGACCGCCGGTGGCCTCCGCCGTGAGGAGCAGGCCGAAGCCGTAGGTGTCGATGCCGAGGCGGTCATGCGCGAAGAGGGCGAGGACGGTCTCCACGGCCAGGAAGGCGATATTCCCCACCGCAGGGCGGAGCGCGAGCCCGAGCAGCAACCGGTCCCGGAAGACGTACGACGCCCCGGCCCGCGCCTGCCGAAGTAGCGACTCGCGGATCTCCGGCACGGGGCGTGGCGTGGCGGGCAGCGTACGGACGAGCAGCGCGGAGAACAGGAACGACACCGCGTCGGCCAGCAGCGGAACCGCCCGCCCGAGCGCGAGCAGTGCACTGCCCGCAGGCGGCCCCGCGAATCCGGACATGGCGGTCTGGGCGCCGCGCAGGCGGGAGTTGGCCCGCTCCAGGAGCGCGGGGTCCCGGCGGAGCAGATCCGGCAGGAAGGCCGTGGCGGCCGTGTCGAAGAAGAGCCCGCCGAGGCCGAGCAGGAAGGCGACGCCCGCGAGGAGCGGAATGCTCAGCGCATCGAGTGCGGCCGCCGCCGCGGGTATCGCGAGCAGCACCGCACGCGCGGCGTCCGCGACCCACATCGTGCGACGACGGTCCCAGCGATCCACCAGCGCACCGCCGAGTACGCCGAACAGCAGCCACGGCAGCGTCCCTGCCGCCGTTACGACGGCGAGTGCCATCGGATCCCGCGTCAACGTCAACGCGATCAGTGGCAGCGCGGCATGTGACACTCCGTCACCGAGCGAGGAGACTGTCTGCGCAGTCCACAGTCGGCCGAACCCGGCCGGCAACTTACCAACGTCTGCAGTCACTTGGTGCCTCCCTCTGGCTTCTCCCGCAGTGTCGGGTGGAACAGTGCGAAGACGAGTGAGGCGTCCGGCAGCGACGGATCGGACAGCTCCCGGTACTCGTCCGCCAGGGCCTGCAGTCGGGCCCCCAGCTGTGCGAACTGCTCCTCGGTGAGCCGCAGATGCGCCATCCGCACGTGGCGCTCGCCGTCCGTCGGCGCCGCTTCCAGGTCCGCCACCGCATGCCGCATCAGCACATCCGGCCCTCCCTCGCCCGGGTCCGGCAGCTCGATCGCCCGGGCTGCCATGGCGTAGTACCGCTCGGTGACGCCCCGGACCTTCCGCGTCCGCACCACCTTCACCAGGCCGGCCCGCTCCAGCAGGCGCACGTGATAGCTGGAACTCCCCTTCGCAAGGCCCACCCGCTCGGCGATCTGCGTAATCGTCGCCGGCTCGAAGCGGAGCACGGCCATGATCCGGTGGCGCGTGAGATTGGAGACTGCACGCAGCTGCTCGTTCGTGGTGACGTGAAACGTCTCGGGAAGATCGTCGGTAGGCATGCGAACAATGGTCAACGATTCTTGACCATTGCGCAAGAGGGTTCGCGCGAACCTCGAGAGCCTGCTGTCCGGCGCGTTCGCCGAGTCCATTCGCCAACTCCTCGCCATCGGTACCAAGATGGGTCTCGCCGCCGCCGTCCCCGTCCGCCCAGCGTCACCAGCGAGGAGAGATCCGGGCTGCCGGTGCCCCCTGCTGTCCGACCCGGGCCGCTCGATCGCCTCCGATCCTGCAGCGGTGCCTACCAAGGCGTTCGCGAGACTCGATGCCTGGGCTCTTTCGTTTGGATCACAGTGGGGTCGCGTGGTGACGGTGGGTCCTGGGTGGCACCCTGGACCGATGCGACCTGGAACCGACGTCACCGAGCACGGGCTGCGGCAGCTGCTCCATGAGTGGGATCCGATCGGCGTCGCAGACGATGTGCACGATGAGTACGACTGCATGCTCGCCCCGCTGCTCCAGCAGCTCCGGGATGGCGCCGACCAGGCGGAGATCGGCGATTACCTGCGGCACGAGCTGGAGGATCACATCGGTCTCGATCCTCTGGGCCTGCGGCCGGAAGCGATGGCTTGCCGGGTGATCTCTTGGTGGGCAGCTGCCGACCAGGCCGGTGGCTCCAGCGAGGGGTAGCCGTTCCCTCCGGTTCGCCGGTTCGCCGGTTCGCCGGTTCGCCGGTTCGCCTGTTCGTTTGTGCAGGCGTGCCGTTGACTGACGCGCAGTGGGCGCGGATCGAGCCGTTACTTCCGAACTTCCGAACCGGACACCGCGGCGGGGTGGCCGGTGGCGGGACCACCGAGAGGTGATCGCCGCCATCGCCTGGAGGTCCCAGACAGGCGCAGAGTGGGTGCAGATGCCGGAGCGCTACGGCAACTGGCGCGGCGTCTACACCGGCCACGGATGTGGTGGTCCGTCGACGGCACCTGGGAGCGGGTTTTCACGACGCTCCTGGCACAGGCTGGCGCTGATGAGGAGCTGAACTGGGTCGTCTCGGTGGACGCCACGATCGTGCGGGCTCACCAACACGCCGCTGGAGCCCGCAAAAGGGGGATCCGGCCGACGAGCCGGACGACCACGCCCTCGGCAGATCCCGCGGCGGGCTGACTCTGCGAAGATTCATCTCGCGGCCGACGGCAACTGCCGGCTCCTGGCATTCCACCTCGCCGTCGGACAGGCTGGCGCCCCTGCCTTCGCTTACGTGATGGCCCGCTTGCGTGTTCCCAGAGGGCGTGGACGGCCCCGGACCCGGCCAGAGACCGTCCGGCCGACAAGGCGTATTCGTCACGGGCCATCCGCGAGCACCGCCAACGGCGGGGCATCCAGACGGTTGTCCCCGTTCCGGCCGATCAACGCGGCCACCGCCTGCGGCGCGGCAGCCGGGGTGGCAGGCCACCCGCCTTCGACCGCGAGGCGTGCGAGCAGCGCCACACCGTCGAACGCTGCATCAACCGCTTGAAACAGTGGCGAGGGATTGCCACCCGCTACGAGAAGACAGCGGTCATCTACCTGGCCGGACTGCACATCGCGGGCATCTTCCTCTGGTCTGCCAGATGATCCAAGCGAAACGGCCAAGGCGTGCGATGCGCGCGCCGAGCTCACGCTCGCGCAGCCAGCTCAGGTGTTCGGCAGAGAAGTGCGCCTCTTCCGAACGGAGATCGACAGGCCGGCGCCACCTGGTCCCCGGCCGGTTCGCACGGTGGGGACGCCGAGGCTGAGCGGCATGAGGGCGAGACCGTTGTGCATGTTCGCACCTGACACAGCGACAGCGAGCGGGACCGCTGGGCATCGGACAGCACATGCAGCTCGCTCTCCTTCTTGCCGTGATCGACCGGGTACGGCCACGTCAGGGACCCCCCTTTGGCGCGAACGGAGGCCACGTCGACGATTGCCGACGTCCAGTTCCACTCACCCCGGATCTGAGTTTGTCCAGCACGGCCCGACGCAACCGACGCCACAGGCCGACCTCGGCCCATACTGTGAAGCGGCGATGCGCGGTGACCGAGGACGTGCCGAACGCTGGCGGCAGATGTAGCCAGGCACAGCCGCTGGTCAGCACGTACACCACTTTCGGTGCACACCGCCCCCTCGTCACGCGGAGCGGTGCCGCCACCGTGCGGTCGAGCCGCGACGGCAGCAGTAACGGGGCGATCGGCTAGCAGAGTTCATCAGGAACCAGATGCTTCGACAGATCAGCACTCACGGCCGACATCGTGCCGCACGAACATCAAGGCGCGTGGAGCAGCCTTCTATGTCTAGGCTGATGCGGCCGATCTAGCGGCCCGCTCGATCTTCGCGCAGTAGGCGGCGCGGGCAACTTCGTCGATCTGCATTTCGTGTTCGGGGCGCATTCCGGTTCGGCCGTCGACGCCTTCGCGCAGGATGTCGGCGTGCCCGGCATGCCGGTTGGTCTCGCCGAGCACGTGGACCATGATGGCGAACAGGTTCGTGTTGGTATAAGGCTCCGGCCACCACGGCACGTGTCCGGGGGCGTCGAGGGCAAGCTCGACGATCGTCGCGTCTGAGTGTTCCCACGTGCGCCGGTAGGACTCGATGATCTGATCGCGCGTCTCGTCCTCGGTTGCCCACAGATTGCTGCCGTCGTGGTCCTGCCATCGGGGCAGCGGTTCCGGGGACGGGCGGTCGAAGGTCTCGGCGAAGTACCTGGCCTCGACGTCGGCCACATGTTTGACCAGGCCGAGGAGGTTGGTCCCGGTCGCTGTCAAAGGTCGGCGGGCGTCATATTCGCACAAGCCGTCGAGCTTCCAGAGCAGCGCCTTGCGGTCCCGCCGCAGTCTCCCGTGCAGACTGTTCTTCGCGAATTCATCGATCATGCCGCATGAGCCTGCCATCGGCTGCTCGTGGCCTCAAGGTCCCATACGTGGACCGCAACGACCGGCGGAGCGAGGCATGGCCATGACCACCGCCCCGGCTACTCGGAGGCTCGCGGAACTTGCCACGTCAGACAACCCTTCGAAGAGAGCTTTATGTCCCGCCAGGTACGTTTGAGAAGTCAAGGCTTTCGCGGGCCGAAGCGATTCAGGGCTTGCGGCCGAGCCTCCACTCGCAGGTCATGGGGGCCGTCTTCACGACTTCAGCCGGCCAGACTCCGCGGATGTGCTCAAGTCGCTGTTGATGCTCTGGGATCCAGGTCTCCCGCGGCCGCAGCGAGAGCGCTGCCGTGAGGCGGTCGTGGTCGTCGACGGTCACGGACAAGGAGCGGTCCTCATGCATGTGGAAGATCAGGATCAGCCCGCAGCCGCCACCGATACTCGCGTCCGTACCCGGCGAGAGCTGGGCCAGGTCGCGCTGCCGGGCATCGAGGTCCTGCTGGAACAGGAAGAGCTCGAGACTGGCGTCAAGGAAGTCGGCGGCGGCGCGAACGGCGTCTCACCTGTTTGGTACTTGGCGACCACGCGCCGGTTCAGCCCCGTCTCTTTCACGATCTCCCGCAGGCTCATCACGCCGGACTCATACGGCCCGCGAAACCGCCTCAGCTCCGACCAGCGATGCCCATCCAAGGCCACTCTCGACGCCCTCCACCAGCGGCCATGAGCGGGGCCATGGGCCGGATCACCTCGACGAGCGCTGTGGTCCAGCACTGGTGATCATTCGATGTGTCCGGTGTCGGGGTCCACCTGTGAGAGGAACTCCCTTATGGCCTCTTTGAGTTGCTCCGAGCTCGACTGCACCGGCGGGTGGGCGCTGAACCCGAACCCGTACTCAGGGTCAGGCCCGGTCAGCCAGGTGAAGTGGTAGGTGCCTGGCTTGCCGTGCGGCTGGCTGACCTCGAATCCCTCACCGTCGACAGACATCTGCCACGGCTCGTTTGCCGACATCACCACCTGCTTTCCTTGGCCACGGACGCGAGAGCCCACGTGGCCCCAACCGGACGCTTGCCATGATCACGCGCACGTCTGGATCACACCACTGTGAAGTCGGCCGTCTTGGTGTCCAGCGTCGTGTCGCCGTCCTCGGTTGTGGTCAGGACGGCCACGTGCCACAGACCCCGTGGGGACTCGTCGGCCTCGGCGCGGCTGATGGTGACCTCATAGGTGCACCGCTCGGTGTCCCCACCCGACGGCTTGCAGACGGCTGACTCCGCAGCGGCCATGTCGTTGGAAGTCAGCCCCTTCTTCGCGAAGGACGAGTTCGCGGGCCAGGCCAGCACCTTCACGCTCTTGACATCGGAGGACGTCGTGACGTCTGTGGTGAAGGTCAGCGAGCCGTCGCGGTCACCGTCGGGAGCGGTGTAGCGGGCCGTGCTGGTTGCCAGTGCCGGGGGCTGTTCCCCGGCGTAGGCGAGGGCGAAGGCACCGGCACCTCCGAGGACGACGGCACCGGCAGCCACGGACAAAGCGATACGACGCGACATTGGGAATTCCCCTGACAGGCTCAGCTGGATCACACCGGCGCTCTCGACGGCGCCGTGCACCCATACTGGCCGCGCAGCGCGCGCCGGGTATGAGCGCACGTACTCAACTCCAGCCTGAGTAAGGGGGGTTTCCGTCGGGACAGATGCAAGAGAGAGGCAGGGCCTTCGTGCTACACCCCATACGGTGGACCGCTCAGCCGCCGGATCCGCCGCGAGATGGGCAAGAGGCCCGGAGCGGTGGCGACCGTGATCGACTCGCAGAGTGTGAAGGCCGGCGAGACCGTCGGCAAGGATTTCGCGGCTACGACCCGGGAAAAGAATCAACGGCCGACAGCGGCACCTGGTGGCCGTGGTCCGCCCCTGCCGGTCATGGCCACCCCGGCCTCGCTCAGCGACCGTGACGGAGCCAAAGAAGTCCTCTTCCGCCTGCGACTGACGCACCCCGAGATCACTATCGTCTGTCCCACTCCGCATACGCGAAAGCTCGTGACCTGGGCAGAAAGGGCACCTCAACCTCACCCTCAAGACCGTCAGCCGCCCCAAGGGCACCAGAGGGTTCATCGTGCTGCCCCGGCGCTGGGTCGTCGAACGGTCTCTGGCGTCGAACTGTCTCTGGCCTGGACGATGAACGCCCGCCGGCACGCGCGGGACTACGAACGCCTCGTCCAGCACTCCGAAACGCCGATCACCTGGGCCGCCATCACGCTCATGACCCGCCGCATCAGGCGACTGCCGGCTTCCGCACCATCTCTCCGGCCTTGCGGTGCTGACCGCCGGATCCTGAGGTCAGCGCGGGCGGATTCCCTCGACCAGGGCCCTGACCACGCCTGCGAGCGACCAGGTCGGATGTGGGTTTAGTTCCGGTCGGGCCGTGCCCGGCCACAAACGCTAGACGGTGCAGCAGTGCGAGGACGGCGGCCATATCCACGGTGTCGGCGTCGGCCGCCGTAATGTCCCCGCTCCCGGCGGCCTGGCGCAGGGGTTCCACCGCCGGAACGAATGTCCGGTCGTTCGCCGCGATCAGGTCGCCGGCGTCGCGCCACGTCTTGGACGAGAGCATCAGGGCCATCAGTTCGTCGTTGTGTCGGGCGAAGTCGACATAAGCGCAGGCGAACGCTGTGAGACGTCCGGTGGAAGCGTCCGTATGCGGTCGACCAAGCCCGAAATCGCCCGGCGTCCCAGGCCACTGCGTGCCTGCCCTGAAAGCCTGAGTACGCCCTCGATCAAGCTCCCGCGGCCGCCCGGGGGTGCCGGATGTACGCACCTTTCGGCAGGGGCGGCTCGGTCAACTCCCATTGATCGTCGGGACAGTTGCCTGCGCGTCGCGATTGCCCCCGTATCCGATTTCCTGCCGGATCGGCCTTCCGGGCGGATCCGGATCTGCAAGATCGATCACGCCAGCACACATGTCCCGGAAGGGGCACCCGGCCTTTGCCCGGGTGTCGCACAGCCGCCGCTCGGGCCCAGGCTCCGGGTGGTGAGTGCTCAGGCTTCCCTCTTCTGGCTGGTGTCCTACCTGGAGTGGGAGGGGGAGGCTTGGGTGAGGTCAGCTCCGTGGTCGGCGTCGCGGTGGGTGCGGTGTATGCCGTGCCAGTCGAGGCACATCACGGTTGCGTCGTCGGGCAGGATTCCGTTGTGGGCTTTGACGATATGTCCGACCAGGGTCTGGGCTGCCTCGCGAGGGTGAAGGTGCTGGGTGTCCTGGACGAGTGCGGGTAGGTCGAGGTGGGCGGGGGAGTTTTCGAGGATGCCGTCGGTGAGCATGACGAGCCGGTCACCGGCTCGCAGGTCGAGGCGCTGGGCGGTGTAGGTGTGCGGGACCGCGAATCCGAAGGGCATGTCGACGGCGAGGGTGAGTTGATCGACGTTGCCGTCGCGCAGGCGCAGTGGCCAGGGGTGGCCGGCGTTGACGAGGTCGGTGGTGCCGTCTTTGAGGTTGATACGTAGAAGTTGTCCGGTGACGTAGCCGTTGCCGTGGTGCTGGTCGGTCATCGCTCGGTCGGCCCGGCGGGCTTGCTCGGCGAGGTCGGCGCCTTGGCGGCGTGCGCCGCGCAGGGCGCTGACGACGAGGGTGGCGAACAGGGCGGCTTGGATGTCATGGCCCATGGCGTCTGTGACCGACAGCTGCAGATGATCGCGGTCTATGACGTAGTCGAAGGTGTCCCCGCCGGCGAACTCGGCCGGCTCCAGGGCGCCGGCGAGGGCGAACTGGGCGGCTTCGCAGGCCAGGGACGTGGGAAGGAGCCGGTGCTGGATCTCGGCGGCGAGCCCCAGTGGTGCGGTGCGCCGACCCCACTGGTAGAGGTCGGTGAAGGGACGGTTCGCGATGACGATGTAGGCCAGGGTGTGTGCGCTGTGGCTGATGTCCCGCATGGTCTGCGGACCGGGGTAGTGCGGTATGAACAGTTCGAGGAGCCCGATGGCGTCCCCGCGGTTGGTCACCGGGGCAATGACCCGGGTCCAGATCCCTTCGGCTCCGCCGTCCAGGTGAGGCTGCTGGGTGCGGATCACCTCGTCGTATATGGTGCCGCTCACCTCGATGGGGTCCGCGGGACGGTCGGTATCGATGTCGGCGGCCGCCTCCAGGCGGACCAAGGCGATGCCGGTGTGGTCGGTGATCAGGAACGATACCGACCGGGCCCCGAACCGCTCACGCAGCGCGGAAGCGATCACCTCGACGGACTCCGCCGGTGGCGCGGCCTCCGCCGCGGCAAGCACTTCGTCCAGCCCACCGCTTGAACCCACCGGCACCCCACCTCTCATCTCCCCGCTCGCCCTGCATCGCGCAGGCGCGTCCGGCACCGCCGGGAACCTCAGGAGCCGGGCGGGCATGAGGCAACGTACCCCACACTCGTGTTCGGGGGCCGGGCCCTGCCCGCCCGGCCGGATCAGGGCGGATGCCTTTTCCGGACTGAGGAATTGATCTCGGGACGGTTGTCTTGAGCACGCAGAGTCGCCTTCATGGCGTCGCAGCCAGTTGACCCTGACGCAGGGGCAACCTCTCAGTATTGTTGGCATGACTTCGAGAACCAATGCAATCGAGTGCGCCGGACCGCGCAACACATACGGCGACCACGACATTGTCGCCAGAGCCGACCAGGGACGCTCGCCGACAAGCCGACCGACGGCCAGGAGCGGACCGAGCGAGGCAATTGACGATGCAACACTTCACGGTCCACCACGACGGCGTCACGATCCCGGTATCCCGCGGCGGCCGGGGACGACCGCTGGTCCTATGTCCTGGACTGAGCTCGACGCAGGCCGACCTGCACGAGCTGACCGAGCTGCTTCGACGCGACCACGACGTGGTGACCTTCGACCTCAGGGGCCATGGCCTCGCTTCGGCCGCCGACCGGTATTCCTTTGACGCGTTTCTGAGTGATCTCGCCGCCGTGCTTGCGGAACTCGACCTGCCCTCGGCACCCGTGCTTGTGGGCTACTCGCTCGGCGCGGATCTGGCCGTGCACTACGCCGCCGAGCATCCTGACACCGTCGGCGAACTTGTCCTCATCGACGGGGCGAACCCGTTGCCCGAACCATTCATCACGGAGGTCGACCTGGCGGAATTCCTCGCAATGTCGGACGGCCTGGCGACGCGGCAAGAGGCCCAGCGGGCCAAAGACACCGCGCGTCAAGTGTTGCTCACCGCGCGGAACATCCTCGACCTGAACCTCGAAATTGATGTGGTTCGGTCCGCAATCCTCGACCGGTACCGGAAGATCGATCACCCCATCCGCATGATCATGTCGACGTCCATCGCCGGCGACAGCGGTGAAGGACGTGCGCCACGGCACAACCAGATCTGGCGTGCCGGCATCGAGCGGCTCGTCCGCGAGCGGCCATACGTCTCCACCTTCTGGCTCGACACTGACCACCGGTCGGTTTCACTCATGCCTCGGAAATCGCGGAGATCATCCGGCGGTCCTCAGAGCCGACAGACCGACATCTAGGAGACTGATCCGATGCTGACCATCGGCGAGCTGGCGTCGCATGCCGGAGTGACGGTACGCACGGTGCGGCACTACCACGCCAAGGGGCTGCTGCCGGAGCCGGAGCGAGACCACTCCGGCTACCGGAGGTACGACGCCGGTGCCGTGGTCGAGCTGATCAAGATCCGGACCCTCGCCGAGGCAGGGGTCCCGCTGAGGCTCGTGCGGGAACTGCTACAGGCCGACGAGGCGGAGTTCGCCGCGGCGATCACGGACATCGACAAGCGGCTACGGGCTGAGATCCGAGAGCGGCAGCGACACCGGGAGCGGATCGCGCGCCTCGCCTCCGGGGACCATCTGGCGCTGCCCCCGGAGGTGGTCGAGTATCTCGACCGACTGCGGGCGCTCGGGGCCGACGAGCGGATCGTCCAGGTCGAGCGCGACGGCTGGATTCCGCTGGCCGCACTGTCGCCCGAGCGAATCCCGGAGTGGATGGCACGCAAGAGAAAGCAGATCACCGACCCACAGTTTGTCGGCTTCTACCTGACCCTGAGCCAGGCTCTCGACCGCGCCCACGACCCACTGATGGTCGAGCTCGCCGACGAACTGGCCGCCTACATAACACAGATGGCCGACGAGCAGGGTGAGGACTACGTCGACGACACCGACGTCGATCCATCATTCGCCAAGCTGATGGACACTCTGGCGTTCGACACCTTGCCGCTGGCCCGGCAGCTGATCGAGCTGCTGACGAAGCGAGGCTGGACCAAACTTGAGCGGGTGGGGCCCGTGCGGGGTGCGGCCGGAACTGGGCAGGAAGATGCCGCAGCACAGCATTCCCGGCGCGGACGTCGCCGCAGTAACCGCCAGGCAGGTCCACGACCTGGTCAACCGCCTGACCAACGCCGGGCAGTGGCACGAGGGCGACCCGAAGCTCTGGATCGTCGTCGACGCCGGCTACGACGTCCCACGCCTGGCGTACCTCCTGCGCGAGCTTCCCATGGAAGTACTGGGCCGGTTGCGTTCGGACCGGGTCATGCGACGCCCGGCTCCGCCGCGGTGGCACGGTATCAACGGCTGGCCACCCAAGCGCGGCGGCGAGTTCGTCTTCAAGGACCCCGCCACCTGGGGCGCCACCACAGCCACCACGACCACGCGCTGCGGGACCGCCGTCGCGAAGGCATGGGACACACTGCACCCGCGCCTGACGCGCCGATGCGCGTGGCTGGAGCACGAGGGCGAACTGCCCATCATCGCCGGCACCGTCATCCGGCTGCAGGTCGATCACCTGCCCAGCGGCGGCGGACCCCAAGCCGCTTTGGTTGTGGTGGTCCCCTACCGGTGCCACTGCGGCCGACGTCGACCTGGCTTGGCAGGCGTTCCTGCGCAGGTTCGATCTTGAGCACACCTTCAGAATGATCAAGCAGGTGCTGGGCTGGACCACCCCGAAGCCCCGCGACCCGGAGGCCGCCGACCGCTGGACCTGGATTGTCATCGCCGCCCAGACCCAGCTCCGCCTCGCCCGACCCCTCGACACCGACATGCGGCGCTCCTGGGAGCGGCCACTGCCCTCGAACAAGCTCACCCCCGTCCGCGTCCGACGGGGGTTCAGAAACCTGTGCACGGTGACCTCCACACCGGCCCAAGTTCAGAATCCCCCGAAACCAGGACCAGGATGCCCCCCGGCTCCAGGAACCGGCAGCCGGCCCCGCGGCACGACGTCTGGCGCGTCCTGGCCACCGGCGAACCCTACGTACGCCCAGCCCGCCACAGGACCGGCACCAAACCCCGACACACTGGCGGGAAGCCAGAGGCGTCAACGGTCTCGGCCGCACCCTGCCAGTAGGACGGTCGATGCTGGTCTGACCAGTGGGGATGATTGCCGCCAGTATTCTGCACGACGTGATCAACTCATACGCGAGCCTCGACGATGCCAGGGTTGCAAGAGCTGCGGCGCGCGCCGGCGCGGACGTGCTACGCAGCATGTACGGCCAGCGGCTCACCCGCATCGACAAGGGCGCCGGGGACTTCGCCACCGCCGCCGATGTCGAGACCGAGAAGACGATCCTTGGAGTCATCCGTGCCGCTCGGCCCGATGACGCGGTGCTCGGCGAGGAGGGCGGGCGGCAGGGTGCCGTCGGGGCTGTGCGCCAGTGGTTGGTGGATCCCTTGTGCGGCACTCTGAACTACGCCGTCGGAAACATGCTGGTGGCTGTCAACGTGGCACTGCGTGGCGGGGCAGCGGCGGCGGCAGACCCGTTCAGTGGAGAGGTCTTCTTCACGGATGGTGAGATCGCCTGGGTACGGCACGACGGGGCCGACGAGTTGTTGTCGCCTACGTCCGACACTCAGCTGGTGGACGTCAACCTGGATCCGCCGTTCCCGAGCGCCCCCGGCTTCCGGGCCGTGGACCTGCTGGCCCACCCCCGGTTCGTCGAGCGTTTCCGGCCGCGCGTCGTGTCCTCGACGCTGGCGTTGGCCTGGGTCGCCGCCGGCAAGCGCGCCGCGTACGTCACCGACGGCGGCGACCTGTCCGGAAGCGTGCACTTCGCTGCCGGTATCGCCCTGTGCCAGGCCGCCGGCTGCACAGTCACCGGGATCGACGGCGCGCCTATCGGAAAGGCAGGCCGCGGACTTGTCGTGGCCGCCGACGCCGAAACCCACGGGCTGCTGATGTCGATGATCCGAAGCTAGAACCACCAGCAGCCCGCCGCGCACGGTTCTACTCAAACCCCGCCTGGTCCAAGGCGCCGTGTCGAGCGTCCGGACCACAGACGACAAGCTGAGGACCATCCACGTCACCACCCCCGAGGTTGCAGCCGCACAGCCCCGTCTCGGCAGGCGAATCGATAGGACATCACGCGAGAACTCATCCACCGCTGCGCGGCGAACCGAGCCGCCGCAAGGGAGACCTCCTGACTGCAAACCACCGGGACTCGCGACACGCCTGGCGCCGGCACTGCCCGGGGCATGTCGGGGGAGGGGGCGGTGGTCAGTGGAAGGTGAGTCCGAGATGTTCCTGGAGTAGTGCTGTCTGTGCGGGGGTGGCGAGGACCATGATGCTGTCGTAGCCGGCGCCTGGCACGCGGGCGAAGTCTGTGTGGCGCCATGAGCGGGGGTCATCGCTGTGGGCGGTTTCGGAGATGGCGTGGCAGGCGGCTTGATGGTCGTAGTAGTCGACCGCGAAGTGCTCGGCGGGGATGGACACGATCCGGTCGTCTTTCGTGAACTCGAGGCGGTCTGAGCGTCCTGCTTCGAGCCCGCCCTCACCTTCGACGATCCGGACGTCGGTCACGGTGACCCTTCGGCCGGTAACCGCTACGGCGTCAGCCAGCAGGGCCGGGTAGCCGGTGTATATGGAGCCGATGTCGTCGGCGTGCACTGAGACCGCCGCACCGAATTCTGCCAACGCACAAGCCGTTTCGTAGCCGTTCAGTTCCCGAGCCGGGTGGTTCCCGGACCGTTCGAGGACTTTGCGCACGTTCTCCTGCGACACCATCCCGGCCTGGTTCAGGACCGCTCCGACGAGGGTGAGGGTGATCGACAGTTCCTTGGACATCCGCGAGACCATGCCAGGTCGCGCAACGATGGGCAACTCACCCACATACTCACCGCCGCTGACCGAGAGCTCGAAGCGTCGGCGGTCCCGACGACGACCGAGCCTGAGACCGCGTCCTGCGTGGTGAGTCGGACGAGCCGGTCGTAGCAGCAGAGGGCCGCCGCGAGTCCGAGAAGAAGGCCGGGTAGTCGCGGGAGCGGCGTTCGTAGCGGGGCGGAGTCTGCGGCATCCGGTGAGCCAAGCCCCTTCGCAGGCCGCTGCCCCGGAAGACCTTGACGCGTCAGACACCACCTTCGTTCAGCCCGTCGGCGCCGCCGACGGGCTGAACGAGGCGATCAACACGCCTCGAACGCCAACGGCCCTGGTCCAGGCTCCGCGACCTCACCAAATACGTCGCCGAGCCCCTACTCGAGACCCGCGGATTCCGACCCCGACCGCACCCACGATCGAGACGAGCTGGAGAAGTCCTCGTAGGCCTGCTCGTCGACGGCCGCCGAGTACCCCGCGACCACCTGAGGTGCCAGGAGCGAAGCAGCGTGAAGGTCCTTGACCAGAGGCCCGGAGGCGGGTACCACCGCTCGCGTCGGGCGTCGTCAGTTCAGGCTGTGGGCCCGGCGGCGTCGTACGACGAGGAGCGTGCCCGCACCCGTGGCCACCACCGCGGCAGCCGCGCCCAGCACCGGCAGTGTCGAGGAACCGGTGTTTGCCAGGCTGCCGCTGTTCGTCGTCGTCCCGGCGTCGCCGCTCGACGACGACCCGCCGTCCGAGCCGTTGGCGGAGCCGCCCGGGGAGCCGTCCTTCGCTCCATCCGTGACGTCCAGTGTGATGTCGGCCTTGTCGTTGGACTGGTCGGGGTCGAACGGTCGCGCTTCGGTGCTCAGCGCGACCGAGCCCTTCGCGCCCGCCACCCGCTTGTCGATCTTCAGCTCGAAGGCGTACGTCTCGCGACCGCCCTCGTTGACCGACTGCTGACCGGTGCCGCAAGCGTACGTATCACCCTCGGCTTTGCAGGACCCTTGGGCCTTGACGACCGACGTTCCGGCGGGGGGCGTGACCATGATCCTGAGGAGGCGACCCCCCTCCTTGATCCGAACCCAGGCGGGCCCGGCGTTGGTGAACCTCACCTTCATGGGCACCGTGTCCCCGACGCTCCCCTTCAACGCGGCACCCGTCACCTGGTAGTCGGCCGTGTTTACGGAGGTGACGGGCACCTCGACGAGATCAGCGGATGCCTCGTCCCCGGGCTGAGCCTCGACCAGCCTCACCGCCGGTGCGGTTCCCGCCACCGGCGCCGTGCCGTTCTCGTCCGCTCCGGGATCGACATCCCCGACCTGCACGCGCAGCTGGTCGTTGAGCGCGCGGTCCCGTGCCTTGATGCGCAGAGGCTTCTCGGGGGTGTAGACGACGCCCGGCTCCACCGCCTGGTCGAACGCGCACACCGCGAACCACCGCTCGGGCATCTCGTCGTAGGACCAAACCTGCTGGGAAAGGCAGTTGGACGGAATCTCCGTGAAGTCGAGTCCCCGGGTGACGGCATAGGACACCCATACCTTGTCGGCGGTACCGGCGCCCTCGTTCGCCACGGTGACCGGCAGACCGAAGCTGCTCCCAGGCTGCACTCCGCTGATCGGCTCGATGCCTCCAACGACCAGTTCGGGTGCGGCTTCGTCGCCGAATGCCGCTGGAGCAGATGCCATCGCGATCAGGCCGGCAGCGCCGAGAGCGGCGACGGCGGCGCGGGAGGCACGACGGTTGTGTGGGGGTGTCGGCATGGAGGGAACCCTCTGTGGGACGCGGGCAGACGGACGTTGTCTTTCACAGGAAACAGACCTTCGATCGCTAGACTCCTGCCGGCCCCGAACGGTTGCACGTCCGGTACCTGCTCCGCTCCTCACGTCCCCCGTCTGGCGCGGCACCACCGCGTTCATGGGCCACATTCACGACCGCTGCACCGGCGTCGCCCGGATCCTCACCGGCTCACTCGCCACCAGGCTCTGCGTCGACCAGGCCGTCGCCTTCGTCCCCCCGCCGGCTGCTGCCCCGCGTCTGCCATTGACGGCTCCTCCGACCTCGACGGCCGCCCCGAATGCCGTTCCGCCCGACCTCGTCCTCGCCCGCCCCGCCCCGCCCCGCCCCGGGGAGGGCGAGGGCGGGGAACGCGGGCCTAGGGCGCGGGAGTCGGCTGGTTCGTGGGCCCCGGTCGGCGCGGACCGCCAAGACCATATGCGGCCGCTGACCGAGGGGCTGAACGTACATAAAGATCTAGACCTCTCGAACCGGGCGGTGACTCCGAGCACGCTCGACGTCGACCACGCGGTCAACGCCCTGCCGGTGTAGCTGGTGCAGGACGCCGCCGGTACGCACCAGGGGGAGGGCCTGCTGACAGGTGCCCGTGACTGGCCACTACCCGTGGCCCAGGACGGCGTACACCGCCCGCAGCCCTGAGGACGAGCAAAGCGTGAGGGACCGGCTGTGAGCCGGCCTGAGCGACAACACCGCCTGTATGCAGGGCCCGCCCTGCGAACTCGACCGGTGATCTGGTGCATCGCGACGAGGATAGGTAATACTTCCATGTCGACCGGGCGGTGGACGCCGTCGACCTGAGAGACGGTTAGTAGCTGTACACCACCATGTCCGAGGAGCACTTCCTCCCCGCCTGCCCCGACATGCACGACTGTGGTGTCGGCGGAGGCGGGTCGGAGGGCGGACAGTGACGGACGCGCTGCTCGCGCTGTACCCCGCCGCGGACCTGGACCGTACGGCCGCGGCGCGGGGCGACCTGACGGGCGCTGCGGTGACGCTGCGCCGCGGGCTCGTGATCTCGGAGGCGGACCTGGCCACGGGGCCGACGGGCAAGGCGCGGAAGTAACTGATGAGGCAGCGCCACCGGGCGCAGACGGCGAGGGTGTGAGATGCGGACCGAGGGGGAGGCGGCGGACGCCGCCGAGTTGGGCGCTACCGGGCAGACCGATCCCACTGCGGGCGCCGGCAAAGAGGGCGCCGGGCCGGCATTACCCGTCGTGCCCGCCGTCGCCGAGCGCGTGGCGGTGGACTTCGCCGGCGAGGGCGAAGGCCTGGAGGAGATGTCCTGGGGGATGTGGGAGATCTGGCAGGCGATGGGCCGACAGCGCAGCCAGCTCCCGATCGGCGGCCGGGTCGCGGTGGAGCCCGGCACGACGCTGGACGACCTCGCCGCCGAACTGCGCTATCTGATTGAGCGTTTCCCTTCGATGCGCACCCGGCTGCGCTTCGCCCCGGGAGGTCGGGCGCTCCAGCAGCTCTTCTCCACCGGGCGCGTCACGCTGGAGGTGTACGACGCCGCTCCGGACACCGACCCGCAGGAGGTCGCCGCCGCGGTCGAGGAGCGCTACCGCAGCGAGCCCTTCGACTTCGCCGGGCAGTGGCCGGTTCGGATCGCGGTCGTACGCCGGCACGGCCGTCCGGTCCAGCAGGTCACCGTCATGCACCATCTGGTCACCGACGGCCTCGGCAGCGCGATCATGCTGGGCCAGATGCGGGCCCGGGACACCGCGCCGGTCAGCGGCATGCAGCAACTGGAGCAGGCGCGCTGGCAGCGGTCCGCGGCGGGGCAGCGGCAGAGTGAGCGGGCTCTGCGGCACTTCGAGGGCGTCCTGCGTACGATGCCCGCGCTGCAACTGCCCGGTCCCACCGACCCGCGTGAGCCACGGCACTGGCGCGCGCACTTCCAGTCGTCGGCGCTGACGGCGGCGCTACCGGCGATCACCGCGCGGACGGGCACCGGGGTATCGGGGATCCTGCTGGGCCTGTTCGCGGTCGGTCTGCACCGGGCCACGGGCATCAGCCCCGTGGTCGTGCGACCGGTGGTCAGCAATCGCTTCCGGGCGGTTTTCGCCGACGTGGTCTGCATGGTCTCGCAGGCGGGCGTGTGCGCCGTCGATGTCGCGGGGGCGAGCGCCGCGGAGGTCGTCGAGCGGGCCGGGCGGGGCAGTATGACTGCCTACAGGCACGCCTACTTCGACCCCGAGGCGCTGGACGAGCTGGTCGGGCGGGTCTCGATCGAGCGCGGCGAGGACGCGAACATCCGGACCTACTTCAACGACCGCAGCACCTATGCCCCGCCGGCCGGCTCCGAACGGGAGGCAGACCCGGGGGAACTGGCGCGGGAGCTCCGGGCGGCCCGCCGGGACACCGTCTTCCGCTGGTTCGCGAGGGAGGAGGTCCAGGCGGAGCGGTTCTTCGTCCACGTCGACGACACCCCGGAGGGCGGGCTGCGCTTCGAGATCCGCGTCGACACGCACTACGTCTCGCCCGCGCAGGCCGAGGCGTTCGCCTACGCCATGGAGGCAGCCGCGATCGAGGCGGCGCTCCCCGAGGGGGCCGCGCAGGAGACGGCCGCTGAGACCGCCGATGCGTCCGCCCAGGGGACGGCCGCAGAGGCCACCGGCGGGTGGGGGTAGCTGCCGCTGTTCTGCCGGCGGTGAACACCGGGCCGACCGGGCTCGACGATCACTACAGTCCGGCCTCATGACGACGGTTACCACGCGCACGGTCGAGTACCCGGCCGACGGTCTGACGATGATCGGGCATCTCGCGCTCCCGGCCGGTGTCGACCGCAGGCCCGCGGTGCTGCTGGGACCGGAGGGGACGGGGCTCAGCGACGTCGAGCGCCGCCGGGCCGACACGCTCGCCGAGCTGGGATACGTAGTGCTGGCCTTCGACCTTCACGGCGGGCGCTACCTCGGCGACCCCGAGGAGATGCTGGCCCGGTGCATGCCGCTGCTCGCCGACCCCGACCGGATGCGGGGCATCGGCTATGCGGCCCTCGATGTGTTGCGCACCGAACCGCGGACCGACCCCGACCGGATCGCCGCCGTCGGATACGGCACCGGGGGCGCCGTCGGGCTGGAACTCGGGCGTGATGGCGTCGACCTCCGCGCGATCGGGACAGTCAACGCGCTGACCACGGGCCGACCGGGCGAGGCGGCGCGCATTCGCTGTCCGGTGTGGGCCGCGGTCGGGTCGGAAGACCCGATCATGCCGCCCGAGCAACGCAACGCTTTCGCCGCCGAGATGCAGGCCGCGGGCGTCGACTGGCGCCTCACGGTCTACGGCGGCGCCTTGCACGCCTTCCACCACCCGACGGTCGACCACCCCGTGGTCGCCGGCGTCGGATACCACCCACGGCACGCGCAGCGCGCCTGGCACGACGTCGTCGCCCTGCTCGCCGAGTGCCTGCCCGTAACGGAGTGATCGGGTCATCGACCGCGGTTCCGGGCCGCGCGCCGGACCGGTGGACCGCCACCGGCTCCGCCCGATGACAGGGCCCATCCGGCTTCGGCGCATCAGGGGTGATGTTCCGGCCTCGGACCGCCTCGGTGCCGGGTCCGGCGCCACCCAGCCGAACGGGACGCAGAACCTCAGGAACCCGCCCGGCGTCGTCAGGATCTGGTTCGCAGTGGCCTCGTCCCGACAGTGCGACGTCGCATCGGAACGCCGACCCCGGGGCGGCGGAGGCTCATCCACCAGCCGGTGCAGAACCCTTGCCCTCACCGCATCCAGTGCCCGTCGGTGCTCCAGCCCAGAAGACGCCGGGCTCGTCCGGCGTCCGCCGTTCCGTCCCCGCCGAAGGTGCCGCCCTCTGCGACGAACGCCAGGCCCGCCAGAGAGGGGGCGAGCCGGGTTGCGACGTGGGCCGGGTGGCGGGCCGCTTCCTCCCCCAGACCTGCGACGACGCGCCGCTGCTCCTGCGGCGGGCACAGGGACAGGTGGAACACCATCTGACGCCATGCGTAGGCGGCGTCCTTGATCGTGCCCAACGGCCGCGGGTTGTGCTCCACACGTGCGGTCAGCCGGCACACGGTCACGAAGCAGCGGCGTGCCAGGTCTGCCCACCCCGGCCGTGGGGCGATGCCCACCCGGTTCACCAGCGTGGCCAGGTTGTGCGTGGTGAGGATCTGCGCCTGTTCGATCACCGCCCCGTTCGCCGCGACCGACCAGGTCCCCGAGGACGGCCCGGCTCGCTCGGCGCACATCCGCGCGAAACCGGGGGAGGTGCGGGCGCCGTACGCCCGGGTCAGGGCCTCGCCGGTCTCGGCGATCGCCAGATTGCGGATCGCCGAATAGTCGATGCCGTAGTAGCGCTCGTACAGCGTGCCGTCGAGCAGTTCGCCCGCGACCCGCGCGGCCTTGAGGAACTTCGGGCTGAACGTACCCATGAAGATGTCGGCAGCCAGCTCCTCCACGAACGGGACCCCCAGGTCGCACTGGCGCTCAAGAACACCGAACTCGCGAACCAGCGGGTTGGGCATGAGTGTGCCCGGGAAAGCCTGCACAGCCAGCTCACCGAGCTGCCGCAGCACGGAAAGCGCACCCTCACCGTCCGACGTACCAGGTCCCGCCGACCGCTGCCCCGAAACCGCCTGCACCCAAGGCAGTTCCTCGACACGCACCTGCCGCTCCAGATCGAGCAGGAGCAACGAGCGGCGGTTACGGAACGCCCGGTAGTTCGCGGCCATCACACCTCGCAGCGTTTCGTCGCCGTACGCGTGTGCGGTGGTGGCGGCGACCAACTGCGGCACCAGCTCGGCCATGACCTCGGCGGACGGGATGACGCCCCGCTCCACGAGAGTGCCGAGCGGGGCGCTCAGCGCGGATTCGACCACCCCGCTGATCGCTGCCGGTACGACGGCTCCCGCCGGCAGGCCGGTCTCGCGGCTCTCCTCCTCGCTCACCGGGCCCAGGAGCGGGGCTACGTCGGTGATGCCCGCCTCCATAGGGAGTACGGCGAGCCGTCGCAGCATCAGCTGGGCCAGGGCGTGATGGGAAGGCAGCGCCGCCTGCTCGGCCTGGCACCGGCGCAAGGCCGTGTGTGCGGCCGAGCCGGGCAGGCCGCGCCGCCGCACCATGGACTGCACCGCGTGCCGCACCAGACCGAGCCGACGTGCCTCCAGCGGCCGTCCGGCGACGACCTCCTCCAGCGCACCGCGCAGGATGCCCAGGTTCTCCTTGGGATTTCGGTGTCCGGTACACAAGGTGTGTTTCCCCGCGAGCAGCCGGTATCGCTCGAGGAGGACCTCACCCCGCACCAGCCAGTCGGCGTCCGGGGCAAGCTTGAGGACTCGGCCGTCCTGCCCGGTCCGCAGCCAGTGGACGAGCAGCTCGTCGCTGAACGGCTGCCACACGGCGAGCGCCTCGCGCTGGGTCTCGACGGCCGCGTTGGGCCGCCGCCGTACCAAGGTGTCGACAGCGTCGGAGACCGTGTGCCGATGGATGGTCGCGCCGGCGTCCGGTGTGAACCCGTCGGCGGGGCGGGGCAGGAATCGCAGCCGGTCGGCGAGGGGTTCCAGCTCCGCCACGAGGTCGAGCGCTGCTCTGTTCTGGCCATGGCGCACCAGCCAGGCCATGGTGAGCAGCGCGGCCTCCTCGGGCACGCCGATCTCGTAGCGGCCGTTGTCCAACCGGGCCCACAACCAGGCGAGTCCGGGCTCGGTGAGGCAGTGGGCGAAGAGCGCACGCCGCTCGGCGGGCACCCCGAAACTCCGCGCGGCTTGGGTCTCGTGAGGCCGGAGCGGGCCGCCCGCGCTCGCGGTCCCGGTGGCGAAGCCGCCCCGCATCACCTCAGGAGTGACCCACGACGGGAGTCCGGCCACGGGCGTGCGCGAGCCGACCGAGAGCCGGCCTGCGGCCATGGCTGCCAGAACCTCCCGCCACCGCTGTCCACGCACCTCGGCGCGACCCCGGGTACCGGCATCTTCATGGGTCAACGCGGTCACGAAGGCCTTGGCCAGCTGGCCCTCCGGATAGGACAGGGCCGCGAGAGGCTGCTGCTCAGCGTTGTCGTTCATAAGCCGACGTGGCAGGTTCCGCCCCTGCACCCTCCGGGTCCAGAGCCCGGTGCTCTACTGCTGAGCTACACGCCGATAACGGTGAACGTTAGACGTCGGCGTGATCATCCCACAACCGGCTTTTCTCGGGTGCGCGAGCCGATGGTGCTGGCCGGCTTCGTCCCCATGGTGCGCACGGCCCTGAACCCGCTCGTACGACGGCTCGGCCATCGACGGCCCCGCCTACCTCGACATCGTCAGCCTCGCCCACCGGGCGCCCGGCTGGCTCGACAGTCTGATCACCGACTGGTCGTCCTACGGACTGGCGGTGTTCGCAGTGCTGATGTTCCTCGCCTGGTGGCAGACCCGCCGCGCGGAGGCCCCGGCAGCGGTCACCGCACTGGCCGTCCCACTGGTCACCTTCCGCGCCTTCGGCGTCGACTCCCTTCTGAAACCCGCACGACGTGCTGATCGGATCCGTCGTCGGTGCCCTCGTCGCGCTCCTTGCCACCAGGACCGTGCGGCGCAAGAAGAGCTCGCTCGCCACCCGGCTGAAGGAAGGCCCACTGCTGACCGCGGCACCGCCGGACAGCGTCTGAGCACTGCCGCCGCACTCGCGCCCTGTCCCGGCATCGGCCGGGCGCTCCCGGTCCGCTCGCCCGCCGGTGCCGGATATTCCTCGTTGCCGACAAGTCCGATGGCCGGGAGAGCTGTTGGCTGTCTGGGGTAAAAGATCGAACCGGCCCTCTCCGCAGAACAAGGTCCGGCATAGTTGTCCCCCGACGTCGTTGCGCAGATGTACGGAGTGGACTGTGACACGGAAAACCAGTGGAATCGGACGCAGCCTGGCAGTCGGTGGGGCGGCCCTCGCGTTGGCGTCGTCCATGAGTTCCCCGGCTTCGGCGGGCGCCCAGGCAGCGAACAGGGTCTGCGCCAAGGTCTATGTGCAGGGTTCTGGTTGGACGGCCGAACAGTGCGCCGACGCCGGACAGTCGGTGTCGGTCGGCGCGGCCGGAGGCGGGCGCGCGATCGAGGCCGTTCAGATGGCGGTCGCCGGGAGCAGTCTCTGTGCCAGGGGCTATCGGCAGGGCTCCGGGTGGGGGGCCGAGAAGTGCGCCTCGTCCGGCACCCGCATCACGCTCGGCTCCGCCGGCGCGGGGTTGCGCCTGGAGGCGGTGACCTTCGGTGTGCAGACCGGGACGATGTGCGGCAACTCCTATGTTCAGAGCGTGGGTTGGAACCCGGTTTGGTACTGCGGAGTGAACGGGGAGACCAACGCGATCGGGACCACAGGGCAGAGCAAGCGAATGGAGGCCGTGTCCTTCATGATCTGTCGGTCGGTCGAAAACTGCTGAACGGTTTCCCACCGCGGCCCATGCGTGATGGCGGACGCGGTGAGAGCCTCCTGCACAGCTAGCGGTCCAGGTCAGGTCCTGCGCCCTGGGCCGCAGCCGGTGTCGCCGAAGAGGCAGCGATCGAGCTGCCGGGCGGTCGATGCCGGGCTGCTTCATGTCATCTCACGTTGGAGGAGGGCGCGGAATCCGCGCGCGGGTCGCCCCGTGAGGCGCTGGACGGTGTCGGTGATGCGGTCCTCCGCCCCCTCGGCGATGGCACGGTCCATGCCGGCCAGCATCGAGGCGAACTCCAGCGGCACTTGCTCCTCGAGGCGGTCGCGCATCTGCTCGTAGGAAAGCCGGTGGTGTTCCACGGGTAGGCCGGTGACCTGGGTGATGATGGTGGCCACGTCGTCGTAGCTGAGCGTCTCCGGCCCAGTGAGGACAAGATCGGTGTTGGGCGCGTGTTCGTCGGTCAGAGCACGGGCGGCGACGGCCGCGATGTCCTCGGCGTCGACGAAGCCGACCCGGCCGCTCCCGGCCGCCGTCCAGATGGCGCCTTCTTCGCGGACGCTCATGGCGTGCGCGTGTGCGCCCGTGAAGTTCTGCATGAACCACGAGGGCCGCAGCACCGCCCAGTGTTCGAACAGATCCGGCAGGGCCCGGTGCACTGTCCCCACCGCCGGGCCGCCCTCGGGGATGGCGGAGGAGCTGAGGAGCACCGCACGGTGCACCCCCGCGGTGTGGGCTTGCCGGAGGAACGGCAACATGACCGCCGCAGGGTCGGCGTCACCCACGGGTGGTATCAGGTAGACCCGGTCGGCTCCGCCGAGGGCCGCGGAGTGTGTGGCGGGTTCGTACCAGTCGAATGCGACCGGCTCCGTACCGGGGATGTTGACGGCGCGACGGCTGGCGGCCCTGACGCGGTGGCCGCACGCTGACAGCTGTGCCGCAGTGCGGCTGCCCGTGGTGCCGGTGGCGCCGATGACCAAGGTGGTGCCGGTGGTCGTCATCGGCTGCTCCTGGCGAAATCGGTGCCGGGCTCGAGGACGGCGAGGGGGTTCCAGTAGTCGCGGTACGAGGTGATGCGCCCGTCCCGGACCGCTACGACCGCGATGTAGGTCATGTCGAAGGGGCGGCCGGACTCCACCAGGCGGCCGACGCCACGCATCTCGATCACGATGGTCCCGGGTTCGGTGGTCTGGTGGATCCGCAGTTCCGGGAAGTCATGTAGGTCGATGTGATCCGGGTAAGGGTGCATGTACGCGGCTATGGCCTCCCTGCCCTCCAGACGCTTAGGCCGGCCGTCAGGGGCGAAGGGGAACTCCATGACACCGTCCTCGGCCCACAGAGCGACCCACGCGGGAATGTCCTTGGCCAGCAACAGGCGCAGGCTGTGGCGGTAGAGGTCCGCGGGAGAAATCGGTGCAGACATGGGTACCCTCCGTCTCATACAATGTGGACCCTTGGTCCGCTTCAACGATACGGACCGTGGGTCCGTTTTGCAATGGAGGTGCGGCATGCCCGAGCGCAAACCCCGGAAGGACGCCGCCCGCAACCGGCAGTCCGTCCTCGCGGCCGCCGACGCTCTCTTCGCCCGTTGCGAGAGCCCGGAAGGCGTCACCTCTGCCGCCATCGCAGCGGAGGCCGGTGTAGGCAAAGGCACGCTCTTCCGGGCGTTCGGTGACCGCCCCGGACTGCTGCGCGCGCTGTACGAAGCGCGGTTGGAGCCACTCAGGGAGGCAGTCGAGACCGGACCTCCGCCCTTGGGCCCGACGACCGCGCCCCGTCGGCGCGTACCTGCCCTGCTCGACACCCTCCTCTGCTTCAAACTCGACAACCGCAGCCTCATGCTGGCCCTGGAGGAAAGCGGGAACAGCAGCCCGTACCAGGCAGATCATTACGAGCGTTGGCACGGTCTCCTGGACACGCTGCTGGGCCAGATCCCCGGCCTGACCGACAGCGACTTCACCGCTCACGCCCTGCTCGCTGCCATCCGGGCCGATCTTGTCGAGCAGCTGGCCGGGCATGAGCGCGTGCCGCGCGAAAGGATGCGGGCGCAGTTGGCGAACTTCACCGCAAGTGTCCTGGACTCCGGCCCCGTGCGGGCCCCGGCGAACGAGGTCTGACCGGGAGCCGGGGGGACGGCAGCCGATTGTTGCGCGCTGAGCCGGCAGGCTTCAGCGAGACTCCGCCTCCTGAGCGGCGAGGACTTGGGGCCGGCCGGTACGTCGCCCACGACGGGTCATGAGGGAGGCGGGGCCATGGATCGCCGTGGTGGGAACAGGGGAACAGGGAAGGAAGAAGCCGACCGGCCGCGTAACGGTGGCATGCACGGATGCCGTGGTGAACCCGGCCCGAAATGGTCGGCGGGTACGACGACCCGCCGAGCCGAAAGGAGCAGCTCCTCCATGGCACCATCCGTTCCGCACGGGAGCCAATGGTTCCGTACGTTCCATCCGCGCCCAGAGGCCCGGACGACCCTGGTGTGCCTGCCTTATGCCGGAGGGGCCGCGCAGGCCTTCTTCTCGCTGTCGGCACGCCTGCCCGCCGAGATCGAGGTCATCGTCGCGCAGTACCCGGGGCGTCAGGACCGGTTGCGCGAGCCCTGCCTCGAAACAGTCCCGGAGATCGCCCGGGGCGCCTTCACCGAGCTCGGAGCACGGGTCGCGGGCCGCCCCTTCGCGCTCTTCGGGCACAGCATGGGCGGCGCCGTCGCCTTCGAACTGGCCCGGCTCCTCGAACGCGAGGGCCCCGCCGCGCCGAGCGCCCTGTTCGCCTCGGGCCGCCGCGCCCCGTCGATCTCGGGTGACCGGGGCGTACGTCTTCTCGACGACGACGGCATCGTCGAGGTGATCCGGGAGCTCGACGGCACCGACAGCCGCGTCCTCGACGATCCCGAGCTCCTGCGGCTGGTGATGCCGGCGATCCGCGCCGACTACGGTGCGGCGGAGACCTACCACACCGGAGCCGACGCCCTGGTGGGAGTCCCGGTCGTGGCCCTCGCGGGGGACCGGGACCCCCATGTCCGGCTCGACGAGGTGTCCGCCTGGCGCGCGCACACCACCGGCACCTTCGACATGAAGGTCTTCCCCGGGGGCCACTTCTTCCTGACCGACCACGAGG
Organism: Streptomyces sp. NPDC049970; assembly: GCF_040660235.1. NCBI lineage: Bacteria > Bacillati > Actinomycetota > Actinomycetes > Kitasatosporales > Streptomycetaceae > Streptomyces > Streptomyces sp. NPDC049970. The sequence continues at coordinate 12,091 of NZ_JBFALP010000006.1, read as the reverse complement.
CGGAGATCGCCGGGCTCGTCACCGACACCCTGCATGCCGACGTCGGCTCCGGGCCCGTGGCGGGCTGAGCCGGAGCCGACGCGGGAAGGGAGCGGAGGCCCGGCCGGGCGCGGCCGTCCCGAGCGTTCGCTCCGCCGTGCGGCCCGTCGCCGTCGGCCAGGAGCTACACCGGACGTCCCCGGCCGGCCCTGCCGAATGCGGCGGGACGGCGTTGACGGCGATCATCCGGAGCCGTTTCACGACCCTCCGGAGCCGTTTCACGACCCTCCGGCAACCGGCTTCGCCACCCGCGCCATGCCCGAGACCCGAGGAACGGCACACCGGGAAGAACGGCTGTGCCGGAGACAGAGGTCCGCCGGATGCCCGGAGCGGAGGAGCAGACCGATGGCAAGGGCCGCGAAGTTCCGTCGCTGGCCGTGTCTCCGGAGGTCGACGTGGCAGTCAGAGGGTCTGGGCCGCGTCGGTGAGTGCTTCGTCGAGGATGGCGACACCACGGGTGATCTCGTCGTCGCTCGCGGTCAGCGGGGGTGCGATGCGGAAGGTGCCTCCCATGCCCGGCAGTTGGACGATGTTCATATGCAGGCCCAGGTCGAAGCACCGCTGTGTGACGGCGGCGCCGAGCCGGTCCGCGCCGCCCTCGCCCAGAACTCCGTCCCCGACCAGCTCCACGCCCAGCAGCAGCCCGCGGCCGCGGACGTCCCCGACGACCTCGTGCCGGGCGGCGAGCCGGTCGAGGTGGCCGCGGAGCACCGTACCGAGCAGCCGCGAACGCTCGTCGAGCCTGTCGCGGACCAGGATGTCGAGGACGGTGTTGCCCACGGCGGCCGGCAGCGGGTCGTTGACGTGGGTCGTGAAGAACAGGAATCCGCGGTCGTGCGCTCGCTGTTCGATCTCCGGGCTGGTCAGCACGGCAGCCAGCGGCAGCCCCGCGCCGAGGGTCTTGGACAGTACGAGGATGTCCGGGACGACCCCCTCGTGCTGGAAGGCGTACCAGTCCCCGGTGCGGCACAGCCCGGTCTGGGCCTCGTCGAGGATGAGCAGCATGCCGCGCTCGCTGCACTTCTCGGCCAGGGCGGTGAGGTAGCCCGGCGGGAGTTCGATGACGCCGCCCGAGCTGAGGATGGGTTCCACCAGACAGGCGGCCAGGCTGCCGACGGACTGGGCGTCGATCATGTCGAAGCCCAGATCGAGCTGGCGGCGCCAGTCCAGCCGGCCCGCGCCGTCGACGAGATCGGGGTGGTGGCGATCCGGCACCGGCAGGGCGAAGTTGCCCGGCGCGGCCGGGCCGTAGCCCTTTCGGCCCGCGCTGTACGTCGCGCTCGCAGCGGCCTGGGTCATGCCGTGCCAGGACCGGGCGAAGGAGACGATCTCGTGGCGCCCGGTGACCAGCTTCGCCATCCGTACCGCGGCCTCGTTCGCCTCCGCCCCGGTGGTCAGGAGGAGCGCCTTTTCCAGCGAATCGGGCAGGGTGCCGGCGAGCCGTCGCGTGAGTTCGACGACCGGGGGGCTGAGCATGCCGCTGTGGAGGTGGTCGAGGAGCGCGATCTGCTCACGCACCGTCGAGACGATCGCCGGGTGGGAGTGTCCGAGGATCGCGCTCATCTGACCGGATGTGAAGTCCAGCAGTTCGCGGCCGCTCTCGGTGAACAGCGATGTGCCCGTGGCGCGGACGACGACCTCGGGTGAGAATGCCGCCCGGCCGGAATAGCGGATGAGGTGTCGCTCGGGATCTGTGCGAGGGGTCTCGGTAGCCATGAGGACGACGGTAGGGACGTGCCATCGTCCATGTCCATCACACGAAATCGACCATGCTGTACGGAAGAACCGTACAATCGCACCGTGCTCAACTCGGGACGGCTGCGACTGCTCGCTCTGCTGGACACCCTCGGTACCGTCCGCGCGGTCGCCGACACCCTGCACCTGAGCCCGTCCACCGTGTCCCAGCAACTGGCCGTGCTGGAGACCGAGACCCGGTGCCGGCTGATGGAGCGTGCGGGGCGGCGCGTACGGCTGACCCCGGCGGGGCTGTTGCTGGCCCGCCGGGGACGGGAGATCCTCGACAAGATGGCCGAGGCCGAGGCCGAACTGCGGGCCCTGAACGGCGAACCCATCGGCATCGTCCGGCTCGGGGCGTTCCAGAGCGCCATCTTCACCCTCGCCGTTCCCGCGGCGGAACGCCTGGCCGTCACCCACCCGCACCTCCACCTCGAACTGACCGAGCTGGAGCCGCACGAGAGCGGTTCCGCCCTCCGCTCCGGGGAGGCGGACGCCATCGTCACCACCACCGACTACACGGGGCTCTCGTGGGGCGCGGACCTCGATGTCGTACCGCTGGGCAGTGACCCGGTCGTGCTGGTGCTGCCGCGTGGCCACCCCCTCGCCTCGCGTACCTCGGTGAACCTCACGGCCTGCGCGGAGGAGACCTGGGCGTGCGACCGGCCGCAGTCGTACATGGCGGACCTCACCCTGCGACTGTGCCGTGAGTCGGGCTTCGAACCCCGTGTGGCATGCCGGTTCAGTAATTACCTCATGCTGCTGCGGCACGTGGGTTCGACCGGATCGATCGCCCTGCTGCCCGCCCTGGCTGTCACGCCTGACCACGCCGTCGTCACCCGGCCGCTCGACCCGCCGGTGAACCGCAACGTGGCCGCTGTCCTGCGGCGCAGCACTCCACGGCGCGCCGCGGTGAACGCGGTCATCGCGGCGCTCCGCGAGCGTGCGCAGGCCCCCATCCTGGCCGAGCCCCGCGAAGACGCGTCGGAGCCCTGAGGGCGGGGGCGAGGCGTCCCGACGGTCTCAGGCGGTCAGTGAGGCCGGAAGAGGGGTGCAGGCCGGGCCCGGGTGTCATCGGTTCGCCGAGATTCGGAACTGAGTTCGACCGAGAAGGGTCCGTAACTCGGCCGGCGGGAGCTTGGGCTGCTGGTCCGCCACGAAGAGGCCGCGAACCCCCTGGCCAAGGCGGTCGAAGCGGCATGCTTCCGGCACCCAGATGGCGAAATAGTTCTCAACTTCCCATGCAAGTTATTTGTGTTTAATATTATTAAATCGGGCATACGGTTACACAAGGAATGCGTCCGCTTTGCGGGAACAGGTAGCCCGGGGTGGGGGCCTAGGCGCCAGTCGCCTCCGTGCGCCAGTGCGCATCAGGAGGAGGGTCCATGGATTCTTGGCTGATCTGGCTGATCACGGCAGGTGTCCTGGGTCTCGTGGAGATCTTCACTTTGACCGCCGCATTGGGAATCCTCGGGGTCGCGGCACTTGTCACCGCCGGGAGTGCGGCGCTCGGGCTGCCGCTCCCCCTGCAGTTCGTGTTGTTCACCGCCGTAGCGACCGGCAGCCTGTTGTTCGTGCGCCCCCTCGTGGTGCGTCACGTGCTGGCCCCTCCGGCCGAGCGCTTCGGCGTCGAGGCCTTGGTGGGTCAGGCCGCCCGCACCGTCTCGGAGGTGACGGCCCTTGACGGCAGGGTGCGCATCGGGGGCGAGGAGTGGTCGGCCCGCTCCTTCGACGAGACGCAGACCATCCCGCCCGGCACAACCGTCGACGTCATGGAGATCAATGGCGCCACCGCGTTCGTCTACCCCCGGGAGTGAGCCATGGACGTCTCGGCGCTGCTCGTAGCAGGTCTGGTCGTCGCTTTGATCGCCGTCTTCACGGTGGTGCGTGCGGTTCGAATCGTGCCACAGGCACGCGCTCGCAACGTCGAGCGCCTGGGCCGCTACCGCCGCACGCTGAAGCCCGGCCTCAACCTCGTCATCCCCTACATCGACCGGGTCTATCCGCTGATCGACCTGCGAGAACAGGTCGTCTCGTTCAAGCCGCAGCCGGTGATCACCGAGGACAACCTGGTCGTCGAGATCGACACCGTCCTCTACTTTCAGGTCACCGATCCACGTGCCGCCGCCTACGAGATCGATGACTTCCTGCACGGCGTCGAGCAACTCACCGTAACCACCCTGCGCAACGTGGTGGGCTCCATGGACCTGGAAAGGACGCTCACCTCGCGCGACACCATCAACAACCAGCTCCGCGGCGTTTTGGACGAAGCCACCGGGAAGTGGGGACTGAGGGTCAACCGGGTCGAGATCAAAGCCATCGACCCCCCGCAGTCCATCAAGGACGCGATGGAGAAACAGATGCGTGCCGAGCGGGACAAGCGGGCCGCCATCCTGGGGGCCGAAGGGCAACGCCAGTCGCAGATCCTCACCGCGGAAGGCGACAAGCAGTCCGCCGTTCTGCGCGCAGAGGGCAATCGCACCGCCGAGATCCTCAAAGCCGAGGGCGAGGCCCGCGCCGTCGACGAAGTCTTCCAGGCCGTGCACCGCAACGACCCGGACCCCAAGCTGCTCGCCTACCAGTACATGCAGATGCTGCCTCAGCTCTCGCAGGGGCCGGGCAGTACCTTCTGGGTCATCCCCAGCGAGGTCACCTCGGCACTCGAAGGCGTGTCCCGGGCCTTCAGCGAGAAGCTGCCCCGGTCGCCGGCAACCCGCGACAAGTCCTCTGAGAACAGGGCTGCGGAAGCCGCCGACGACGCGGCACAGGCCGCCGAGGCCGCCGCGGAGGCTCTCGCCGACGCAGCCGAGGCCGACGCGGCCCACAACGCTCTCCCGTTCGGCTCACCGACCGACGGCAGTGGAGAGCCCGGCGATCGGCGAAATCGGTAGAGCCCACCGGCCCGATGCACGCTCCTGCCCAGGCTGCCTGCCCCGTTTCCGGGAAGCGGATGGTCCCATCAACTCCCGGGTGATGGCCGCGACCACGCGCGGCGCCCGCGGTGTGGTGCCCACGGGGACGTCGGGCCGCCGCCGCCCTTGACGATGGAACTACCTCGCCCTGTCCGAGCGTTCCGGCTCTGGGCGACGGTGTGGGTGCGCGGCGCGTACCCGCACTCTGCACGCCACCCGTCGGGTCCGGGCCCGTGGTGAGCCGGAGCCGACGCAGAGAGGCAGTGGAGGCCGGGCAGGGCGGGGCCGTCCCGCGCGTGCGCCCGCCGCGCGGCCTGTGGGCGTCAGGTGCCTGAGGCCCACAGCCCGATCGCAGCGGTCGGGCAGTGCGCGGCGGCTTCCCGGACCGCCTCCAGCATGCCGCCCGGAGGTTCGGGAAGCAGGACGACGGCCCGGCCGTCCTCTGTACGTTGGTCGAACACCTCACCTGCGGTGAGGGCGCACATCCCGGATGCGATGCAGCGTTCGGCGTCGACCCCGACCCTCATGGTTCACCCGTCCCATGTGACCGGAAGGCTCTTCACCCCGTGGATGTCGGACAGCTCCGTGCGCAGCACGATGTCCTCGGCCGGGACGGCGAGCCGCAGCGAGGGGAAGCGGTTCACGAGCGCGGGGAAGGCGACGCGCATCTCGACTCGTGCCAACTGCTGGCCCAGGCACTGATGGATGCCGTGGCCGAAGGCCACGTGCCCGCCGGCCCGCCGTCCGAAGTCCAGGACATGCGGGTCGGTGAACCGCTCGGGGTCACGGTTCGCAGTGTTGTAGGACAGGATGAGCGACGAACCGGCCCTGACGGTGTGTCCGCCGAGCCGCACGTCCTCCAGGGCCGTCCGCATGAAGGTCTTGCCGACGCTGAGGTAGCGCAGCAGTTCCTCCACGGCCCTGTCGGTGAGTCCGGGGTCGGCGCGCAGCGCGGCGAGCTGCTCCGGATGGCGCAGCAGCGCGAATGTCCCGAGCGCAAGCATGTTCGCCGTGGTGTCGAGGCCGGCGGCGAGCAGGACGAGCGCCATTCCCTGTAGTTCCTCGTCGGTGAGGTCGCTGTCGACGAGCTCGCTGAGCACGTCGTCGGTGGGGTGTGCACGCTTCGCGGCCACCAGCTCGCCGAGCCGGTGCCGCGTCGTCGTGTACGCGGCGACCGCGTCCTCCTCCTGGGCCTCCGCATCCATGAAGGACTCGAACTGCGCCTGGAAGGAAGCCCGGGCGGAGAGCGGCACGCCCAGCAGTTCACAGATCGTCATGGCCGGGACCGGCTGGGCGAACGCGCTCACGAGATCCGTGGGAGGGCCCGACTCCGCCATGGCGTCCAGGTGTTCGAAGGTGATCTGCTCGACACGCTCGGTGAGCAGCCGCATCCGGCGCACAGTGAACTTGCCCATCAGCTGCTTGCGGTAACGGCTGTGCAGCGGGTCGTCCATGAGGAGGAACTCGCCCGGCGGCACCGGCGGCAGCTCGAGACCGCAGTAGTCGACGGTCGGATGGCGCATGAACTCCCGCCGCGAACTGAACCGCGGGTCCGCCAGCACCGACTTGATCAGGTCGTACCCCGTGACCAACCAGCCGAGGTGCCCGCCGGGGAAGGTGTAGCGGCTGAGCGGACCGTGTCGCCTGGCTTCGAGCAGCTCCGCGGGAGGGTCGAAGGGGCAGCCGGGCCGCCGTGCCGCGGGCAGTGTGGAGACGGTGTGCAACGGGTCACCCATGACCCTTCCTCATCTCGCGAGAGAACGAACTCGACAGAGCCCGGAACAATGCGGATCCGGGAAACTGCTCCCACGGGGGATTCCTCCTCCCTTGTGCGGGCCTCCGAGAATCCCTCCGCAACTCCGGGACCTCAATGTCGCACGAATGGCTACCGAGGCGGTAGGTGAAAGGAAATTCCGTGCCGTAACTGCGGAACTCGCTGATACCCGAAAAGGCCGGGCCCCCGTGACGATGGCGAGAGCTCTGTGGAGTTCGCGGCCGCCCGGCCACCCCGACGAGTAGGCGGTTCCCTGCATGCTTCTGAACAGTTTTGACGAGTGGTCGCGACTGCGTGAGGTCGTGGTCGGCTCCGCGGAGAACTACGTCTCGCACGAGCGGGAACTCTCGTTCGACCTCTTCTTCCACGACAACCTCGCCCAGGACAACCCCGGCCTGTCCGAGTGGTACTACCCTCGTCTGTCCGCCCGGAGCGAGGGGACCGACCGGCAGCGACTGCCGGTGGCCCGGCGCTACGTCGACGAACTGAACGAGGACCTCGAAGGCCTCGCGGGCACCCTGCGCGACCTCGGCGTCACCGTCCACCGCCCCCGCACGCTGCCCGCCGAGACCCCCGAGGTCACCACCCCGGCCTGGTCCGCTTCCGTCGTACCGCCGCTCAACATCCGCGACAACACGCTCGTCCTCGGTGACGAGATCATCGAGACACCCCCGATGATCCGCTCCCGCTACTTCGAGACCCAGATGCTGAAACCGCTGTTCCAGGAGTACTTCCGGCGCGGCTGCCGCTGGACCACGATGCCCCGCCCTCTGATGACGGACGCCTCGTTCGACCTGTCCTACGTACAGACCGCGACCGTCGGAGGACCGACCGAGCCGATCACGGAACCCCGCCCCTCGCCCTGGGACGTCGGCCCGGAGATGATGTTCGACGCGGCCCAGTGCCTCCGGCTCGGCCGGGACATCGTCGCCAACGTATCGACGGAGAACCACGAACTCGCCGTCACCTGGCTGGAGCGCCACCTCGAGGGACGCTTCCGCGTCCACCGGGTCCACCGGCTGAGCGACAGCCACATCGACAGCATGGTGCTGGCACTGCGTCCCGGTCTGCTGCTCGTCCGATCCGAGGCGGTCGCCGACGCCCTACCGCCCGCCCTGCGCCGCTGGGACCGGATCGTCGCCCCCACCCCCACACGCAACGGCTTCCCGCAGTACGACGACGACGCGCTCATCCTGACCAGCCCCTTCATCGACCTGAACGTGCTCTCCGTCGATCCGGAGACCGTGCTGGTCAACGAGGCGAGCCCGGAGCTGGTCCAGGTCCTGGAGAGTGCGAAGTTCACCGTCGTGCCGGTACGGCACCGGCACCGACGCCTCTTCGGCGGAGGGTTCCACTGCTTCACCCTCGACACCGTGCGGGACGGCGGGGCCGAGGACTACCTCGACTGACCCGGCCGCCGTACTCCCCGGCATTCCCGCCTTTTCCGGTTCGGGGAGAGGCGGTGATCCGAGACAGAGGGACGTATACGGCCCCCGGGGACACGTAACGGCGGCGTTCGCCGATGGTGCCGCACCCGCCGAATGAAAGCGTGGGACGCTCGCGATGCGTACTGCTCGCACATGTCCCGAATCCTTTCCGGGGAAATTGTGTGCGGGTCCTCTGTTCGCTCGTGTTCACTCTCCGCCTTTCGCTTTCCGTACGGAGATCTCGGCAGTCCCGGGTGACCGGGAATCCGGGAGATCCAGCACATCTAGGGAGTCGCACTCATGAGGGCAGCGGACGGCCTGGACTCGGCTCTCGCCATCGTCGGTGTCTCGTGCCGCTTCGCCGGCGCGGAGAACCCGGACGAGTTGTGGCGACTGCTCGCCTCGGGCGGGAGCGCCGTCGGAGAGGTGCCGCCCGGCCGCTGGGCGGGGCCCGACGCAGCGCTCACCCCTCGTACCGGCGCCTACCTGGAGCACGTCGACCAGTTCGATGCCGCGTTCTTCGGGATCTCTCCGCGCGAGGCTCCCTTCGTCGACCCCCAGCAGCGCCTCGCCCTCGAACTCGGCTGGGAGGCGCTGGAGGACGCCCGGATCACACCGGACCGGGTCCGCGAAACCCGGTTCGGCACCTTCGTCGGAGTCACCGGCGACGACTACGCCCAACTGCTCTCCCCGCACGTCGGGATGCTCGCCACCCAGCACGCGCTGACCGGAGTGCAGCGCGGCGTACTCGCCAACCGACTCGCCGGCTTCCTCGGTGCCCGGGGCCCGAGCATCACCGTTGACTCCGCACAGTCCTCCTCCCTGGTGGCCCTCCACCTCGCGGTCGCGAGCCTGCGCGCAGGTGAGTCCGACACCGCCCTGGTCTGCGGTGTCAACCTCCACCTGCTCCCGCAGAGCGTGCTGCTCGCCGCCCGCCTGGGTGCGCTGTCCTCGCTCGGCCGCTGCCACACCTTCGACGAGCGAGCCGACGGCTACGTGCCGGGCGAGGGTGGCGGTGCCGTCGTCGTCAAGCGCCTCGACAGCGCACTCGCCGACGGTGACCGCATCCTGTGCCTGGTCCGCGGCAGCGCGACCAACAACGACCACGCCGGTGCGACCCTGACGGCACCGACCGTCGAGGCCCAGTCCGACGTGCTCACCTCCGCCTACCGGGACGCCGGCATCGGACCCGAGGCCGTGGGCTACGTCGAACTGCACGGCACCGGCACGCCCACCGGGGACCCCGTCGAGGCCGCCGCACTGGGCCAGGCACTCGGCCGCCACCGCCCGGCGGGAAGCCCCCTCGCCGTCGGTTCGGTGAAGACCAACATCGGCCACCTCAGCGGCGCTTCCGGAATCGCCGGCCTCATCAAGGTCGTCCTCGCCCTCAAACACCGCCAGCTGCCCGCCAGCCTCAACTTCGAGAACCCCAACCCCCGCATCGCGCTGGACGAACTGAACCTGTGCGTGCAGCGGGAGCTCGGGCCGTGGCCGGACGGTCCCGCGGAAGCCTGTGAAGAGGGTGGCGAACGCGTCGCCGGCGTCAGTTCGTTCGGCATGGGGGGCACCAACTGCCATGTGGTCCTGTCCGGGTGGGAAGAGCGTCCTGCGCCGCCCACGGGGCCGTCGGCGCCGTCCGCCGAGGTGCCGTGGCTGCTGTCCGGACGAGGGCACGCCGCCCTGCGCGACGCCGCGTCCCGGCTGCTGAACAGCACTGCTGTCGACGTCACCGAGGCGTCGGCGGCCGAGGTCGCATGGTCCCTCGCGACATCGCGCAAGGGCTTCGGGCGGCGGGCGGCCGTCGTGGCACCCTCGCACGAGGAGCTGCTGACCGGCGTTCGCGCGCTCGCCGACGGATCCCCCGCTCCCGGCGTCGTGCTGTCCGGTCCGGAGACGCCGGGCAGGACGGGAGTGGTCTTCTCGGGCAGGGCCCCGAAGCCCGGAGCCGCCGCCGGCCTTATGGCCTTTCCTCTGTTCGCCCAGGGACTTGCGGAGGTCTGCGACGCCTTCGACGAGGTGGCCGCCGAGGTCGCCGGCACGCTCGGCCTGCCGACGGAGACGAAGGCGCGGTACGGACTGGAGGACGGGACGTTCGGCGCGGCACTGCGTCGGGACATGACCGAGGGGACCGAAGGCTCGGTGTGCGGGGGTCGGGCGGAGGCCGGTGCCTTCGCGTTCGGTGTGGCCTCGTGGCGGCTGCTGACCTCGTGGGGGCTCCGGCCGTCGGCCGTGGTGGGCCACGCGCTCGGCGAGTTGGCTGCCGCCCATGTGTCCGGTGTGTGGTCGTTGAGGGACGCGGCACGCGCCGTGCTGGCGCGCGGTTGGCTGAGCGAGCTCCCGTCGTCCGCCCGGGCGGACGCCCACCTGAGGGTGCTGTCCTCCATCGAACCCGGCGTCCCGAGGCTGACCGTGGCGTCGACGGTTCCGGAGGGGGCGGTGGAATCCGCCCGTTTCAGGGATCCGGCGCACTGGGTGCGACAGGCGCAGGAGTCGGTCCCGCTCGACGCCGCCCTGGCGCTCCTGCGGAACAGTGACGTGCCGACCTTCGTGGAGATCGGTCCGGAGGCGGCTCTGGCCGCCCTGGCCGCGGAGTCGGACGTGGAGGGACTCCTCTCCGTCGTTCCGCTGGCCGGAGAAGTCGAGGGCTGCGTGTCGCTCAGGTCGCTGGCGCGGCTGTGGGTGGCCGGCGCCGACGTCGACTGGGCTCCCGTGCTGGGCGGTGCCCGACGTGTCGACCTGCCGACCTACCCCTTCCAACGCCGGCGCTTCTGGCTCGACGTCGGACCTGTGCCGGCCGCCGCGCAGGCGCCGCCCGCCGTTCAGGCATCCGATGCCGGGCCGGCACCAGCCTCCCCGCAGTCGCCCGGCGCGGCCCCCGACAGCGCCGGCACGGCCACGGAGAGCCCCGGCCGTGAGGAGTTCGCCCGCCTGGCCGCGCTCACCGGCGTCAAGCGCGTGTCGGCTCTGCGCGCCTTCGTGTGCGAGCGGGCGGCCGTGGTCATGCGGCAAACGAGTCCGGTCGACCCGGCGCTCACGTTCAAGGACCTCGGGTTCGACTCCGTCATGATCGAGGAACTCGGCAAGGCCCTCACGGCCCACACGGGACTGCCCGTCAAGGGGAGCACCGTGTTCGACCACCCCACGCCCCGGACCCTGGCCGCGCACATCGACGCCTCACTCGGCAGCGCCGGCCCGCGCACCGGTCCGCAGAACGGATCCTGCGAGCCGGCCGCCCCCCGCACACCCGCAACCGGCCTGGCCACACGTGCACAGGCGCCGGACGGGGCCGGCGACGCACCGGACCCGTCGGGTTCCGCCACGCCCGTCGGTCGGGTGGGAGGCGAGGCGACCGGCCCAGCACCCGAGTCGGACCGGCGCCCGCCGCACACCGGCGACGAACCCGTGGCCGTCGTCGGCATGGCCTGCCGCTACCCCGGTGCAGTCGCCTCCGCCGACGACCTCTGGCATCTGGTCGCCGAGGGCGCGCACGCCTCCACGACCTGGCCTGCGGACCGCGGCTGGGCACCGCGCGGCACGGGCCCGGACGACTCCGCCCCCGGCGGCGGGTTCCTCGACGGAGCCGCGGACTTCGACGCGGAGTTCTTCGGCATCTCACCCCGTGAGGCGCTGACGATGGACCCGCAGCAGCGGTTGCTCCTGGAGACCTCCTGGGAAGCCCTTGAGCATGCCGGAATGGATCCGGACAGCCTGTCCCGCTCGACCACCGGCGTCTACATCGGCGCGACCTCGCACGACTACGGCCCCCGCGCCCACCAAGCGCCCGACCATCTCGCCGGCCAGATCCTCACCGGCACCACCCCCAGTGTCCTGTCGGGTCGGGTGGCCTACACGTTCGGTTTCGAGGGTCCGGCGGTGACGGTCGACACGGCGTGCTCGTCGTCGTTGGTGGCGGTCCATCTCGCGGGCAGGGCGTTGCGCTCGGGCGAGTGCGATCTGGCCCTGGCCGGAGGTGTGGCCGTCATGGCGACGGACGGCATGTTCCGCGAGTTCGGCCGTCAGGGCGGCCTGGCGTCCGACGGCCGGTGCAAGGCCTTCTCCGCGGAGGCCGACGGCACGGCGTGGTCAGAGGGAGTCGGCGTACTGGTCCTGGAGCGGTTGTCTGACGCGCGTCGTCGTGGGCACCGGGTGCTCGCGGTGGTGCGGGGTAGTGCGGTCAATCAGGATGGTGCGTCCAACGGTCTGTC